>JBBRXY010000065.1:0-17115 GCA_038238185.1 Acidimicrobiales bacterium
ACCATCTTCGACACCACCCTGCGCGACGGCGAGCAGTCGCCCGGGATCTCGCTCGATGCCGGTGAAAAGTTGGAGATCGCCGAGCAACTGTCTCGTCTCGGGGTCGACTACATCGAGGCCGGGTTCCCCGTGGCCAGCCAGGGCGACTTCGAGGCTGTCCAGGCCATCGCCCGCACCGTCGAAGGTCCGGTGATCGCTGCCCTGTCGCGCACCCAGATGGCCGACGTCGACCGCTGCTGGGACGCCCTCCGCGACGCCGCCCGGGCACGCATCCACGTGTTCATCTCCACCAGCCCGAACCACATGGAGCACATGCTGCACATGACGCAGGCCCAGGTGGTCGACGTGACCCGCACCGGTGTGGCCCGAGCCCGTGAACACACGAACGACGTGGAGTTCAGCCCCCAGGACGCCACCCGCACCCCGCTCGACTTCATGCTGGAGGTGCTGCAGGCGGCGGTCGACGCCGGCGCCACCACCCTGAACATCCCGGACACGGTGGGGTACGGGATCCCGTGGGACTTCGGCGCCCTGATCCAGTACATCGGCCGGGAGGTCACCGGTGACTACGTCACGTCGGTGCACTGCCACAACGACCTCGGCCTGGCCACGGCCAACTCGCTGGCCGGGGTACAGGCCGGTGCCCGCCAGGTGGAGGTGTGCGTCAACGGGCTCGGCGAGCGGGCCGGCAACGCCGCTCTGGAAGAGGTCGTGATGGCGCTGGCCATCCGCCCCGACCAGTTCCCCGGCCTGAGCACCGGCGTGCACACCGAGGAGCTGGCCCGTACGAGCCGTATGGTGAGCCGCCTCACCGGGTACCCCGTGCAGTACAACAAGGCTGTCGTGGGCCGCAACGCCTTCGCCCACGAGTCGGGAATCCATCAGCACGGCGTGCTGGCCGACCGTTCCACCTACGAGATCATGGATGCCGGCGCGGTGGGCCAGGTGGGCAGCCAGATCGTGCTCGGGAAGCACTCCGGCCGACATGCCTTCGGCGACACCCTCGACAAGATGGGCATCACCATCTCCGGCGACGCCCTCAACTCGGCGTTCACCCGGTTCAAGGAGCTGGCCGACCGCAAGGTCGAGATCACCGATGCCGACCTGGAGGCCATCGTGGCCGAGGAGCTGGGCACGAGCGTCGCCCCCGAGTTCACCCTGGAGGCCCTGGAGGTGGTGGGCGGCACCGTCGGTATTCCCCGGGCCCGGGTGGTGCTAATCCGCCAGGGCGAGAAGCTCGACGCGTCAGCCGACGGCGACGGCATGATCGACGCCGCCTGCCAGGCCATCAAAGCCGCCACCGGCGTCGACGCGGCCCTCACCGGGTTCAACGTGTCGGCGGTCACGGGCGGGGTTGACGCCCTGGGCGACGTCATCATCCAGGTGGAAGCCGACGGGGCCAGGGTGTCGGGCCGGGGCGTGTCGACCGACGTGGTCGAGGCGTCGGCGAGGGCCTTTCTCAACGCCGTGAACAAGGTGGTGCGGGTCCGTGCCCGTGCCGAGGTGCGCCACGCCGAGATCGGCCCGTAGTGCCCCATCAGGCATTGTCTGCCGCATCCACGCCGGCCGTGGACGTCGCCGACCACACCTGATGGGGGCACTAATCTTCGCAGTCTGGTGGCAGGGCGAATAGAGCAGTACGCACTCATCGGCGACACACAGACAGCGGCGCTCGTCGGCGACGACGGGTCGATCGACTGGCTGTGCGTGCCGCGTTTCGACTCGGGTGCCGTGTTCGCCGCCCTCCTCGGTGGTCCGGACCACGGCCGCTGGCTCCTCGCGCCCACCGCCGGTGGGCGGGCGACCCGCCGGCGGTACCGGAAGGACACCCTCGTGCTCGAGACCGAGTTCGAGTTCGACGAGGGCGCGGTACGCGTCACCGATTGCATGCCGATTCGCGGCAAGACCATCGACGTCGTGCGCGTCGTCGAGGGCCTGAGGGGACGCGTTCGGATGCGCACCGAGCTCGTCGTTCGTTTCGATTACGGCTCGATCATGCCGTGGGTGAAGGCGGTCGACGGCGGCATCCTGGCCGTCGCCGGCCCCGATTCGGTGCTGCTGCAGACCTCGGTCGAGCTCACGGGCGTCGACCACCGGACCGAGGCTGAGTTCGACGTCGACGCCGGCGAGCGCGTGTCGTTCAGGTTGGCGTGGTTCCCGTCCCACCACGACATGCCGCACCGGGTGGAGCCGGAGCGGGCGTTGGCGACGACCACGGCGTGGTGGCAGGAATGGTCGGCGCAGAGCACCTACCGGGGTGAGTGGCCTGAGCTGGTCCAGCGGTCCCTCATCACCCTCAAGGCCCTCACCTACGCGCCGACCGGCGGCATCGTGGCGGCGGCCACCACCTCACTGCCGGAATGGCCGGGCAGCGTGCGCAACTGGGACTATCGCTACTGCTGGCTTCGCGATGCCACCCTGACCCTGATCGCCCTGTTGCGGGGTGGATACGTCAAGGAGGCAGCGTCGTGGCGCGACTGGCTGTTCCGGGCTGTCGCCGGAGACCCGGCCGAGCTGCAGATCATGTACGGGCCGGCAGGCGAGCGGCGCCTGATGGAGTGGGAGGCCGACTGGCTCCCCGGCTACGAGGACTCCCGGCCGGTGAGGATCGGCAACGCCGCGGCCGGCCAGTTCCAGCTCGACGTCTACGGCGAGGTTCTCGACGCTCTGTTCCAGGGCTTCTACAGCGGCGTCCGCGAGGTCTCGGACGGGACGCATCCGGGGTTCGCGCTCGGGGGGGCGATCCTGAACTTCCTGGAGGGGGCCTGGCGCCAGCCCGACGACGGCATCTGGGAGGTGCGGGGTCCGCGCCAGCACTTCACTCACTCCAAGGTGATGGCGTGGGTCGCGTTCGACCGCGCCGTCCGCCTGGGCGCCGACGTGGGTGTCCCGAGCATCGACAAACATCTGGCGCGCTTCCGGGCCATACGCGCCGAGATCCACGCCGATGTGTGCGCCAACGCCTGGAGCACGGAGAAAAGGGCCTTCGCCCAGGCCTACGGTTCCGATCGGCTCGACGCCGCCGTGCTCATGATGCCCATCGTCGGGTTCCTGCCCGCCACCGACGAGCGCGTGCAGAGCACCGTCGCCGCCATTCAACGCGACCTCACCACCGACGGGTTCGTCGCCCGTTACGACACCGAAGGTGGCAGCGACGGGCTCCCCCCCGGCGAAGGAATGTTCCTGCCGTGCTCCTTCTGGCTCGTCGACAACCTGGCCCTGATGGGCCGCCAGGACGAGGCCCGTGCGCTGTTCGAGCGCTTGATCGCCCTCGGCAACGACTTGGGGCTGTTCGCCGAGGAGTACGACCCCGTCGCCAAGCGCCAGCTCGGCAACTTCCCCCAGGCCTTCACCCATCTGGCCCTGATCAACAGCGCCGCCAACCTGTCACCGTCGACGGGCCCGGTCGGCCCCCGCACCGAGGTCGCCTTCTAGGGTTTCTAGCGAAGCTAGGGCAGCAGGGCGCGGATGGGCTGAACCCAGTTGATCGGCGCCGATGTTGGTGCGAAGGCGACGTCGGCCCCGAGGGGCAGGGCGCTCTCGTCGGTGAGGGCCACCACGGGCACGGTGCGCCCGCAGGCGGCGGCCCGTAGCTCCATGATGAACTCGCGGCCGACGGCGGTGGTGGTATCGACGACCATCATGGTGGGGAGCAGGGAACCACAGGCATCGGGCGTGACGGCGTCGAGGGGTTTGGAGATGAACCGGCAGTCGGGCAGGACGGCCGTCATGGAGTCGACCACATCCGGATCGACGCCGAGGGTGAGGATGAGTGACGCCGGAAGGCCCGACAGGCGCCGGGCCCCGCCCAACTCGGCGCTGTAATCGGCCTCCTGGGGCCCCTGCGTTCTCTGGTCGTCGCCGAGGAACTTGTCCTGCCCGGCCCTGGCGCTGAGGTCGTCGACAGCCGTGACCGGGTCGACCGACCAGACGTTCCAGGCCACCGGCGGCAGGGCGATTTCGGCGTAGGTGATGGCCCCGACGAGGGGGTAGTCGGTGCCGAGGTCGACGAGGCCGCGGGCGACCAGCCGGTCACCGGCGCGCTCGAGGGCGTCGGTCTTGCTGTCGGGTTCCTCGGCGCGGATGGCGATCGTTCGTGGCGAGATGCGCACGCCCGCCGGCCACCACCCGTCGAACAACAAGATGTCGCCCTCGATATGCAACGTGGGGCCGAAGGCGCGCCGGGCTCCCTCGTCGATGAACGCAACGAGAACTTCGGGGTCTTCCACGCTCGGAGGCTACCGCCCGCCGAGCGGGTGTCGGCCGCGCGCCGCGGGTCAGGTGGCGGGGGGCACGTCGATGCGCATCACCACGTGAGCGCCGATGTCCTCGATGTCGAACTCCTTGCCGATGACGTCGAACCCGTTCGCTGCGTAGAAGTCGCTGGCGACCATCCTGGCGTTGCACCACAGCTCCCCGCCGCCGTGGCCGGCCACATGGTCGCGACACGTTTCCACCAGGGCTCGTCCCGCTCCCTGGCCGCGGGCGGCGACGGCGGTGGCCGTGCCCCGGAGGCGCCAACCGTCGGGGGGCCCGTCGCCGCGCGGTTCCCGGTACAGGGATGCGATCCCAACGAGGCGTCCCCCGTCGAACGCGCCGAAGTGCCGGGTGTCGGGGTCGTGGTCACCCGGGTACTCCGTCGCCTCCGCCGGCTGGGTCGGCCGCAGGATCAGGTGCCGAAGCGGCCGGGTCTGCTCGGCGGTGACGACGACGACCTCCATCATCAGCAGCATGGCCCCATTCCGTCCGCTACGCGAGGCAGGTCGGCCCCGATGCGGTACCAGATACCCACGGCGCCCTGGAGGTCGCCCACGCGGTCGCGCCGGCTGCCGCGGTCAGTCGCCCGTGGACCCGATGCGAACGGCCAGGAGGTTGAGTCGCACGTAGTCGATGAACGGCTCGGAGAGGCCGGCGGCCACCGAGTGCACGAACGGGCCCCGCGCCTCGGGTGCCATCCGTTCGAGGTGGGCACCCAGCACGACGGTGGCCAGAAACTCCTCCGTGGGGGGGCCGGGTTCGAAGGCCGTCGGTTCGTCGTGGAGCCAGGCTCGGACCGAGCCGAAGCCGGACGCCTCGAGGCGCCTGGTGGCCTCGGCCGGCGTGGCGAAGTGCCAGGGACGCCAGGTGGCCCCGACGGCGTCGAGGGCCCGGATGACCGAGGCGATGTTGTCGGCGCCGCCGCACTGGGCCACCAGCAGGCCGCCGGGTCGGAGCACGGCGGCGAGATTGGCGAACAAGGTGTCCTGGTCGGTCACCCAGTGGAAGGCGGCGGTGGACACCACTGCGTCGACGGGTTCATCGAGGGTCAGCGGTCGGCCCAGGTCGGCGTGCACGAAGGAAACGCGCCCGGCGTCGACGGCCGGGCCTAGCCGGCGGGCGGCCTCGGCGAGCATCTGCTTGGAACCGTCGAGAGCGATCACCCGGGCGGCGGGCAGCCGATCGAGGACGGCCTGGGTCACCCGCCCGCTGCCGCAGCCGGCGTCGAGCACCCGCGCCACGCCGTCGGTGGGCAGGTGGTCGAGGAGGGGCGTGGCCCAGCGGGCCTGGGGGTCCGAGACGCGGTCGTAGGTGGCGGCATCCCACTCCCGGGTGGTCACCCGGCCGTCGTCGGCAGCCACGGTGGCCGGTCGGCTTCGTACGTGGCGATGGCGTCGACGTTGCGCAACGTGAGGCCTATGTCGTCGAGGCCCTGGAGGAACCGCCACTGGGTGAAGTCGTCGAGGGGGAAGGTGGTGTCCAGGTTGGCGGCGGGCGCCTGGACACGTCGGGTTTCGACGTCGATGGTGATCTCGGTGGTGGGGTCGGCCTCGACGGCGCCGAGCAGGATCCGCGCGCTGATCTCGTCGACCTCCACGGGCAGCAGCCCGGCCTTGGTGCAGTTGGTGCGGAAGATGTCGGCGAAGCTGGGTGAGATCACCGCCTTGAAGCCGTAGTCCTGCAGGGCCCACACCGCGTGCTCGCGCGACGACCCGGTGCCGAAGTTCGGTCCGGTGACGAGGATCGATGCGCCGTCGTGGCGGGATCGGTTCAGGACGAATTCGGGATCGTCGCGCCAGGCCGAGAACAGGCCCTGGCCGTAGCCGGTGCGCTCCACGCGCTTGAGCCAGTCGCTGGGGATGATCTGGTCGGTGTCGACATCGCCACGGTCGAGCGGTGCGGCGGTGCCGGTGATGGTGCGGATGGCTTCCATGGATCGGTTCAGAGCTCCTCGGGGGTGGCGAAGTGGCCGGCGACGGCGGTGGCGGCAGCGACGGCGGGCGACACCAGATGGGTGCGTCCACCGGCACCCTGGCGTCCCTCGAAGTTGCGGTTCGAGGTGGAGGCGCAGCGCTCACCGGGGCTCAGCTTGTCGGGGTTCATGGCCAGGCACATCGAGCAGCCGGCCGAGCGCCACTCAAACCCGGCGGCGGTGAAGACCCGGTCGAGGCCTTCGGCCTCGGCCTCGGCCTTGACCCGCATGGATCCGGGGACGACGAGGGCCCGCATGCCCTGGCTCACGTGGCGCCCGTCGACGACGGTGGCCGCAGCCCGCAGGTCCTCGATGCGGGAGTTGGTGCAGGAGCCGATGAACACCGTGTCGACGGCGATGTCGCGCATCGGCGTGCCGACTTGGAGGCCCATGTAGGCCAGGGCTCGCCTGGCCGCCTCGCTCTGGCCGGGATCGGCGAGGGCATCGGGGTCGGGGACGGTGCCGTCGATGCCCACCACCTGCCCCGGGTTGGTGCCCCACGATACGTGGGGCACAAGGGTGGCGGCGTCGATCATGACCTCGCGGTCGAAGGTGGCTCCCGGGTCGGTGGGAAGGGACTGCCAGTGGTCGAGGGCGGAGTCCCAGTCGTTGCCCTTGGGGGCTCGTGCCCTACCTTCCAACCAGGCGTAGGTGGTGTCGTCGGGCGCGATCATCCCGGCCCGGGCACCTGCCTCGATCGACATGTTGCACACCGTCATGCGCCCCTCCATGGACAGCGCCCGGATGGCCGAGCCCCGGTACTCCACGATGTGGCCGACCCCGCCGCCGGTACCGATGCGGCCGATGACGGCGAGGATGACGTCCTTGGCCGTGACGCCGGCGGGCAGGTCGCCCTCGACGGTGACCGCCATGGTGCCGGGGCGCTTTGCCGGCAAGGTCTGGGTGGCCAGCACGTGTTCCACCTCGCTGGTGCCGATGCCGAAGGCCAGAGCCCCGAAGGCCCCGTGGGTGGAGGTGTGGCTGTCGCCGCAGACGATGGTGAGGCCGGGCTGGGTGAGGCCCAGCTCCGGGCCGATGACGTGCACGATGCCCTGGTTGGCGTGGCCCATGGGGTAGAGGGGGATTCCGAACTGCTCGCAGTTGGTGGCCAGGGCCTGGAGCTGGCGGGCGGACACGGGGTCGGCGAGCGGCAGTTCGAGGTCGGTGGTCGGAACGTTGTGGTCGGCGGTGGCCACGGTGAGGTCGGGCCGCCTCACCGTGCGGCCCTCCAGGCGCAGTCCCTCGAACGCTTGGGGGGAGGTGACCTCGTGCACGAGGTGCAGGTCGATGTAGAGCAGGTCGGGCTCACCCTTGGCCTGGTCGGTCCGGGTTCCACGGTCGACGACGTGGTCGTCCCACACCTTCTCGCTCAGTGTCCTGGGGGGGGTCATGTGGGGCTCCTCGGCTTCCTTGGTCGGTTTGCCTACCAGCGAGGAGGTAAACGTGCCAGAGAACGATTGCGTCTTAGTATGTGAGACGCTAATCTCGCTGTATGGATAGTGTAAGCGGTGTGGGCGTGCTCGACAAGGCGTTTTCCGTGGTCGGTGCCCTGGAAGCGGGGCCGCTGGGCCTGGGGGGCCTCGTGGAGGCGACGGGCCTGTCCCGGGCGACGACTCACCGGTTGGCCGTGGCCCTCGAGGTCCACGGCATGGTGGAGCGCACCGACGACGGTCGGTTCACGCTGGGCCCGCGCCTCACCGGCCTGAGCCTGCCCGTCGCCGCCCGGCCGGCCCTGGAGCGCCTGCGGGACGACACCGGCGAGAGCGTGCAGCTCTACGTGCGCCGGGGGGACCGCCGCTTGTGCGTGGCGTCGCTCGAGTCGCCGCACGGCCTGCGCACGATCGTGGCCGTGGGGGCATTGCTGCCACTCAGCGTCGGTTCGGCCGGCAAGGTGCTGCGGGGAGAGCCGTCCTCGCTGCGCCGGGGCTGGGCCCAGAGCGTGGAGGAGCGGGAGCCGGGTGTCGCCTCGGTGAGCGCCCCCGTGGGCGACGGTGCCGGGGGAGTGGCGGCTGCGGTCTCCGTATCCGGGCCGGTGGGGCGGACGACCAGATCACCGGGGCGTAAGTATGCCGCGGCGGTGACCCGTGCCGCGACGGCGGTGGAAGAGGCTTGTACCGCCCGCTGGCCGCCTGGTTACAGTCGTCGGTAGTCGACGAGGGGACTGAACAAATGACGGCGAGACGATTCTGGCGTCGGGCAGTGGCTGTGGGCGCAACATTGATTGCCGGCGCAGGTCTGCTCATGGCGCCGACCCCCGCCGGTGCCGCGAGCGAAGGGTGCGGCTACGAGTTCGTCTCCGCCAACAGTGGCCTGGTAGCGGATGTGGCAGGAGCCGCCGTCGACGACGGGGCACCCGTTATCCAATGGCTGAGCACTGGCGACGACAACCAACGTTGGGTCCCCCTGCCGCTCCCTGACGGGTCCTTCGTCCTGGTGAACCTCAACAGCAACATGGTCCTCGACGTGGCTGGCTCGTCGACCGACAACGGGGCAGCCATCGTCCAGTCGGAGTGGGACGGGAGCGCCACCCAACTGTGGCGCCAGTACGCCTTCGGCCCCGACTTCGTCGTGTTCATCAACGTGGGTAGCGGCCGGGCCTTGGACGTGGCCGGAGCATCTGTCGAAACCGGCACCGGCCTGATCCAGTGGGACTGGAACGGCGGCGCCAACCAGCTGTGGCAGGGAATCGCGAGCTGCGTCGTCGCCTAGCTGATCCAGGCCACAAACCATTGCCGGGTCCCGCCAGCCGGGGACGCCGCTCGCGGCGTCGTCGTCCTTGCCGTAGGGCGCCGGTATGGCGTCGTCCTGCGTCCTTGCGGGCGGCGCCCCTGGGTCTGGCGCTACGCGGCCAAGTGTTCATGGCCACGGCTCGATCCGCAGCGTTCGCTCCAAGCGGGCGAGGGCTGCCGGCGAGGGAACTATTGCGTCGACCCGGCTAGCGCCAGGTGGAGCGTTCCGGGTGGGTGCCCGGCCGGGTCCGATCCGGAGTCGGCATGGTCATCGTCGGGCGGATGCTCGGGTGCCACGAGCCGCCAGTCACCGGCACGCCCCTCGAGGCGATGGCCGAAGTAGGTCTTCTGGTCGTGGTGCCACGAGCACAATCGGGCCAGGCGATCGAGGGTGGTGGTGCGGGTGACCGCCCAGCCGTCGACATGGTCGATCTCCAGCCCCCTGGTCACGGTGCAGCCGGGCACCACGCAGGCTCGATCTCGTTCCTCCAGGGCGGCCCGCTGGGCGGCAGTGACGGTCCGCCCGGCGTGGGCCACGGCCACCACGTCGACACCCTTGGTGACGAGAGCCTTCAGCACGGCGTCGCCGGCCCACGCCCGGGCCGTGGCCACCGGGATGGGCCCGACGCCGGGGACCTCGCACACCTCGTCGCCCTCGACGTGGCCCCGCACCAACGCGGCATGGTCGACCCGCACGTGCACCGTTGCCCTGGGTCCTGACGAAGCCTCTTCGCCGTTGCGCGAGCCGGCGGCCTCGGCCATACGGACGAAGGCATCCGCGGCATAGGCCTCGGTTGGCTCACGGCGCCCGGCGGCCCGGGCCTCGGCGAAGATCTCGTCGCAGAACGGCTTCAGGTTGGCCAGGATCACCGCTCCCGCCTCCGTGGTTATTCGCAGGTCCATCCGGAAGGCCCCGTCGGCGTCGTTCCAGTACCGCAAGCGGCGTTCCTGGTGGATCCGGCGGTGGCGGGCCGCCTCGTCATCATGGGCAACGGCCTTCACCCGCGCGCAACGCTGGCGGAGGGCCGCCACCGGCTCACTCTGCGCGGCACGCAGCAGATCGGCCTCGGCGTCGGGCTTGGCCGTCGCCGCGGCGGCGAGCTCCTTGGCCTGGGCCTCGGACAACCGCCCCTGGCGCTGGGCCTCAGCCGTGGCGGGGAGCTTCTCCAGGCGCCTGGCCGTCTCCAAGGTGCCAACCGCCGCGCCCACCGACGAGCCTGTAGTGGCCGCCAACCAGTCGGCCGCGCTGCGGGCGCCGTCTCGCCGCCACCGGTTGGTCTCCTCGACCCGCCGGGCCATCATCGCCTTGCCCGCCGCGGCGAGCCGCTCGGCCTCGGCGAACAGCTTCAGCAGGCGAGCGGCGTCGTCACCGTCGAAACAGCAAGGCTCGAGCTCGTCCAATGCCTTTCGCAGCAGCTTGTCAGCCGCAAGGACCGTGGAGAACATATGTTCGTATCCTAGCCACCATTCCAAGCTATGTGCAAGCATTTGATGCCTCGGCCGAGAAAGATTCTGTTGATCCAGTCGAGACCTGGGCTTCCCGTCGGAAGGACCCTGTTCACTGGACTGCCAGACCGCGTACTGGCCGTCAGTTGCCGGAGACCACCGCCTGGATCTGCTCGACCCGGAAGTTGTCGATGCCCCCTTCGGTCTCCAGGCCGGTGAGGGTGCCGTTCTCGCCACCCAGGTGCCAGGTCGACGACCACTGCTCGGTGACCACCACGTTGTAGAGGCCCACGTTGATGTAGGTATGGGTGATCTGGCCGTCGGGCCAGGCTCCGCCCTCGACGTCGTAGGGGCCGGTCGTCTCCCCGTCGCCCCAGTCGACGAAGTACTGCCCCCTGGCCGTGAGCCCGAGGCCGCCGAATGGCGTGTCACGTGAATAATCGTGCTGGCGCTCACCATGGGTTTCCAGAAAGGCCGTCTTCCCAGTAATCGCCCACCCCGGGGCAATATGTGGCTGGGGCTTCGGCAGCGGTATGTTCTGCCAGAAGGACGTGGCAATTACGCGAGGACTCACTGCGGGCACGCCCGGCTGGTCGGGACAAAGTGGGGCCCCTGGCAGCAACAGCTCCCACTGCTCCCTCGCGTATGCCTTCTCCTGTTCCGCCTTCTCAGCCGGCACCGGGATGCTTACTCCGGTGGTGCAAGGCTTCCCGTCAGGACCGGTGACCACTTTGGGGTACAACATCATCTCCGGACCACCGCCGCCTCCCGGCCCTCGAGACCCGGTGCCCTCGTTACCGGGCTGTGCGACTTGCTCGTCTTTACCGCATCGGGCACCATTCCCTTGGGCTATGCAGGTCGCGGACGCGCTCGTCCCATTGACGCTGACAACAACGGTCGCTGTGAGCAACGCCGCTAGGACGAGTCGCCGCATGGATTCTTCGGCCTCAGGTGATCGATTTCAAAGCCGTCATAGGCATACATCCAACCGGTGACATTGTAGGAATTTGGATCTCGAGCCAACTCTTTCGGTACAAGTGCCACCCATTGGTCCGATAGATCGGGGTTCGGCACGTCGACGACTGGCCCGTAATCACGGGATAGGTGGGCAAAAATGCAAGTACTGGTCGCCGAGACGAGCTCGACTACCTTCGAAATCTTGTTCCCGGGGGTCGCTCGGTATCCTTCAAAATCCTCAATGGAATCTTGGTGGAAGCCTTCGAGTTGCAAGGAGGCCATGTGATCGGTGTATAGGGGTTTCAGTTGTAACGTGATCTCGTGTGGCGCGGGCTTCGTCTTCACGACGAATCTCACGACGTCGCCGACGGCGGCGTCCAGGCCGGCCAACACTCGGTTCACGTACGCGATGTCGATCACGGGAGGAACCGCATACGGGTTGGTGGTGGTGGTGTTCGCGACCGCGGTGGCGATGTCCTTGCGGGCGGCCGTGACGCCGGCCTTCGAGCTCGAGCAGGCCGCGGCCAGGAGGGACCCGCTCGCCACCGCCACCACGACCGCTCGCCGAAGCACCGCCTGCCTCACGGCCCTAATGCATATCAGGGGTTTTCAGTGTTGGCAATGGGCTCGTTCGAAAACTGACCGACAGGCGTCCACCAGGGCGGGCACGAACACCTCGGGGGCGCTCACCGGCGCGCCGTGGTCGGCGGCCACTTCGTGCACCGTGGCACCGGGAACGGCGGCAGCCAAGGCCAACTGCCGCGAAGGAGGAACCAACACGTCGTGGGTCGTGATCACCACCGCCACCGGCACGTCGACCGTCCCGACCCACGACACCGACGAGAAGCGACCCAGCGCCCGGGCCCCGGCCAGCATGTGTGCGGGCTCGGCCCGGCGCAGTTCGGCGGCGGCCCAATCGCGCCACTGCGAACCGTCGAAGCGGGCGATCAGGGTGGCTCCCACATACCGTCGTCCGAGGCCGGGGACCAGGCGCACCACGAGCATCCAGGCGGGGAGGGCCCGCCAGATGAGGCGCTCCCGAAGGGTGCCGAGGAACGTGCGGCTGGTCGCGCACAGCACCAGGCCGCACACCCGTTTCGGGTGGCGGCGCCACACAAGTTGGGCCACGGCTCCGCCCAACGAATAGCCGACGGGCACGAAATGGTCGACACCGAGTGCCGAGGCCACCGCCACCGCCTCGTCGGCACAGTCTTCGAGGCTGAACTCTCCGTCGGCCGGCCGCCCCCGCCCGTAGCCGCGATGGTCGAAGGCGATCACCCGGAACTGGCGCCCGAGGGCGGAAAAGGACTCGAACCAGTTGAGGTCGGTGCTGGCGGTGAGACCGTGCAGCAGCACCAGGGTGGCGGCGCCCGGCGGGCCCTCGATCTCCCGGATGAACGTCTGTCCGCGCCCGGGCATCTGGATCGTACGGCCCGGGGGAAGCGCAGGCTTCAAGCGGTCAGGCTCCCTAGCCGGCGATCTCGACGATCTCCACGGTGAGCGTACCGCTGGGGGCCTCGAACCCGACGGTGTCGCCGATGGTGTGCCCGAGCAGGGCCAGGCCGAGCGGGGACTTCGGCGAAATCACGGGAAGGTCGTCGCGGCGCTCCTCGATGGAGCCGACGAGGTAGCGCTCCACGTCGGTGTCGCCCTCGTAGCGAAGGGCCACGATGCTGCCGGTGGCCACGGTGCCGTCGCCTTCGCCCTCCTCCACGATCTCGGCGTGCTCGGTGAGGGCCTGGAGCTGCCGGATCCGAGCCTCCATGCGGCCCTGGTCCTCGCGAGCGGCGTGGTAGTCGGCGTTCTCCTTGAGGTCGCCCAGCTCGCGCGCCCGCTGGATCGTGCCGGCGATATCGATGCGGCCCCGGGTCATGAGGTCGTCGAGCTCGGCCTTGAGGCGATCGTGGGTGGCGCGCGACAGTTGGGGCTCAGCCATGGGGCAAGGCTAACGGGGGTCCAACCCCGTGTGGCACACCCGTCCGGGTTGACGGGACGAGCGTGGCCAACGACACTGTGGACGAGTGTCAACGTCTCCGATCTCCGTAATTTCCTGAGCACGCGCCGGGCCCCGGCGTGTGCTGTCGACCGTCCACCCAGGTGGGCGGTTTTCTTGTTTCGAGGAGCCTGTGGGTTACAAAGTCGGTGTCATCGGTGGTGACGGAATCGGTCCCGAGGTGATAGCCGAGGCCCTGAAAGTCGTGCGCGCCGTCGGAGTCGACCTCGACACCACCGAGCACGATCTGGGTGGGGTGCGGTACCTGCGGTCCGGCGAGATCCTGCCCGACGCCGTCCTCGACGAGCTGCGAGGCATGGACGCGATCCTCCTCGGGGCAGTGGGCTCGCCCGACGTGGCTCCTGGCATCCTGGAGCGGGGCCTGCTCCTGCGCCTGCGGTTCCAGCTCGACCTCTACGTGAACCTGCGTCCGTTCACGTCCGACGATCGCGACTTCGTGGTCGTGCGGGAGAACACCGAGGGTGTCTACGCGGGGGAGGGCGGATCGTTGCGCACGGGAACGGCCTACGAGGTGGCCACCCAGGGGTCGGTGAACACCCGCATGGGGGTGGAACGCTGCGTGCGCTTCGCCTTCGATCTGGCCCGCTCCCGTCCCCGTCGGCACCTGACCCTCGTCCACAAGACGAACGTCCTCACGTTCGCCGGCGGCCTGTGGCAGCGCACCTTCGACGAGGTCGGTGCCACCTACCCCGACGTCACCACCTCCTACGACCACATCGACGCCGCGTGCATCCATCTGGTGTCGTCGCCCGATCGCTACGACACGATCGTCACCGACAACCTCTTCGGCGACATTCTCACCGACCTCGGCGGCGCGGTCACCGGCGGGATCGGCATGGCCGCCTCGGCCA
Source organism: Acidimicrobiales bacterium (assembly GCA_038238185.1). Taxonomy (GTDB): domain Bacteria; phylum Actinomycetota; class Acidimicrobiia; order Acidimicrobiales; family AC-14; genus DATAQC01. The sequence continues at coordinate 14,227 of JBBRXY010000065.1, forward strand.
ACCTCAACCCCGACCGCACCGGACCGTCGTTGTTCGAGCCCGTGCACGGTTCGGCACCCGACATCGCCGGGAAGGGCACCGCAAATCCGGTGGCTGCCATCCGTTCCGCTGCCATGATGCTGGAGTTCCTGGGCGAGGCCGACGCCGCCGCTCGTATCGAAAAAGCCTGTGCCACCCGCGTCGGAAAGACAACCACAACCACCGCCGGGATCGGCGACGCCATCGCAGAAAGGGTGTAGCGGAGATGCCACTTCAAAAGGTCGACAAGATCTGGATGGACGGCGAGCTCGTGGCATGGGAAGACGCCAAGGTGCACGTCCTCACCCACTCGCTGCATTACGGCAGTGGCGTGTTCGAGGGCATCCGCGCCTACACCACCAGCCGGGGGGCGGCGGTGTTCCGTCTCACCGAGCACATCGACCGGCTGTTCGCCAGCGCCAGCATCTTCATGATCGACATCCCGTTCACACCCGCCGAGCTGGTGGAGGCGGTCAAGGACACCGTCCGGGCCAACGGGCTCGACGCCTGCTACATCCGGCCCATCGTCTATCTGGGGTACGGCGAGATGGGCCTCAACCCGCTGCCGTGCCCGGTGAACGTTTCCATCGCCGTGTGGCCGTGGGGCACCTACCTGGGCGACGAAGGGTTGCGCCGCGGTGTCCGCATGAAGATCTCCAGCTGGCAACGCCACGACCCCAACGCCGTTCCCGTGGCGGCCAAGGGCACCGGCATGTACGTGAACTCGTCGCTGGCCAAGGTCGAGGCCCTCAAGGCCGGCTACGACGAGGCCATCCTCCTGTCGCCCCAGGGCTACGTGAGCGAGTGCACGGGCGAGAACCTGTTCGTGGTCAAGCACGGGCGCCTGCTCACGCCGCCGGTGGCGGCCGGGGCCCTGGAAGGCATCACCCAGGAGGCGGTTGTCACCATCGCCCGCGACCTGGGCTACGAGGTGGCCGAGGCCAACCTCCTGCGTACCGATCTGTACCTGGCCGAGGAGGCGTTCCTCACCGGCACCGCCGCCGAGGTGGTGCCCATTCGCTCTGTCGACGACCGCGAGATCGGCGCCCCCGGTCCCATCACCAAAGCCGTGCAGGACATGTACTTCGCCGCGGTGCGGGGTGAGGTCGACCGGTACAAGGACTGGCTCGACTATGTCACCGGCTGAGTCGGGGTCAACGGGTGACGGGGCCTCACACCCCCCGCTACCGGCCCTACCCGATGCGGTCGACATCTACGACACCACCCTGCGCGACGGAAGCCAGCAGGAGGGTCTCTCGCTGACCGTCGGCGACAAGCTCCGGGTGGCCGCCCAGCTCGATCATCTGGGCGTCGCCTACATCGAGGGCGGATGGCCGGGCGCCAACCCGAAAGACGACGAGTTCTTTCAGCGAGCGCCGGCCGAGCTCAACCTCGCGACCGCCACCCTCGTGGCTTTCGGGTCGACCAGGAGGCCCCGGTCGGCGGCCGCTTCCGACGACACGTTGCGCCACCTGGTGAAGGCCAACACGTCGGCGGTGTGCATCGTGGCCAAGGCATGGGACCGCCACGTGGTCGAGGCCCTGCGGACCGACCTCGACGAGGCCGTGGCCATGGCGTACGACTCGGTGGAGTTCCTGCGCCACGCCGGCCTCCGGGTGTTCTTCGACGCCGAGCACTTCTTCGACGGGTACCGGCGCAACCCCGAGTTCAGCCTGCGCGTCATCCAGGCGGCCGAGGAGGCCGGGGCCGAGACGCTGGTCTTGTGCGACACCAATGGGAGCACTCTGCCCGACGAGGTCGAGCGGGTGCTGAGCGAGGTGCGGCCGCTCGTGTCGGCGCAGCTCGGGGTGCACTTCCACAACGACGGCGGTTGCGCAGTGGCCAACACCCTCACGGGTGTCCGTCATGGAGCGACCCAGGTGCAGGGGTGCGTCAACGGCTACGGCGAGCGGGCCGGCAACGCCGATCTGTGCGCGGCCATCCCCAACCTGTCGTTGAAGATGGGCGTGCGCACCATCGAGGGTGAGCGCCTCCAGCGCCTCACTCCCGTGGCCCACCACATCGCCGAACTGGTCAACATCGCCCCCGACCCCCAGCAGCCTTTCGTGGGCCAGTCGGCCTTCGCCCACAAGGCCGGCCTGCACACCTCGGCCATCGCCCGGGGACGCGACCTCTACGAGCACCTTTCCCCCGACTCGGTAGGCAACAGCACCCGCTTCGTGGTCAGCGAGCTGGCCGGCCGCTCGACACTCGAGCTCAAGGCCACCGAGCTGGGGCTCGACCTCGGGGCGGGGTCGCTCGCCGGCATCGTCGACCAGCTCAAGGCCCTCGAACATCAGGGCTACCACTTCGAAGTGGCCGACGGTTCCCTCGAGCTCCTGATGCGCGCCGCCGACGGATGGGAGCAGTCGTTCTTCGCCCTGGAGTCGTTCCGGGTGATCACCGAGCAACGGCCCGACGGCGCCTTCGTCACCGAGGCCACCATCAAGGTGCACTGTCGCGATCAGCACGGTGAGGACCAGCGCCTGATCGCCACGGCCGAAGGAAACGGCCCTGTCAACGCCCTCGACCAGGCCCTGCGCCAGGCCATCGGCCAGGCCCATCCCGGCCTGGCCCACCTCCACCTCACCGACTACAAGGTGCGGGTGCTCGACACCGACAGGGGCACCGGCGCCGTCACCCGGGTGCTCATCGATTCCTCCGACGGCGAGCGCACCTGGTCGACCATCGGCGTGTCGCACAACATCATCGAGGCCTCCTGGCAGGCCTTGTCGGACTCGATCGTGTTCGGCCTGCTCCACGAGCAGGACCGGGAGGAGCAGCGCCCCTGATGACCGCACCGAACAACGTCCCCGTGCCCCTCGCCGAACAGCCTCGCCGGTCGCTGGCCCTCCCACCCCCCCCGCGATG
>JBBRXY010000066.1:0-16787 GCA_038238185.1 Acidimicrobiales bacterium
GGCCTCGAGCCGGACGGCCCACGGGAAGATGAACGCCGCCTCCACGTCGAACATCACGAAGAGCAGGGCGAACACGTAGTAGCGGATCTGGCTCTGCGACCACCCCACCCCGACGGGGTCAACCCCACACTCGTAGTTGATGTACTTCTGGGGCTGGGGCCGGCTGGGGCGGATCAGCTTGCCCAGACTGAGCATGCCACCGACCATCACGACGGCCGCTCCGCAGAAGATGGCGACGGTCAGGTACTGCCGTAGGAAAGCTGACACGCGGGTGAGCGTAGTGAAGGTGGAGGCCGACCGCCAAGATTGGCCACCAATCTCGGGGTTCTGGCCGTCGGGCTGCGATACTCCGCGCACGCGGCACACTGCTCCTCAGGGCGAGGCAGGCCCGTGGGCCACGTTCCGCTCGGACCTCGCCGCGAGCCTGGCCGTCTGGTCGACCGAGTGGAAACTGCCGTTGTGGACCCTCGCCCTGGCTTGGCCATCGAGATCCCGACCGCCCTGGCCCGCCGGCCCGGCCTCGCCGCCATGCTGTGGGTTGCCCTGCCCTGGTACGCGCTCACCCCGCCCCTGGCGCTCATCCTGATCACCCGGGCGCTTCCCAGGTCGAGCCTCGCCGTGGTGCCAGCGGCGATCATCGGGACACTGGCGTGGATGCTGAACCTGTGGTTCAAGGGCGCGACCGCCGCCTCCTACCTCGGAGGCCACGACGTCGGGGACGACGGCGCCGCTCGTTTCCGATGAGCCGAGCGCTCACCCGGTCGGAGTCGGGGGGGCCATGCGGGCGGTGAGGGCCCGGTAGCGGGCGGTGCCGCGGATGGTGGCCAGGTCGGGGTCGTCGTCGACCAGCGAGCGGTCGGCCAGACCGGCTTCGACGGCCCGTTCCAGCCAGTCGAGGGCGTCGTCGGGCCTGGTTGCCCGCGCCCAGCTGCAAGCCACGTCGTAGGCCACGTGGGCGGGCTCGTCCGCGCCGGCACCGAAGGCCCGCTGGCCGACCTGGGCCGCCTCGGGATACCGGCCGGCGGCGAACAGGTGAGACTGGAGGTGCACGAGCGCCCCCGCCCCGGCACCGCTGGTGGCCAGCAGGCGGTCGGCGAGCTCGTCCACCACGCCGGCGCGGGTCACGGTTTGGGCCACGATCAGGCTCCACGGCCCAGACTGGCTGCGTACGAAGGCCTCGGCGTACGCGTCCAGGGCCTCGGAGATCCGACCCTCGTCGAGGGCCATCGACCCGGTCAGGAACCCGTTGACGGCCACGCCCGGCGGCATGGCCTCCAGGACGGCCGCCGCCTCGGTGGCTCCCCCGGTGGCGAACCGGGCCCAGGCCTTGAGCTCGACGGCCGGAGCGGCCACATCGGATCCCGGCGGCGGGGACGTTGCGAGCAGCCCGTCGGCCGCCGAGACGGCGGCGTCCAGGTCGTTGCGCAGGAGGGCCTGGTACCCGGCCACCAGGGGCTCACGCTGGTGGGCCAGGCGATCCTGGCGTAGCGAGTTGTAGTTCTGGGCGATGAAGAACACTGCGAACAACGATCCGAAGACGTAGTTGAGCTGGTAGGCGTACAGGGCGGCCGCGCCAGCCACGGCGATGGACACCTTGTAGGCGATCCGCTGGCCCTCCTCGCCCTTGAGCCGGCGCAGCACGGACGCCGCCACCTGACCCCCGTCGAGGGGGAGCACAGGGAGGAGGTTGACGCCCGACCAGGCGATGTTGACGAACACCAGCTCGCGGAGCACCAGATCCCAGGTGACCGACGAGCCGGTCGGGCTCTGGAGCAGGAACGCGGGCAGGCCCAACAGGACCAGGCCGGTGAGGGGGCCGGCCAGGCTGACGACGATGTCGGAGCTCCCGGTGAGCGGCCCCGAACCCGAGGTCAGGCCACCCATCCCCTGAAGCACTATGCGGGGCCGCTGGCCGTAGATGCGGAAGGCCACGGCGTGGCCCAGCTCGTGGAGGAGCACCGACACGAACACCACGACCACCCAGCTGACGATGAAGACCACGGTGCCTCCGCCAAGGCCCAGCAGGACGGCGATGACGAAGAACGAGGCATCGATGTGGACGGGGATGCCGAAGATGCGGAAGCGGAGACCGGCTGCCACAGACCCCCCACCGTACGACCCCGCCGCCGGGATTCGTGTTCGTCGCTAACCGTCGAGCTGGCGGCGCCCTTCCAGGGCGCGCCCCAGGGTCAGCTCGTCGGCGTACTCGAGGTCGCCGCCCACGGGCAGGCCACTGGCGATGCGGGTGGTGCGGATGCCGAGGGGCTTCAGCAGCCGGGCCAGGTACATGGCGGTGGCCTCACCCTCGATGTTGGGATTGGTGCACAGGATGATCTCGGCCACCTCCTCGATCCGGATGCGGGCCAGGAGCTCCTTCACCCGGAGCTGGTCGGGACCGATGCCCTCGAGCGGGCTGATGGCGCCCTGGAGGACGTGGTAGCGGCCCTTGAACTCCTGGGTCTTCTCCACCGCCACGACGTCGCGGGGCTCCTCGACCACACAGACCAGCGTCGTGTCGCGGCGGGTGTCGAGGCAGATGTCGCACTCCTCGCCCTCGCACACGTTGAAGCAGCGCGTGCAGAACGACACCCGTTCCTTGGCCTCGGTGATGCTGCGGGCCAGGCGAAGTGCGTCGTCGAGAGGCAGCTTCAGGAGATAGAACGCGATCCGCTGAGCCGACTTCGGGCCCACCCCGGGAAGACGGCCGAACTCGTCGATGAGGCTCTGGACAGGGGCGGCGTACAGGTGTCGGTGCTCCGGACCTCAGCCGAGCAGGCCGCCGCCGAGGCCCCCCAGATCGAGGCCACCCATGGCCGACTCGTTGACCTTGGCGGCCTGGGCCATGGCGTCGTGAATGGCGGCGAGGATCAGGTCTTCGAGCATGCCGACGTCGTCGGGATCCACGGCGGCGGGGTCGATGGAGACGCTGCGGAACTCCATGGCGCCGGTGACACGCATCTTGACGACACCGCCCCCGGCCTGGCCTTCGACCTCCTGGTCGGCCGCCTCGTCACGGGCGGACATGAGTTGTTCCTGCATCTTCTGGGCCTGCGCCAAAAGTGCGCTCATGTCGGGCTGCTGGGGCTCTCCTGGGTTGGACACCGGCTACTCCTCCACCACTTCGGCGCCTTCGAACGCTTTCATCACGTGGTCAAGTGGTGAGGCTAGCTCGCCCGGCGGGGCGTTTCGGAGGTCGTTCACGTCGACATCGTCGTCGGGGGGCGGCGACAGTTCGGCTCCGGCGGCTACCGGCGCGCTCGTCTCCACGGTCAGGCGCAGCGGGACGGGCCGGCCGAAGTGGGCGAACAGCGCCTCCTCGGCCACGGCGCGCACCTCCTCGCAGCGGTCGCGGTGGACGACGTTGGGCAGAGCGAACACGGCCACCCCGTCGTGGGCCGACACGAACCGTCCGACCTGGAGGCGCACAGCCGCCCGCCGGGGAATCGCCCCGAGGACGTGGTCGCCCCAGGCCAGGGTGAGGGCGTCGCGGGACGGGAACTCCACTGACCCCGCCGCCGGACTGGCCGGCGCGGCGGTGTCGGGCGGCGCCGTGGCCTGTCGCACCTGGGACGGAGCGGCCTGGGCGGGGGGAGACACAGCAGCTGGGTCTGGGCGGGCCGGGGCGCGGGGCGCGATCCCGGGCTCGGGTGGGGCGTCGCCACGGGGCGGGCCGGGGGCGGGGGCGGCCCGACGGGCCTCCGCCGCACCCGGCCGGCGGCTCGGGCCCAGGGCCTCTCGGACGACCGACGCCGGACCGGCGCGGGGCTTGGCGGCGGCCGCGGCGGGCGGAGGCCCGAACCCGAGAGACTCCGACGCCACGGCACCGGCCTCGCCGACCGGTGGCGGAACCGGAGCCGAAGCCGACGGGGCCGAAGCCGACGGGGCCGTTGGCGGTGGGGCCTCAGGGGATGCAGCCGGCGGTTGCGTCGGCGATTCAGTCAGCGGTTGAGGATGGGCCGCCGAGGGATGAGCTGCCGCCGCTCCAGTGCCGAGAGCCGATACCAGCCGTTCCAGGCGCTCGAGTCGCTCGAGGATGGCGGCCGGCGACACGTCGACCTCGGGACGGCATAGGCGGACGAAGGCCACGTCGAGCAGTACCCGGGGATCGGGCGCATCGCGCATCGCGACGAGGGTGTCGCCGAGAACCTCCATGGCCCGCACCGCCGCGGCCGGGCCCAGGCGGCGGCCCTGGGCCTCCACCCGGGCCAGGTCGTCGTCGGGGAGGCCCACCAGACCTCGGCTCATCGTGACCAGGAAGGCCTGACGGAGGTGCTCGAGCACCTGGCGGGTGAGCTGGCGGGGATCGTGTCCGGCGCCGCAGCGTTCGGCCACGAACAGCAGGGCCTGGCCGACGTCGCGCTCGACGAGGGCCTCGATGAGCTCGTCGGTTCCGGGCGGCTCGTGGTCGATACCACCCGCGGCGGCCACCTGGTCGAGCACCGACAGGGCGTCGCGAGCCGACCCGTTTCCTCGCCGGGCGACCAGGTCGATGGCCTCGGGGGCCACGTCGAGGCCGGCATCGGTGGCCACCGACTGCAACAGCTCCACCAACAGCGCCGCCGGGAACAGCCGGAACTCGAAGTGCTGGGTCCGGCTCTGGATAGTGATGAGCACCTTCTGGGGCTCGGTGGTGGCCAGCACGAACACCACGTGGGCCGGCGGCTCCTCCAGGGTCTTGAGGAGGGTGTTGGCCGCCTCGGTGGTGAGCATGTGGACCTCGTCGACGATGTAGACCTTCCACCGTCCCGGGGTTCCGAGCGACACCCGGGCGACCAGCTCCCGCATGGCGTCGATACCCCGATTGGACGCAGCGTCGAGCTCGATGACGTCGAGGGACCGGCCCTCGGTGATGTCCACACAAGATGCGCACCGGCCGCAGGGCTCACCCTTTTCGGGCGCGGTGCAGTTGAGCGCCTTGGCAAGTATGCGGGCGGTGGAGGTCTTGCCCGTTCCCCGTGGGCCGCTGAAGAGGTAGGCGTGGGCCACGCTGTCGGTGCGGACGGCGTTGCCGAGGGTGTGGGTGATGTGGTCCTGGCCCCGGACCTCGGAGAAGCGCTGCGGTCGGTACCGCCGGTACAGCGACTGGAACGCGGGCATCGGCCGAGGCTATTGCACGGCCGTGGAGGCGGCCGTCGGGCCGTCCCCCGAGGTCTGGTCAGTCGGGGGGATCGGGCTGCGCCCCTCCCTCGCCATGGCCGGCGCGTCGCTTCTTGGCCGTGAACATGTCCCAGTCCCGGAATGCTCCGAACAGGCCCAGGACCCGTCCTCCCCACGTGACGATCAGGCCAACGACGATCGCGACGAAGATCACCAGCTCCCACACCCGAAATCCTCCGCTTCAGCCTCGAGTGCCCCAGTGCGCTCGAGGGCACTGCGTCGGCACGCCGTCACTCGGTGCAGCGGCCAGGCTGGACTGCGGCACACGAAAGGCTCCGCTGAGAGCTGCTGCCTCCCGGCCCTGACTCGGTTCACGGACTTTCGTTGCGCAGGACCCAGCCGCTGCACGGAGCGGCGGCGTGTGCGTCGCCAGACGATAGCCTGGTGGCACTCGGAGGGGTGCGGGAGCGGCCGAACCGGCACGCCTGGAGAGCGTGTAGGGGGCAACCCCTCGTGGGTTCAAATCCCACTCCCTCCGCCAGCGGGTCAGTCGTTGCCCTTCTTCCCCTTGCCCGCCGCCGGGGCATTGGTGCTCGCAGGGCCGGTCGCGGGTGCCCCGGCGCCCGTGAGGGCGTCGACGACCGACTGGTCGATGCCGGTCACGCGTGCGAGCAACTGAATCACGGTCGCGGCGGTGCTGGCGGTGAGCTGGCCGGTCCTGGCCAACCCGACGGTGGTGGCCAGTAGGGCGGTGGCGTCGGAACCGCCTCCGCCGGCCTCGACCTGACCGGCGAGAGCTTGGAGACGCGAGGCCAGGCTGGTGGCCATGGAGCCGTCGCCAGGTCCGAGCCGGCCGGCGGCGTCGCGCAGTTGCCGGGCCAGGCCGGCCGTGGGGGCGGTGGAGGCCACCGTGGTCGTCGACCGGGACGCGGTCGCCGACGGGCCGCGGGCAACCGAGGAAGGTGGCCGGCTGCTCGACCCGGTCCGCACGACCAGGAAGACGGCGAGGAGGGCCAGACCGGCCAGGACCACGGCGATCAAGCCGCGCTGCAGCCAGTCGCGCCGGGCCCGAGGGGGCGGCGATCCCGGAGCCACCGGGGCTCTGATGGCGTCGCCGGCGAGCACCTGGGTACCGTCGCCGGCAGGCCCGGAACCGGCCAGGTTCACCGTGTCAGGTGCAGCATTGGCCAGGTTCGCCGTGCCCGCGATCGTGGCCGCAGCGGCGGTCGGGGAAGTCAGGGCTGCGGCCATCTCGTCGGCGGACGCGAACCGGGCCGCGGGATCGGTGGCCATGGCCCGCTCGACGGCGGCGACGAGGCCGGCATCGAGATCGTGGCGGACCTCCGCCAGGGGCCTGTGCGTGCCCGCCGTCACTGCCCGGGCCGTGGCCAGGGCGGTGGAGCCGCTGAAGGGCTTGAACCCGGCCAGAGCCTCGTAGAGCACGACCCCGAGGGACCACAGGTCCGACCGGGGGCTGGCGGCGGCGCCGTCGAGGCGTTCGGGCGCCAGGTAGGCGGGCGTGCCGAGGAGTTGGCCGGTGCTCGTGAGGTCGCCACCGTCGCCGTCGTCCAGGCTCTTGGCGATGCCGAAGTCGGCGACCTTGGCTCTGCCCTCGGCGGTCAGCAGGATGTTGCCGGGCTTGATGTCGCGATGGACGAGGCCCACGGCGTGAGCCGCCCCCAGGGCGCCGAGCACCTCGTAGGCCACGCCGACCAGCCAAGCCGAGTCGACCGGGCCGGCGGCGATGCGGTCGCCCAGGGTCTCGCCCCCGAGTCGTTCCATGACGATGTACGGGACCCCGTCCTCCTCCCCCGTGTCGAAGACGGCGACGGCGTTTGGGTGGGACAGCGACGCCGCCGCCCGTGCTTCGGCTTCGAACCGGGTGCGGATGTCGGAGCGGGCCGCCATGGCCGGGAGCAGGAGCTTGATCGCCACCTGGCGGCCCAGGCGGTGGTCGGTGCCGGCGAAGACCTCGGCCATTCCTCCGCGACCGATCACCTCGCCAACTTCGTAACGGCCGGCGATCACCCGCTCGACTACGGCTCGTCCTGTCCGGCCAACTGGCGCGCCCGTTCCTCGCCGACGAGGGCGTCGTGGAGATCGTCGAGATCCCCGAGGAGGATCTTGTCGAGCTTGTGGAGGGTGAGGCCGATGCGATGGTCGGTGACCCGGTTGTCCTTGAAGTTGTAGGTGCGGATCTTCTCCGAGCGACCGCCGCCGCCGATCTGGCCCCTCCGGGTCTCCGAGAGCTCGGCGGCCCGCCGGTCCTGCTCGGCCTTGAGCAGCCGGGCCCGCAGCACGAGCATCGCCTTGGCTCGGTTCTGGATCTGGCTCTTCTCGTCCTGCATGGCCACCACGATGCCGGTGGGGAGGTGGGTGACCCGCACCGCCGAGTCGGTGGTGTTGACCGACTGTCCGCCGGGGCCGGTCGAGCGATAAACGTCGACCTTGAGATCACCCTCGTCGATCGAGACATCGACCTCCTCGGCCTCGGGCAACACGCTCACCGTGGCCGAACTGGTGTGGATGCGGCCCTGAGCCTCGGTGACGGGTACCCGCTGCACCCGGTGAGGACCACCCTCGTGTTTCATGCGGGTCCAGACGCCGTCGCCCTTGAGCAGGAAGGTGACCTCGTTGACCCCGCCCATGTCGGAGGCGTCGGCGGCCAGCACCTCGAGCTTCCATCCCCGGCGGGTGGCGTAGTGGCCGTACATCTCGTAGAGGTCCTTGGCGAAGAGGTTGGCCTCCTCACCTCCCTCAGCTCCCCGGATCTCGATGATGACGTTCTTGGAATCGTTGGGGTCGGTGGGCAGCAGGAGCAGCCTCAGGTTGTTCTCGAGGTCGACCAGGGCCAGCTCCGACTCGTCGATCTGGGTCCGCAGAAACTCGCGGTCGGGCCCCGACGACTCACCCAACATCTCCTTGGCCGCGGCCAGATCGTCGAGGGTCGACCGGTAGCGCCGGTACGCCGACACGACCGGCTCGAGGGCCTTGGCTCGCCTCGAGCGCTCGACGAGGGCCTTTTGGTCGGCGATCACCTCGGGGCGCATCAGGTCGGCCATGACCTCGTCGTACTCACGGGCCAGGCGGGCCAGGCGTTCCAGCATCGAGTCCAGGCTACCGGGGGGTCGCCCTTCTGCCGTTCGAGCGCCCCTCTCGGCTATGCCGTGGCGCTAGCAGAGCTCGGGTCGACGAGCGCAGACCTCGGATGGCGGAGGCTGAGGCCCCGGGTCCGGGAGCGTGGTCGTCACATGCGGGGTGGTGGTGTCGGGCGTCGTGCCCGGCGTGGTCGTGTCCGGCGTGGTCGTGTCGGGCGTGGTGTCAGGGGGTGACGCCTGCGTCACCGGGGGCGAGGTGGTGGACGGACTGCCCGACGGCGGCGGGTTCGACGCTTTGGTGGGAGCCGAGGAGGCGCCCGAGCCATCCGACGACGACTCCTTCGGGGCCGCCGCCGCCGCCGACTGGGTGGCCTTGTCGGAGGCCGGAGCGCCCGTGTCGGCCGGGGGAACACCGGGAGGCACCGATGCCGTCGTGAACAGCCCGGCGATCGTGGTGGAGGGGTCGGAGGCGATCGGCCGCCTGGTGTCGACGTGCGACGTGTCGGCGCGCCGCCCCCCCGATGCCAGCACGACGGCGAAGGCGACGACGACGAGCGTAACGACCACCATCCCGGGAAGGAGCTCCTTCCAACGCGAGGTCCACCAGTCGCCCAGCGATGCCAGCCCCCCGGCGGGCGTACCCCGGCCAAATGCGACCATGGACCGCCGTTGCGTGGAAGGCCGGTCGGGGCCCGAGCCGGGTGTCGGATCGAAGTGGCCCGTAGATCGGGGAACCTGGGCTTCTGACCACGCCGCCACGGCACCGACGGGCACGGGCGGGGGGTCGTCGGTGATCCGGCGCAGCTCGCCCAGGGCAGTGTGCAGGGCGCTCCCGAAGCCCGACTCCTGCAGGGCGGCGGTCGCCTCGGCAGCCGCCTCGGACTCGGCAGAGTGGGCCGCCGGGCCCGCGGACGCCGAGCCGGCGGCCATGGCCCCGTCGAGCACCGGGTCGGACGCCCACGGGTCGTCGTCGACGGGGAGATCAAGGTGAGGAGAAGCGAGGAAGGCACCAACCGGGCGGGGGGCCTGGGCGACCGGGGGTGGCGTCGCGGCGACCGCTGTGGCCGCCGGTGGAGGCGCGGAGGGCAACCGTAAGAGTGCGCCGAGGGCCCGAGTCAGGGCGGCGTCGTTGGCGCTGCGCGCCCGACCACGATCGGGCTGACGCTCGGCGACACCGTACTCATTGAGGCGGGTCTCAGAGATGGCGTGACTCCCTCGGGACGAGCGCGACGGGTCCCGACGCGAACTCGTGGCGGCAACCCACGGGCGAGATGGTAGTCCTCGACGTGACCCGAAGCGCTGCTACTTGGCGGCCTTGCCCCGGGCGCCGTAGCGGCGCTCGAAGCGCTCGACCCGGCCGCCGGTGTCGACCAGCTTCTGCTTGCCCGTGTAGAAGGGGTGGCACTCGTTGCAGAGCTCGGCCCGAAGGTCGGTCCTGGTGGAACGGGTGGTGAAGGTGTTGCCACACGAGCAGCGCACGGTAGCTGTCTCGTAGGTGGGGTGGATGTCGGTCTTCATGAGTCTCCTTACCCGGCCGGGGCTTTGGCGATCTCGGCCAGGAACTCGTCGTTGCTCTTGGTGTTTCTGATCTTGTCCATCAACAACTCGAGACCCGCTCCGCCTTCCAGGGCGTTGAGCACCCGGCGGAGTTTCCACACCTGCTGGAGCTGGTTTCGCTCAAACAGGAGCTCTTCGTGGCGTGTCGAGCTGCCGTTGACGTCGAGGGCGGGATAGATGCGGCGCTCGGCCAGCTTGCGGTCGAGCCGGAGCTCCATGTTACCGGTGCCCTTGAACTCCTCGAAGATCACCTCGTCCATCCGGGAGCCGGTCTCCACCAGGGCGGTAGCCAGGATGGTGAGCGAGCCCCCTTCCTCGACGTTGCGGGCCGACCCGAAGAACTTCTTGGGTGGGTACAGCGCACCAACGTCGATGCCGCCGGACATGATCCGCCCGGTGGCGGGGGCGGCCAGGTTGTAGGCCCGGGAGAGGCGGGTGATGCCGTCGAGGACGATGCACACGTCTCTTCCGACCTCGACCAGGCGCTTGGCCCGCTCGAGAGTGAGCTCGGCCACCTGGGTGTGCTCTTCGGAGGGCTTGTCGAAGGTGGAGGCCACGACCTCACCCTTCACCGAGCGCCGCATGTCGGTGACTTCCTCCGGCCGCTCGTCGACGAGCAGCACCATGAGGTGGGTCTCGGGGTTGTTCTTCTCGATGGAGTGGGCGATCTGCTTGAGAACGGTGGTCTTGCCCGCCTTCGGGGGCGAGACGATGAGCCCACGCTGGCCCTTGCCGATGGGCGAGATGAGGTCGACGATGCGCGACACCATGTTGGTGCTGTCGCCGGCCACCTCGAGGTGCAGACGGGCATCGGGAAACAACGGCGTGAGATCCTCGAACCGCGGCCGCTGGCGAGCGTCGTCGGGGGTCATGTCGCTGACCGTGTCGATGCGCAGGAGTGCCGGCCAGCTCTCGTTGTTGCCCGCCGGGCGGCTGGCGCCCTTCACGTAGTCGCCCTTGCGCAGACCGAAGCGGCGGACCTGGCTCACCGAGACGTAAACGTCCTTGGCGCTGGCCAGATAGCCCGTGGTGCGCAGGAAGCCGTATCCCTTCTCGTGCAGGTCGAGGAGGCCCTCGACCGGGATGGGTTCCCCGGAGAACTGGACGTCGTCTACCCGGTCCTGTTGGGCGGGGACCCGTTCGCCGCGATCGCGGCCCCGGCGGCGCCGGCTGCTGCTCCGCCGGTTCCCGCCCTCACCGGCGACGTCGGTGCCCTGGCCCTGGCCCTGGCCTCCGCCTTGGCCCTGGCCCTGCCCTCCGCTGCGATTGTCGCGGTTGCGCTGACGGTCGTCGGTGCGGGCTCCCCCGCCCTGCTGGCCGCCCCGGGCCTGCCGGCCGCCACCGTCACCCGGGACCATGGTGTCGGTGTCGGAGTCGCTCCCGTTGTCGGTCCGGGCGGTGACGATCGCTCCCTCGGTACCGGAGCCTTCGCCGTCGGACTCCGTTTCGGGCACGGAGCCGCCCCTCCGTTCGGGCACGGAGCCGCCTTCGGTGGGCGACGGCTCGTCGTCGGGCGACGGGGAGGGCTCCCGCGTCGGCGGAGTGACGAGGGGCCGGGGGGTGGGGTCGGCGTCGGGGTCGGCGTCGGGGTCGACGTCGGGGTCGGTCATCGGCGCGGGCGGGGCGATCACCGCCGCCGGGTCGGCGGCGCCATTGGCAGTTGCTCCGGCGCTGTCGGAGGCCGCTGCCGCCGCCTTCGACGAACGTTGCCGCTTGGGACTCTCCTCGGCACCGGACTCGATACCGGCCTCGCGCAGGATCTGGCCGATGAGCGTCGACTTGGAAGCCCGTCCCGACGCCTTGACGCCCATGGCCGTGGCAATCGCCGCCAACTCGTCGCGTTCCTTGCGTTCGAGGACGGACCGTTCGAGTGCCTGGGGCGCAATGCTCATCGTCTGCCTCCCGGCATGATGGTGGGTCCCGTTCCGACGGCGCCGGCGAGGACGCGTGACGATCGGTCAGTGGCTCTCACGTGAATGTGGGGCACCTGGGATAGGGGTGAGGTCGATGAAAAATAGGGGCGGGTCTGCATTGGTGCGGTAAAGGACGCGTAAACAGACAGGATCTATCTGAGGAAAAATAAGCGGCGCCGCGTACGCATCAACCTTCGAGGCCAGACGCCAGAGACTGTTTTTCCGGAGCCGCACACCGTCACTTCAATCTGGACTCACAACACGCACTACCGGCCCGGAGTCAGCAACGATGGTGGTGCCATCGTACCCACATCAGGGCGTTTGAGCAACATCGTCATTGAGCAACGCGGCGCCGGCCGACACGATCTCGAAGTCGCGGGTGTTGTCGAGTGGGTCTGCCGGGCGAGTCAGGCTCCGCCTGGGCGCTGGACGAGGCGGCTCATGAGGGAATGCCCGGGGACCGCCACACAGGCTTCGGTGGCCGCTTCGCTGTAGACGCCGCCGGGGCCATCGACGGCCGAATCGACGAGCACATAGGGCACGGGATCGGAGGTATGCGTCCGCATGGCCACCGGCGTTGCGTGATCGGGAAGCAGGAGGAGGCGCCAGGGCGCCAGGGCTTCCAGCCCCTCGATCAGGGGGCCGAGGATCCGGCGGTCCCAGTTCTCCAGGGCCTCGACCTTGGCGGCCAGGTCGCCGGCGTGGCCGGCCTCGTCGCTCGCTTCGACGTGGATCAGGAAGAGATCGGTGCCGGCGGCCAACGACTCGAGACAGGCGTCGCGCTTGGCCTCGTAGTTCGTGTCGTACCAGCCCGTGGCTCCCTCGACGGCGACAGCGGGGATTCCGGTGAGCGCTCCGAGGCCGCGCACCAGGTCGACCGCGGACACGAGTTGCGCGCTCACGCCGTAGACGGACGAGAAGGCGGGAATCTCCGGCTGGGCGCCCTGGCCCCAGAGCCAGACCTGGGTGGCCGGCAGGTCGAACCGGCCGACCACGTCACGGGAAGCGTCCATGAGGGCCTGGAGCTTGGGGGCAGCCGGCCCGGTGGGCCACGAGGCGGCACGGCCGGTGAGGTCGTGCGGCGGCGTGCACTCGGCCTCGGCCCACGACCGCGGAGTCACCAGGATGTGGCGGTACTGGACTCCGGCGTGGAACACCACGCCGTCACCGCCCAGCTCACGGTCGAGGGCGGCGATCACCTCGCCCGCGACGTCGGTCGTCGGATGGCCGCCAGCGAAGTCGACCATGGTGCCGTCGGCGCCGACGGTGACCAGGTTGGCCCGGTAGGCCACCTGGTCGGGCCCGAGCCGCAACCCCATGGCCGCGGCCTCGATGGGCGCCCGCCCCGTGTGGTAGCGGGCCGGGTCGTAGCCGAGGATCGAGAGGTTGCCGACATCGCTGCCCGGCGGAAAGCCGGCGGGGATAGTCGCGGCCCGACCGACCTCCCCCCGTGCCGCCAGCGCAGCCAGATTGGGCATGGCGGCCGCCTCCAGGGGCGTGCGCCCGCCCAACTCGGCCACCGGCTCGTCACTGGCCCCGTCGGGCACGCACACCACGTACTTCATCTCATAACCCCAGTGCGGCGCGTACGGCCTTCTCGTCGGGATCGATCGCCGCCGGAACCTCGATCTGGGCGATTGCCCGATCGGGATCCTTCAGGCCGTGGCCGGTGAGTGTGCACACCACGGTCGCCCCCTCGGGGGCACCGACCTTGAGCAACCCGGCCACCGATGCCGCCGATGCCGGCTCGCAGAACACCGCCTCCTCTGACGCCAGGAAGCCGTAGGCCTCGAGAATCTCGTCGTCGGTGACCGACTCGATACGACCACCCGACTCGGAAGCGGCCGCCGTGGCGCCGTACCAGGAGGCGGGCCGGCCGATGCGAATGGCCGTGGCGATGGTTTCGGGATCGTCGATCGGATGGCCCAGGACGATGGGCGCGGCCCCGGCGGCCTGGAACCCGAACATGGCCGGCAAGCGGGTGGAGTGACCGGCATCGGAGTACTCCCGGTACCCCTTCCAGTAGGCGGTGATGTTCCCGGCATTGCCCACCGGGATGCAATGCATGTCGGGAGCGTCGCCCAGGGTGTCGACCACCTCGAACGCAGCCGACTTCTGGCCCTCGATGCGGTTCTTGTTCACCGAGTTGACCACCGTGATCGGCGCCTTCTCAGCCAAGGCAGCCACGAGGGCGAAGGCGTCGTCGAAGTTGCCCCGGATCTGCAGGACCCTGGCACCGTGAATGAGGGCCTGGGCCAGTTTGCCCAGGGCGATGTAGCCCTCGGGGATGAGCACGGCGCAGGTCAGCCCGGCTCGGCACGCGTAGGCGGCGGCCGATGCCGAGGTGTTGCCGGTCGACGCGCACACCACCGCCTCGGCCTTGGCCTCCAGGGCCTTGGAGATGGCCAGAGTCATCCCCCTGTCCTTGAAGGACCCGGTGGGGTTGGCCCCTTCAACCTTCAACCACACCAAGGCGCCCAATCGCTCCGACAACCGGGGAGCCGGCAGCAACGGGGTGGCCCCCTCCTGGAGGGTGACCACCGGAGTGCCTTCGTCGACGGGCAGGAACTCCCGGTACTCCTCGATGACACCCCGCCAGGCCGCGCTCGCCACCGACTCCCCTACTCGGGCCCGATGACGCGCAACAGTGTGCCCACCCGGTCGACTTCGTCGAGCTCCCGGAGGTCGGCGAGGGTGGCCTGCACGTCGCGTTCGGCGGCGATGTGGGTGACCAGCACCAGCCGGGCCTCGTCGCCCAGGCCGAGTTGCTCCATCTTGAGGATCGAGACCTCATGGCGAGCGGTGGCCGCCGCCACCTTCTCGAGCACCCCGGGTCGGTCGACGACGTCGATGGTGATGTAGTACTGCGAGCTGAGCTCGGCGATGGGACGTATGCGGGCGGGGACGAGGCCGGCGGGTGACGGAACCGTGCCCCGGCCCAGGTTCGACGCTGCGTCGACGAGGTCGCCGAGCACGGCGGACGCCGTGGGCCGGCCTCCCGCCCCCCGCCCGTAGAACATGAGCTCGCCCGAGGCCGCTCCCTCTACGAAGACCGCGTTGAAGGAATCGCGCACCGCCGCCAGCGGATGGTCTTTCGGCACCATGGCGGGATGCACGCGCACGGCCACCTCGCCCGGGCCCCCATGAGGGTCGGCGACGGCCTCGACCACGGCGAGGAGCTTGACCACGTACCCGAGGCGGTCGGCCATCTCGATGTCTTCGGACGTCACGCCGGAGATGCCCTCGCGGTGCACGTCGTCGGCGACCACGGCCACGCCGAAGGCCACGCTGGCAATGATGGCGGCCTTGGCCGCAGCGTCCCATCCGTCGATGTCGGCCGTGGGGTCCCTCTCGGCGAAACCAAGGGTCTGGGCCTCGGCCAGCGCATCTTCGAACGAGCCGCCTCCCTCGCTCATGCGGGTGAGGATGAAGTTGGTGGTGCCGTTGACGATACCCATGACCCGGCGCAGGCGGTCACCCGCCAGCGACTCCCGCAGGGGCCGAATCAGCGGGATGGCTCCGGCCACAGCCGCCTCGTAGAGCAGGGCGGCACCCGCCTTGGTCGCCACCTGCACCAGCTCCGCACCGGCGCTGGCGATCACTTCCTTGTTGGCGGTGATGACGGGCTTGCCCGCCTTCAGGGCGGTGGCGATGAGGCGACGGGCCGGTTCCATGCCCCCCATGAGCTCGACCACTACGTCGACTTCGGGATCGACCACCAGTGCCTCGGCATCGGCGGTGAGCACGCCCTCGCCAAAGTCAACCAGACGGGGCTTGGAGATGTCGTGCACGGCCACCCGGGCCACCTCGAGGCGGATCCCCGAGCGGGCGGCGATGGTGTCGCCGTGTTCGGCGACGAGGTCGACCAATGCGCTGCCCACCGTTCCGCACCCGAGGATGCCGACACGCACCACGTTCTTTTCCACGGCCCAACCGTACCGGCTGGCAACGTGGGCGCTACCGTTCCGGGTATGGCTGTGAGCGGACCCGATCCGCACCGCTTCTCGGCGGACGACTACCACCGCATGGAGAAGGCCGGGATCCTCGGCGACGACGACCGGGTGGAGCTCGTCGACGGCGCGATCGTCGAGGCCGCGCCCGTCGGCGGCGAACACGGCATGGCGACCGGACGAATTGCCGTCGCCCTGGCGGCTGCGGTTGGCGATCGGGCGATGGTCAGGGAACGGAGGCCGGTGGCCTTGGGTGGCACGTCGGAGCCCGAGGCCGACGTCTGCGTGGTCCGGCCCCAGGCGGGCGACTTCGCCGAGCGCCATCCGCGCCCCGAAGACATCCTCCTCCTGGTCGAGATCGCCGACACGTCGGTGGGCTTCGACGACGAGGTCAAGGGGCCGCTGTACGCCAAGGCCGGCGTCATCGAGACATGGATCGTCGACCTGTCGGCCGGCGTCGTGATCGTGGCGCGCGATCCCCAGCCGTGCGGGTACATGGACGAGCGCCGCGTCGGCTCCGGCGAGACGGTCACGCCCTTGATGCTCCCGGGCGCCGCCGTGGCCGTGTCCGACCTGGTGTAGGCGGCGGGCACCCATGCCGTTCCGGAACGGCATGGGGTCATTCGTCCAGGCGGAGGAGGTCGTCGAAAGTCTCCCGGCGTACGACCACACGGGCCTGGCCGTCGGCCACGAAGACCACGGCCGGGCGGGGGACCTTGTTGTAGTTGGAGGCCATCGAGTACCCGTAGGCGCCGGTGACCGGCGTGCACAGCACGTCGTCGACCGCCAGATCGGCCGGCACCCGGGCGTCGCGCGCCACGATGTCGCCCGACTCGCAGTGCTTGCCCACCACGGTCACCACCTGCGGTCGCTCGGCGTGCGGGGCACGGGGGAGGAAAGCCTCGTAGCCACTGCCGTAGAGGACGGGCCTGGGGTTGTCGCTCATGCCCCCGTCGACCGAAACGTAGGTCCGGATCCCGGGAATCGCCTTGATCGTGCCCACCCGGTACAGGGTGAGGCCGGCTGCGGCGGCGATCGAGCGACCCGGTTCGCCGGTGACCTCCGACTCGATGCCGGCCTGGCGGCAGGCGTCGTGGAGAACGGTCGCCCACTCGGTGATCGACGGAGCCTGCTCCCCCTCCACGTAGGGCACGCCCAGGCCGCCGCCCATA
>JBBRXY010000067.1:0-16658 GCA_038238185.1 Acidimicrobiales bacterium
CGGTGACCGGTGCCTCCTACTGGGCCAACTGGGACATCGCCCGGTCGATGGTGTTACTGCCTAATGGCTCAGGCGGGTACACGTTGGACGGCTTCGGCGGGGTCCACCCCTTCGCCGTCGGGTCGAACCCGCTCCCGGCGGTGACCGGCTCCGCCAGCGCCTACTGGAGGAACTACGACGTGGCTGCCTCCATCGCCGTGGCGGGAACGGGCGGGCGGGTCCTGGACAGCTATGGGGGGGTTCACCCACTCAGTTGAGTTGTGAGCGGGTGGGAACACCCGATCGGCAGGAGAGGGGCCGGTGTTTCGCCGGGCGCTCTCCTGCTGTTGGGGACGACATGAGGGCCTGTATTGTCCAGGGCTTCGCGGAAACTCGTTGGTTTGGTTTGCAACAGTGGCGGTGTGACACGACCTGGTCAGTCAGGTATGCACCGAATCGTGCGCAGGGCCTGCGTCGGTCGTCACCGCCAGCGGGTTCCCGGCCATTCCCCAGTTACTGGTCGGTCGCCATAACCCATAATATGGGAACTAGTACAAGAGTGACTCGGCCTCGCAAGCTGTCCCCCGCCTCCCGTTTCGCCGAGTTCTCCGACGCCTGGCGGTGGGACCTCAGTACGACCAAACCGGCGGCCAACACCGTGCGGCTGGTGAGCGCCCGAGCGCGGGGTGGCCGTTCTGCCCCTTGCCGGCCGAGCCCCGCGTGGAGCATCGTTCTTGCGCAGGCCACGAGCACGGTCTATTGCCGTGGTTGTCATTGGAACCGGTCGAATCGGAGGTACCCCGCTGTCCGCTCCCGGAGAACCGAACGGCGCTCCCGGCGCCGCAGCCGGTCACTCTCCGACACGCCGGGTGGTGGCCCTCGCCCGCGACGCCGTCAGTCGGCGAGTCGCGGGATCTCGGGCTGAGATCGAACGTCTCACGGTGGCCCGAATCGACGCCAGCCTCCTGGTGTTCGTTCTAAGCGCCCGTCTGATCCATCTCTTCCAGGCGGCAATCGACGTCACCATCGGAGGCGCCGCCTACTCGCATCCACGGGCGGCCCAGCTCGCGGCAGCGGGCTGTGTCGTGGAGTCGTTGCTGCTGTCCGCGGCCCTTGTCCGGCGCCGACGGCTGACGATGCCGTTGCTGGTGGCCGATGCTGCGTTCGGACTTGTCGGCCTCGGTGTTCTCTCGTACGCAACCGCGTCCACCGTGGGCCGCACCGGCAGCATCAACTGGATGCTTCCGTACACCGTGGTGACCGCCACGGCACTCGGCCTACTGGCGGGCAGAGACCGGGGCGCCGACGCGGGAGGCGGTTCGCGTTGGAAGTGCGCATGGCGGGGCTGTGCCGCTTCGTTGGTATTGGCGGTCTCCTATGCCGCTTCCATCTCTCTTCCCGGCCTGGTTCCCGGAGAGCGGGCGGCGCAGGTCATCGCCAACGCCGGCAACTACGTGGTCTTCTACGTCGGCGGAGCCGCTGTGTCAATCGCTCTGAGACGCCAACTGAGAATGATCGCCGCCGCCAACGAGGCAGCCAAGAGGGAGGCGTCACAGGTCGCCGACGAATCGCAATGGCGACTCGTCGCCGTCGACGTGTTCGGTCCCGTGCTCGATCTCCTCGAGCGCGCCGCCGAGATGGAGGATTATGTGCCCTCGTCCCTGCGGCACGAGGCCGACCGGCTCATCGACCTCATCGAGGCTACGAACCCCACGGTTGCCATAGGTGAGCTCCGGTGAGCCACCTGCCGCCGACTGTGCGCCTCGACGTCGTCGAGGACCAACAGTTCACGCGTGATCTCGAGGTCGAACGACTCAAGGCCCGCGCCGGCCCGCACGCCCGCGTCCGCGGGTTCGCCAGCGTCGAGGCGCTCATCGCCGCCGGTGATCCCGGCGACGTGGTGGTGCTCGACCTGGGCCTCGACACCGGGGGCCTCGAAGGCGCGGCGGCGATCGAGATGCTCACGGATCGGGGCCAACCGGTCCTCGTCCTGTCCGGGTCGCATAGCGCCGAAATGATCGAGCGGACCCACGCTGCCGGCGCCCGGGGTTACGTCGGCAAGGACACCGCCGACATCGACGATGTCGTCGTCGCCATTAGTGAGGTGCTTGCGGGCCGAAGCCACGTCGATCCCAAGCTGTTGGAACGCATCGGTGCGGCGGCACGCAAGAAGCTGACGCTGCGCCAGCAGGAGGTGCTTCGCCTCGAGGCCCTGGGTCTCAACGTGGTGCAGATCGCCCGGAGGCTGGATCCGCCGTTGGCCGAGTCCGGCGTGAAGCGCCACATCGAGCACATCAAAGAGATCTATCCGGAGTGCGGGAAGCAGACGGACCGCGCCCGGCTCGCCATCCGGCTCGGCCTGGTCACCCCGTGGGAGCTGCCTCCCGGCACCAGGACCCAGTCATGACGCATGTCGTCGAGGAGACCCGTTCCACCGAGCAAGTCATCACCTTCGGGGTCGGCCTCGTGCGTGCCGGAACGCTCCTGCTCGGTGGCATCCAGCTCCTGGGTGCCATGCCCGGCGAGAATGGGGGCCTGGCGGCGGCGGCGTTCGTGGTCGTCGGGACCACCAGCGTCGCCGTGTTCGTCCGTGCCGCCCTGCGCATCCGGCACCGGTCGACACGACCGCCCTTCGACACGGCGGCGGCGCTGGCCGAGACGGTCGCCGGGTTGTGCGGTCTTCTGCTGCTCGCGGCGGCGACGCCGGCGGATGCCCTTGTCGGCCCGGACTTCTGGATGCTTCCGTACACCGTCGTCACCGCCGTGCTAGTCGCCGCCGGCTGCCGGCGACTCGCCCATGGCCTGGTTGCCTCGGTTGCCCTGACCGCCGGATACCTCGTGGCCGTCGCTCCGGCGTTCCAGCTCGGCTCGGCGGCCGGGCGCGGAGCGGTCGCCGCCATCCTCGACAACGCGGTGTCCTACCTCGGGTTCTACGGGTTGGGCGTGGTCATCTTCAGTCTGTACCGTTTCGTCACTGGCGAGGTCACCCTGCTGCGACGGCTTGCCGCCGACAGCTCGGCCGAGCGGGCACGGCTGCAGGCGGCCCGCAGCGCGTACCGGCTCGGCCACGACTATCCGAAGGCCTACCTGCGCGAGCTCCGTCGCGCCGACAGGCCCCCGGCGGACCTTCGAATCTGGGCCACACGCTTCCGTGCCGATCTCCTCGCCGCGCTGTCCGCCGATCCCCGCACCCCCGTCGACCTGGCTGCAGAGATGGCCGGCGTCGCCGCGACGTTCGCCGGCGCCGTGTCGGTCAGCCTCGACACCGGGGCCCTGGCCGACGACCTCGACGGCGTCCCCGTCCTGGTCGTGGCCGAAGCCGTTCGGGAATGTCTGAACAACGCGTCGTACCACAGCTACGGCTCGGCCGTGACGGCGACGGCGGGGTCGGCCGACGGCGTCCTCACCGTCACCGTCCACGACGACGGGCCCGGTTGCAACCCCGAGCAGGTGATGGCGGCATGGGCGCTCAAACAGAACGCCGTGCACCTCGTCGAGGCCGCCGGCGGCGCCTACGTGGTTGAGTCGGGACCGGCCGGCGGCACCACGGTCCGGCTCACCTACCCCCTCGGCGCCGGGGCCCGGGCGGAGTCGTGACCGCGCCGCGCGCCACCCGCACGGTGTGCCGTCCCGACCGGCTGCGGATGCCGGGCGGCACGCAGCTCGCCGGCTCGGGGCCGACGTCCGACGGTCGCCGGGCCCGCCCGTGGCGACGGCGAGTCCTCACCGCCGTGGCGACCGGCTCGAGCCTGTGGCTCGTCGCCCTCGGCGTCCTCGGCTGGTACTTCGCCCAACGGCTCGCCCGGTTGGACCCGGTCGTCGAGACCTACCCGCTCCGGGTCGTTGCCGTCGACACGCTCGCCGCCACCGTGACTCTGTCACACGGCCAGAATGCCGGTGAGCCCGGATCGTTCCGACTGTCCTGGCCTTCCGGACGCGCCAGGGTCGGCCCGGTCGTCGCCGAGAACGCCACGACGGTCACCCGATCACTGACAGACGTCTCGGGCCACCTCCGCGCCGGTCAGCGCGTCGGCATCCAGTCCAACCCCTTCACCGGTGACCCGCTCGCCGCCCTCGGCCTTCCGTTCGCAGACGTCACCGTGCCGGGCCCCACCGGGGCATTGCCGGCGTGGTACCTGGCAGGCCGACGCCAGACGTGGGTGCTGCTGATCCACGGCCTCGCAGGCAGTCGAGCCGACACTCTGCCGGCGATGCCGACCATCAATGCCCTCGGCTTCCCGATGCTGGCCATCACCTACCGCAACGACGTCGGCGCCGCTGCGAGCCACGACGACCACAGCCATCTGGGTGACACCGAATGGCACGACGTCGAGGCCGCCATCCGTTACGCCCGGGCCAACGGCGCCCAGGGCGTCGTCCTCTACGGTTGGTCCCTCGGCGGGGGCATGGCCGTGGTGGCCAGCGAGGAGTCACCGGAGCGTGACGTCGTGCGGGCGCTCGTCCTCGACTCACCGCTGCTCGACTGGGCGGCGACCCTCGACGCGAGCTTCAGGCGCCACGACGTGCCTTCCGTCGTCGCCCGGGCAACACGGACGATGCTCACCGGCCTGGGTGTGCACCTCGACCGCTACGACGAACCCCGTCTGGCTGCCGCCCTGTCAACTCCCACGCTCGTCGTCCAAGGCGGCGCCGACGTGGTCGTTCCGCCGGCGATCGCCGACGCGTTCGCCCGGGCCCGACCGGACCTGGTGCACTACCTGCGGGTCGCCGGAGCCGATCACGTCTCGGCAGCCGGTACCGACCCCGACGGCTACGCCACCGCGCTCGGCCGTCTCCTCGGATCTCTTCCCTGACCGGGCAGCGCCTGCATTCGGGCGCGGGGACGCTCATCGGCACGAGGGAAGAGGTGAGACCAAGGGTGCTCGAGCGTGGGGTGGTCACCGAACAGGTCGCTGGTCAGGTACTGCGACGACTCCGTCGTGCTCGCCCC
Organism: Acidimicrobiales bacterium; assembly: GCA_038238185.1. Classification (GTDB taxonomy): domain Bacteria; phylum Actinomycetota; class Acidimicrobiia; order Acidimicrobiales; family AC-14; genus DATAQC01. The sequence continues at coordinate 4,931 of JBBRXY010000067.1, forward strand.
GACCAGGGCCAGGCTATCGCGGCCAAGGCCCGGATCGAGGCGATCCTGGAACCGTTCGGGCTGCGGTTGCATCCCGACAAGACCAGGATTGCCTGCCTCGACAAGGGGCAAGAGAGGGCTTCTCGTCCGCAGGTAGGTCTCCATCGGGATGGACGGTTTACGGTACGCAGCACGATGGCTCCAAACCCTTGTCGCGTAAGGGTTTGGAGCCATCCTGACGACATTCGGTGCTGATCGCGAGCACCCTCGCTAGGTGAAAGCGCTGGTCACAGCGTTGTTTTGCATCGACAATTTCAGGTCAAAACTAGGGAACGAGTATGTAGGCCATCCCCGGCAGGTCCTTCACGACCCGGGTGCTGAAGTACGGCCCGGCCCAATTCATCTCCGTGATATGCACCCAGAGCCCGTCGCTGCGGCCTTCAACCGAGTCCACCCACGCCACGTGGCCGTAGGTCGGGTCGGCTCCGTTCACGTAGGGCTGGAAGACGACGATGGAACGGGTCTGGGCGCCGGCGACGACCGTCCATCCCCGAGATCTGGCCGAGCTGCCCCAGTCCTTGGCGTTGCCGGTGACGTTCGGGTATGTACCGGTCGCTGCGTGGAAGCGGTCACTCGCCCCCCACGTGCACTGACCGGCGGGAAAGCCGTTGTAGCTGCGAGTCTGGCCCCACGTTCGCCCGGTCGTGGTTGTGTTCCATGTGCCCGTGTTCCACAGCGCCTGGCCCGTGGATCCGTAGATGACCACGTTGCCGTCGTTCTGGACGAACAGAGAAGCTCCGGCGTGACCGGCCGTGCCGCTGGCCCACAGCGCCCCGCCGGACGCGTTGTACACGACCAGGTTCCCGTCGGTCTGCATGATCACTCGGGCGCCCGGGTTCGGGTACGTCTTGGTCTGCCAGAGGGCGCGCTGTCCCGTGTAGAGCACAAAGTTGCCGTCGCCCTGCATCGCCAGCTGGTACAAGCGGTTGGGCGAGTTCAGGTACTGGGAAGCCGATAGCGAGTCGCCCGGGGCCAGCGACGAGCTGGTCGTGCCCGTGTTCCAGAGGGCTTGTCCGTTCGTCGCGTAGACGACGACGTTCCCGTCGTTCTGGACGGCCAGTGAGGCTCCGGAGTGACCGGCCGTGCCGCTGGCCCACAGCGCCCCGCCGGACGCGTTGTACACGACCAGGTTCCCGTCGGTCTGCATGATCACTCGGGCGCCCGGGTTCGGGTACGTCTTGGTCTGCCAGAGGGCGCGCTGCCCCGTGTAGAGCACAAAGTTGCCGTCGCCCTGCATCGCCAACTTGTACTGACCACTCGAAGACATCAGCACCTGGGAGCCCGACAGTGACTCGCCGGATGCCAAGGAGAACGATCCGGCGCCGGCGCCGGCGTCGGCGCTTGGTGCATTGGCGGCGAGCGGTCCGACGAAAGCCATACAGACCACGAGCACGGTCTTGGCAACGACGCCACTCCACATCCGTGGCTTTAGTACCCGCTCTTTCACCAAAATTGCGTCCGTGTTGGCGGACGTCGTGGATGGCTCGGTCTGAGAGGTGACAACAGCATCGCCATTCGGGCGCTCGACGTGACAGGTGGTCTTCATCGTGTAAATAGTCCTTTCGGGAGGGGGCACGAGAAGAATGACCACCTGAAGAATCCTTCGAAAGGGGCCGAATTGCCACCCTCCGACGCAGGGTGGCAGATTTGCCGTTGCCGACAAAGCGTCCGGCGGAGCATGTTGTTTGACGACTCACCATGCCACTGCTGCTGGCCGCCACCGTGTTCGGCTGGTAGGGCCCGGCGCCGGTCATTCGACGACCACCTCCACGGTGGGCCGGACCGGCACGATCGACTGGATGCTCCCGTAGACCGTCTTGACGGCCACGACCTTGATCTGATGACAACCCGGTGTCGACCAAACGGCGAAGGTGCCTCGCAGTCCGATACGACTGGCGTGGCGGCGCCCTCGTGCTGATCGTTGCCGTCGGCTACCCCGCATCCGTACTGTCCCCCACCTCGTTCCCGCCCTCGCCACGAGCGGACACCCATGAGCGAGGTGTCACCTGCGCATATGACGTGTCGAGGATGAGCAGGGAGGTTGTCCCGGCAGTCGTGGAACTTGAGGTGGTGGTCCCCCGCCTGAGACCTGCCGGATTGTAGGTGTCGGGCGTTCGCCAGAACACCGACAGCAAGGGGACCACCAGTGAACAAGAACTATCAGACCAAGGCCGCGTCAACCGACATCGTGCTGCCGGACACCGTCACGGTGGCCATGGGCGAGCTCGCCGACACGGTGCGGGAGGGCCTGCTCGCCCTCGCCGTCGGAGCGGGGCTGCAGGTCATGCAGGTGATGATGGCCGACAGCGTCAACGACCTCTGCGGGCCCAAAGGCGCCCACGATCGCGACCGAGTAGCGGTGCGTCACGGCAGCGAGGACGGCTCGGTGACCCTCGGCGGCCGGCGGGTGCCAGTTCGCCGACCACGGGCCCGTACTGCCGACGGCAGTGCCGAGGTGGGCATCCCGGCCTATGACGTGTTCGCCTCGACGTAGCTGCTGGGGGCGATGGCCCTGGAGCGGATGATGGCCAAGCTGTCCACCCGGCGCTACTCGGCCGGACTCGAGTCCGTCGGCGCCGGCGTGGAGGCCACCGCCCGATCCACCTCGAAGTCCGCGGTGAGCCGTCGCTTCGTGGCCGCCACCGAGTCCGCGCTGGCCACCATGCTGGCCGCTGACTTGTCGGGCCTGGATCTGGTGGCGCTGATGATCGACGGCGTGCACTTCGCCGACCACCTGTGCGTCGTGGCCCTCGGCATCGGTATCGACGGGACCAAGTACCCCCTCGGCGTGGTGGAAGGAGACACCGAGAACGCCACCGTGGTCAAAGACCTGCTGGTCGGCCTACGCGACCGCGGCCTGGACACGACCAGGCCGATCCTGTGCGTGCTCGACGGGGCCAAGGCGCTGGTGACCGCCGTGAAGGCGATCTTTGACCATCCCGTCGTGTCCAGGTGCCAACTCCACAAGGTTGCGAACTGTCTCAACGCCCTTCCCAAGTCAGCCCAGCCGACGGCCCGCCGGATGCTGGCCGAGATCCGAGACGCCACCGACCGTGATCACGCCGTGGTCGCCATCGACGCCTTCGCCGCCGAGTTCGCCGCCAAGTGGCCCAAGGCGGTGGCCAAGATCGTCGACGATGCCGAGCCGCTGCTGGCCTTCTACGACTTCCCGGCCGAGCATTGGATCCACCTCAAGACCACCAATCCCATATGGGTTAACCGGCTACAGGAGGACCCGCTGAGAGCAGCGGCCTGAGGGTCCACCCGCCGGGATTCGGCCGGGTTCATGCTGAGCCTGGGACATGACTGGTGGAGGTGACGATGAAGGTCCGACCCGTGTTCCTCGAAGCCGAAGATGCGGTCGAGCTCGGCGAGCTGCTGGAGTTCCTCGACAGCTGGTTGGCGAACGATGACAGCGTCGGCGCGGCACTGGATCGCTTCGTTGGCGGCGGTTACGACGTGGAGGAACTGCGGGGCGATCTGGAGCGCTTCGCGGTCCTGGTCGGTGGGATCCAGGAGCCGGCCTTCGGTGATGGGCGATGAAGACGCAAGCAGCGACGGTCTCGGTCGAGCGCCACCACGGCACACATCGACTGGCGGGCACGTGGCAGGGAGTCGACGCCGGGAACCGGTTCTTGGCTCATCTTCGGACGCGGCGATTCTCGCCGGCAACGGTGCGGGCCTACGCGTTCGACGTGATGTGCTTGGGCCGATTTCTGGTGGAGCGGTCGATCGAGCTCGCCGATGTCGTCCCCACCGACATCTTCGACTGGGTCGACTGGCAGTCCGCCACGCAGAAGGGAGCCACCAAGGTGGTGGCGATCAACGCCCGACGTGGCCCGGCGGCGGCGCCGGTGAACCGCCGGGCGGCCGCAGCACGGGCGTTCTTCGACTACCTGGTGATGGCCGGCGACCGCCACGACAATCCGGTGCCGTCGCCCCGACGGGGCCAGGGCTTGCGCCCGAAGGCCAAGGGGATGCTCGGTCATCTCGGTCCCGGCCGGGCCCGGGGAGGCGGACGGCTCGTTCGCCAGCACCGGCGCCTGCCCGAGTCGGTGGATGCCATCGACGTCTCGGCGTTCCTGGCTGACCTGGACACCCGACGTGACCGGGCCATCACCTTGGCCATGGTGTTGGGTGGACTGAGGGCCGGTGAGGTCCGCGGCCTGCTGCTGGCCGATGTCGACCAGGGTCGCCGCCAGCTGCGGGTGGTGGGCAAGGGCGGCAGGGAACGGGTCGTGCCCGTCGACCGGGCGTTCTTCTCCGAGCTGGCCGCCTATCTGCAGCGTGAGCGGCCGCCCGGGCTGGCCACCCCGGAGTGCTTCGTGGTGCTGCGGGGCCGGACGGCCGGTCAACCACTCACCGAGGCAGGCCTGCGCAGCGTGTTCCGCTACCACCGGGCCAGCTCCGGGGCGACACGGGCCCGGCCCCACCGCCTCCGCCACACCTACGGCACCGAGTTGGCGGCCGCTGGGATCGACCTGCTGGTGCTGCGGGAGCTGATGGGCCACGCCTCCCCGGAGACAACCGCCGGCTACGTGCACCTCTCCGACGAACATCTCGCCGCCGAGTACGCCGCGGCCCGTGCGGTGATGGGCAGATGACCGCACCCGTCGCCCGGCGGGCCACCGATGACGATCACCCGCTCCTCGATGCCTACGCCGAGTTCTGCCACCGCCTCGGCGTGACCGACCGGGCCCTCCGAGATCGGCTGCGCATCGCCCGGTCATTCCTCGCCACCCACGGCAACCTGGATGCGTGGATGGCCCTACCGACCCGCACCCGCCTGGCTGACCTGCGCCGCATCAAGGCCTGGCCTCTGATCTCGTGGGCCGCGCTCACCGGGCAGGTCGCGGTCGATTTGGACCTGCTCGTGGCCAAGGACCTGGGCGGCATGAGCGCCACCATCCGCCAACTGTGGCCTGAGGACTTTGCCCGGTTGTGGGAGACGGCGAAGCGCCTGGGCTGGAGCTACTACTGGTCTCGCAGCTTGATCGACCAGTTCGTCCCCGCGGTGGCCGCCTGGGCCGCCACGACGATCACCGGGCTCGACGCCGAGATCCTGGCCCGATTCGAGGCGACGCTCGGCGAGGTGACGAGCGCATCGGCAACGACGCGTAAGGCCTGGAGCGGACGGCTCTTCGGGCTCCGCCAGCTCCTCTTCGAGCAGGGCCAGATTGCTGCACCACCCGAGCGGGGCCCGACCGGCGCCTCCATCGAGGACCGTTTCGCCGTGGTCGGCGCTACCGAGATTCGCCGGGCCATGGCGCGCTACGTCCAGGCCCGCTCCGCGGTGCTGGCCCGCTCGTCGGTCAACGGCCTGGTGAACGACCTCATCCCCTTCGGCGTCTTCCTGGGCGACCGTTTCCCCGGCGTGGTCGAGCTGCGCCAGCTGGAGCGCCACCACGTCGAGGCGTTCCTGGTGTGGAACCGCACCCGCTCCTGGCGAGGCCGGCTGGCGCGGGAACAGCAGGTCTCGGCTTCAGTCACCCACAGCGCGGTGCTCAGCCTGCGCAACTTCCTCGACGACATCTGCCTGTGGGGATGGGCGGACCGCCCCGACAAGAGGCTGGTGTTCGCCAGCGACGTCCCTCGGCTCCCACGGCCGTTGCCCCGGGCGCTGGCTCCCGATGTCGAAACCGCCTTGTTGGGAGCGGTGGCCACCCTTGAGGACAGCTTCGCTCGCGCCGCGATCTTGCTGTTGCGTCGCGCCGGTCTCCGCCTCGGCGAATGCCTCGATCTCGAGCTCGGCTGTGTTGTCGACTACGGGCCGACGGGAACATGGTTGAAGGTCCCGCTCGGCAAGCTCGGCACCGAACGAGCCGTTCCCCTCGATGCCGGCACCGTCGCCGCCCTCGACTCCTGGGCCGGCCAGCGAGGCCCGCAGCGCTCCCATCCACACCCCCGCACCGGCGTTCCCACCGACTTCCTGTTCGCCGAGTACGGGCGGCGTCTCAAGTCCTGGCGCGTCCGCAAGGGCCTCAGGCTCGCGGCTTCGGCTGCCGGCCTGGCCGGGCCCGACACCCGGCCGCTCAACGTGACCCCGCACCAACTCCGGCACACCTATGCCACCGAGCTCGCCAACGCCGGCATGAGCCTGCAAGCGCTGATGGCGGTGCTCGGCCACGTCACTCCGGAGATGACGCTGCGCTACGCAACCCTGGCGTCACCGACGCTGCGGACCGCCTACGACGAAGCGATGGGCAAGGTCCGAAAGACCATTCCCGTCGCTCCCGTCGGCCGGCTGCCGGTGCCGGCCAAAGTCGACTGGATCGCGTCGGAGTTCCTCAAAACCCGCGTCGCTCACGGGTACTGCTCCCGGCATCCCGCCGCCGGCGCCTGCCCCTACGCCAACATCTGCGAGACCTGCGACAACTTCGTCCCCACGCCTGAGTTCGTGCCCGCGCTGCGTGACCAGGTCGCTGACATCGACCGACTGCGGACCGACGCCGAGCAGCGGGGCTGGGCCGGCGAGGCCGAACGCCACGGCCGCGTGATCGACGCTATCGACGGACATCTCCGGCGCCTCGAAAACCATCCCCTCGTCGAAGGTTTCTCTTGACCTGCCCCCCATAGCCGGTTAATCGAGTCCACCTTCGCCACGGTGCGGCTGCGGACCAAGGTCACCAAGGGTCCGGGATCACGAGCAGCCGGCCTCGCCATGGCCTTCAAGCTCATCGAGGCGGCCCAGCAACGGTGGCGGTCGGTGAACGCGCCCCACCTCGTCGCCCTCGTCCGAGCCGGCGCCAAGTTCGACAAGAGGGTGCTGATCGAGCGCACCAGCGAGCAGGATCAGGAAGCCGCCGCGTGATCAGCGAAGAATCCGATCCACAGGTCTTGACTATTTCTCGAGGATCGGCTCGACCGGATCGAAGGTGAGCTCGCCGGGCTCAGGGAGATCCTCAACGAGCTGAATCCCCCCGGGACTCCGGGGCCGGTACCGGCTTGGCGCACGGTCACCTGCGGGCAGTCGTCAATGAGGTCGCCGACTGACCGGGCACCTCAGTTGTCGCCCGTGAACACCTTGGCCACGAACGGCGACGTCATGGCCGCGAGAAGCGCAGCGTAGTTGGGCCGGAACCGCACCTCCGAGCCGATAGGCGAGAGGGCGTGGCCGCCATCGATGACCAGGTGGTCGCTGCTGGAACCGAGGATCGTGATCCCGGCCGGCCCTTCGAGGCCCTCGGGATCGACGTCCTGGCGGCCGAGGGCCACGATGGTGCGAGCGGTCTCGCCCCGGTCCCCGAGCGGTGCCTGGTGACCGAAGGCGGTCTGGTTGATCTCGCCCCAGGCCTGGGTCGGCTTGGTCTTGGACTCGATGACCTCGGCGACAAGGGTGAAGGCGTCGGTGTGCAGTCCCTCGATCGGGCGTCGGCACAGGGGCTCACGGCCCAGGAGGATCGATTCTCCCAACCGAAGATCATCGACACGGCCGACGTCGGAACAGCCGAGGGCCCAGTCGAGATTGGCCGAGTTGCCACCAGAGACGGTCCTGAGCTTCAGACCGAACGTCGACTCCAATGAGACCGCCAGCGCCGACAGCTCGGCCATGTTCCGGTGATCGGGCGCCACCCCGCTCTGACATGCCAGGTTCGTGCCGATTCCCCGCAGCGTGAGGTTCGGCATCCGCAGCGTCTCCCGCACGATCGCCTCGAGGTCTTCGGGAAGGATGCCCTCCCGGAGGTCTCCGAGTTCCACCATGAGCACGACACCATGAGTCGTTCGTTGGGCTCGCGCCGACTTCGAGAGACCTTCGATCACCGCCAGCTCGGTGTTGAGGCTGACATCGGCGGCCTTGACCACACGGTCGACCTGGCTGAGCATCGGGGTTCGGATCATGACCATCGTGGCCGTGACACCGGCCAGTCGCATCGCCTCGATGTTCTCGATGCGCGATTCTCCGATCGCCGATGCGCCCGCGGTCAGAAGTTCCCTCGCAACCTGGGGCGATCCCAGGGTGGCCTTGGTCACCGCGGTGACGGCGATACCCCGTGGGGCGAGCCGGTCGACGAGGGACCGGGCATTGTGGCGGATCCGGTCGAGGCGGATCTCCAGGCGTGGTGCGGTCACGTGGCTGTGGCGAGGCTTCCTTGTAGCTCCGGGAACGCCTGCAGGACCATCTCGACCAGTCGGGCGCTCGGGCGCGTCAGCGGGTCCGTGGCCGGGATGCCCAGCTCGGATTCGTAGAGGGTGATGGCGGCGCTGACCTCGGCATCGGTCATGTCCTCGTGGTTGAGCGCCAGACCGATGACCTTGGTGGCCGCGAACGTCTGGATGAGCTTGATCTCGCTCGCCGGGGTCGGCATGGGGACCGACGGGTAGTCGCCGAGCATCCGGCGCGCAGGTGCGTGTTGCAGGATGACCGCCTGGGGCCGACTTCCCCGCAGGATGAAGCTCGACGTCAGGTAGGCGGGGTGACTCAGCGCACCCTGGCCCTCGATGATGATGACATCGGGGTCCTCGCCCTCGAAGGCCTCGATGACGGTCGATTCCATCTCGCCCGAGCAGAACTGGCAGGGGATGGCATCGAGGGCCACGCCGTAGCGGGCGCCCTGGATGAGACCGGTCTGGCCGGTGCCGACGAGCACCGCCTTGACGCCGCGCTCGTTGAGGGCGGTGGTGAGGATCGTCGCCGTGGTCCGCTTCCCGATTGCCCCGTCGGTACCGAGCACGGCGATCCGCGGGCAGGACACTTCGGAGATGCGTCCGCTGAACATGCGGAGATCCTTCTTGGCACGCGGGCGTCGCACGTCGAGGATGGTCACGCCGCGCCGGGCGCTCGCCGCCGAGAACTCCGGGTCGTCGTTCAAGAACTCGTGCAGGCCGTTGACGATGTCCATCCCGTGACCGATGGCGTCGAGCACGACTCGTCTCTCCACCGGCGAGAGCATGCCGCTCAACGGCGCCATTCCGAAGATGAAGGTGTCGGGCACCCGGTCGGCCATGGCGATGGCCTCGGCCAGGTCGGTGCAGATCGGGATCGAGTTCGGCTTGGCGCCGAGGACCTGTCCGGCGTCGAGGCCGGACTGCTCGCTGTCGATAACCGACACGATCTCGTAGCGTTCGGAATGGCGGACGAGACCGTTGGCGGTCTTGCCGTCGGGCCGCCCGAAGTTACCTTCGCAGTAGACGACTGCGGTGGCGCGGGATGCTGGCGACATTGTGCTCCTCGAGTTGGCTCAGAGGAGGCGACGAATGGTGCCGGCCCTATGGCTCGGTGTCACGCAGGGGTCCCCCGCTAAGTGAAATGTATGTGAATCCTACCGCACCCGGCTCTGGGCGCAGGAGGCGCAAGGGGCGCGTCGGCCTGGCCGGTGGTCGAATCTCGCTATGCAGGTGCGGCGCGCTTCGGGCGCCTTCCGCCGTCGAAGATCGGCGTCAGGTCCAGTAGCCGGGACACGTCGACGCCGTCGTCGAAGGCCTCACACCCGCGACGCTCGAACAGGCGGGCTCGTCCGGTGACGGCCGCCGACTTCCCCGAGACCCGCATCCAGGACCCTTCGTACAAGGCCAGCACCGGGCAGTGGTTCTCCTCGAGGAACTCGGCGATGCGCTCCTCGCGCGTCTCACCCATGAACGTCGAGTCGGGCTCGGCATCGACGTAGTGCAGGTTGATCTGGAAGGGGACCAATCCGAGGGCGACCAGGCTGGGGGGCACGCAGATCGGCATGTCGTTGGTCGTGCGGATCGTCGGGCAGGCGACGTTGGTCCCCGCCGACGCCCCCATATAGCGGATCGAGCCATCCTGCACGCGCGCCGTCAAACCCTCGATCACGTCGAGACCGTAGAGCGAGTCGAGGAGCCGGAAGCTGTTGCCACCCCCCATGAGCAACGCTCGGGCGTCGAGGATCGCTTCGTCCGGGGCGTTCGAGCGATGGGCCGAGGCGACCTCGATGTCGAAGGCGCCGAGCGCCGCGGTGACCCGATCGGCGTAGTCGTCCCAGTCGGCCAGGGCGTAGGGAACGAAGGTCACAGGGTCGCCGCCCACCAACTCCACCAACGCCTCCCCGGCATGGGCGAACATCGTGCTGCCGTGGTTGGTGGAGTTCGAGAGCAGCAGGAGTTGCACTGCCCCATCCTGACCGGGCGGGACGGCCGGCGCCGGTGGTCAGCTGCCGATCACGGCGACCAGGTTGTCCATCGACGGTGACGAAGATCGTCGGACCGCGAGGGGGTCGTCGACGTAGGGGGGATACTTGTCGGTGAGTCAAGTGACTGCCTGATCCCGCGCCCCGCCCTCGGAGACGACCTGTGCCGTGCCGTCGGCGCGTACCCAACACATCTGCGACCAGCGTCTCGCCGGATCGGTAGCCAGTCAGCACCTCGTTCAGGTGGGCGTGATGCCCACCGCCGCCGTTGTTGTGGATGAGGACGAATGGCACGTCGTACCAGTCCTTCTCCAGGTTGCGCCCGCGGCATGAACCTTCGCCAAGAGATACGCCGGCAGGGTCGCCACCCGACGTCGACGGTGCTCAGGCCGGCTCCGAGGTTTGGGGTGATCGGCCGGAATTCCCAGTCCTTGGCGGCGAACCCCGTTCCGCGAAGGTTGACGGCGCCCAGAGACTCGCAGTCGTCGAACAGGGTGGTCGCCTGCGCAGGTTTGTCGTCGAGGTCGGCGAGAAACTCCACCTCGACGGCCATTGCCGGAGCCGACTGATCCTGCCAGCGCCACACCCGCTCGGTGTCCGCCCTGAAGTCAACCTCGTACAGCGCTCGCTCCAGTTGAGCGGCGTCGAGCGATCCGCCATGGATCTCCACATCCACTTGTACGTCGACGTCCCGTGGTACCGACATGACGGTGCGCCGAGTCGCTGCACAGGAGGTCGGGCACCAGCCCTCCGAGGAGCACGAACTCGGGAACCTTTCCGACGGCGCACGATACGGACCAAGGCCGCTCCGCCAGCTCGCGCGCCCGACGGCTACGACTGGGGTCCGACACCGCGTACCTCCCTCAGATGGCGCGCGGCCTCTTCAGCCCGACCACCGGCGGCAACGAGGTCGGCATACACGCGCGCCGGCAGGGCCACCTGGACGCCGTCGATCTCCGGACCATCGGCGCTCAGCGGAGTAGGCAACTCGCGCACCTCGATTCGGTGCCCCTTGTCGACCATCCGGCCGCCAAGCACGCTCGTGAGGAGATCGTGGCGAGGCCGGGACCGATCTCGCTGCCAAGAGCGTGAAGCAGGTCAGCCCAGAGTCGGTGAAGCCGGAGCACTTCTTGCCGGGACCGGAATTCGGCTGCCGCCCCGCTGTAGGCCTCGAGAAGGGCGTCGGGGTCGACAACCCGACGTGAGGAGTTCGGGCCGCGCCTGGTAGCCGGCCGCTCCAGCAGCGTGCGCCGCTCCAAGCGCGCGAGGGCGTTCACCCCAGCGGGTTCGACGAGATCATGCCCAAGACCCTCGCGGCGCCACCGTCGACCGCCTCCTGCACCACGCCCACCTCTGCGCCACCACCGGCGACACCCTCCGGCTGGCGCAAGCCACTACCGGCAAGGGGGTGGCGCCTCTGATCTGACCCTCACTACAGATCTGGTGGCCGTTACCGCGCGGAACTCGCGTCCACCTGGGCTTCCCCCCGGAGCGTGGAGGCTTCCGGATAGTTGGTTGAGCATGTCATCGCCGGGCACTCCGATACCACCCGGCTCGATTGCGGGCCGTGTCGGGCTTCCTGGAGGGCGGTTTCATGCCGC
>JBBRXY010000068.1:0-16515 GCA_038238185.1 Acidimicrobiales bacterium
GACCGGGCTGGTGGTCGGCCGACGTGGTGGCCGAGACCCTCGCCCGGACGACGCTCGGCGACCTGGTGCCGGGGGAGGCGGTGAACCTCGAGCGACCGGTACGACTGGCCGACCGCCTGGGCGGCCATCTGGTGCAGGGCCACGTCGATGCCGTCGGACAGGTCACCGCGCCCGCGCCGGACCTGGTCGTGCGCGCCCCGGCCGACCTGCACCGGTACCTGGTGGAAAAGGGGTCGGTCGCCGTCGACGGTTGCAGCCTTACCGTTGTCCGTGTGGACGAGGACGGCTTCGCGGTCGCCATCGTTCCCCATACTGCTGGGGTCACTACGCTGGGGATCAGGAGACCCGGCGATCGGGTGAACCTCGAAGTCGACGTCGTGGCCAAGTACGTCGAGAGACTCGTCACCCGGAGCTGACCGCATGCCCTCCAACTTCGAGACCTCCGACATCGGCCCCTCCGACATCGGCCCCTCCGAAATCGGCCCGTTCATCAGCATCCCGGCCGCCATCGCCGCCTTCGCCCGCGGTGAGATCGTGGTCGTCGTCGACGACGCCAACCGCGAGAACGAGGGCGACCTCATCATGGCCGCCGAGTTCGCCACGCCGGACAAGATCGCCTTCTTCTTGAACCACACCTCGGGTGTCATCTGCGCCCCCCTCACCGGCGACCGCCTCGACGCACTCGAACTGCCCCCGATGGTGGTCGACAACACCGAGTCGAACCGCACCGCCTTCACCATCTCGGTCGACGCCCGGGTCGGCACCTCCACCGGCATCTCCGCCGCCGACCGGGCGGCAACCATCGCCGCCCTCATCGATCCCGACAGCCGCCCCATCGACCTGGTGCGGCCCGGCCACATGTACCCCCTGCGCTACCGCGAGGGTGGGGTGCTCAAGCGCGCCGGCCACACCGAGGCCGCCGTCGATCTGGCCCGGCTGGCCGGCCTCACCCCGGCCGGTGTGCTGTGCGAGGTGGTCACCGAGGACAAGACGTCCATGGCCCGCCTGCCCGAGCTGACGCGTTTCAGCACCGAGCACGGCCTGGCGTTCATCTCCATCGCCGACCTCATCCACTACCGTCGGCAGTCCGAGAAACTGGTCGAGCGGGTGGCCGAGGCCCGGATCCCCACGCAGTGGGGCGACTTCACCTGTTACGTCTACGAGAGCCTGCTCGACGGCGACCGCCACCTCGCCCTCGTCCGGGGGGCCGTCCAGGGCGAGGACGACGTTCTCGTGCGGGTCCACTCCGAGTGCCTCACCGGTGACGTGTTCGGGTCGTTGCGCTGCGACTGCGGGTTCCAGCTCGAGGCGGCCATCGAGATGATCGCCAAGGAGGGCCTCGGCGTGGTCGTCTACCTGCGCGGCCACGAAGGCCGGGGTATCGGCATCGCCCACAAGCTGCGGGCCTACAACCTCCAGGACGAGGGGGCCGATACGGTCGACGCCAACCTGGCCCTCGGTCTTCCAATTGACAATCGTGAGTACGGCATCGGTGCCCAGATCCTCGTCGACCTCGGCATCACCACCATGCGCCTGCTCACCAACAACCCGGCCAAGTACGGCGGCCTGGAGGGCTACGGGTTGCAGATCGTGGAACGGGTGGGCCTGCAGTCCCAGCCCAATCCCGAGAACATCGCCTACCTGCGCACCAAGCAGCAACGGCTCGGTCATCTTCTGGAAGGACTTGATTGAACACCTACGAAGGCCGACTCCGCGGTGACGGCATGCGCATCGCCATCGCCGCCAGCCGATTCAACGACCTGATCACCGACCGGCTGGTCGCCGGTGCCCGCGATTCCCTCGCACGACACGGGATCGAGGAGGGGTCGATCACCCTGGTGTGGGTGCCGGGCGCGTTCGAGCTTCCCCTCGTGGCCCAGCGCCTGGTGGTTTCGGGCGACCACGACGCCGTCGTGTGCGTTGGGGCTGTCGTGCGGGGCTCGACCGACCACTACGAACACGTCTGCACCCAGGCAGCGTCGGGGATCCTGCGGGTCAGCCTCGACACGGGTGTCCCCGTGGTGTTCGGCGTGCTCACCACCGACACCACCGAGGCCGCCCTCGACCGGGCCGGCGGCAAGCTCGGCAACAAAGGTTTCGAGGCGGCCACCACGGCCATCGAGATGGTCGACCTGCTGCGACAGCTGCCCAAGAGCCAGGACCCGGTGTAACCCCATGCTGCGCCTCGTCCTGCCCAAGGGCTCCCTCGAGAAGGCCACCATGGCCCTGTTCGACCACGCCGACCTCAGCGTGTCCCGGGGATCCGACGTCGACTACCGGGGTTCGGTCGACGATCCCCGTATCGACGAGGTCCGCATACTCCGTCCCCAGGAGATCCCGCACTACGTCGCCGAAGGGCTGTTCGACCTGGGTATCACCGGGCGCGACTGGATCGAGGAGACGGGCCGGGAAGTCGTCTCCCTGGGCCAGCTCCACTACTCGAAGGCCACGGCCCGTCCCGTGCGGGTCGTGCTGGCCGTCAGTGGCGACTCCAAGGTCGAGGCCGTCGAGGACCTGCCCGCAGGCGTGCGCGTTTCCACCGAGTACCCCGAGCTCACCCGCCGGTACTTCGAGAAGCACGGCGTGGAGGCCGACATCCGCTTGTCCTACGGGGCCACCGAGGCCAAGGTGCCGGAGATCGCCGACGCCGTGGTTGAGATCACCGAGACGGGTCGAGCCCTGCGAGCGGCCGGGCTGCGCATCCTCGACACCATGCTGGTCAGTTTCACCGAGCTCATCGCCAACCCCGCCGCCTACGACGACCCGGCCAAGCGCCACGCCATGGGCCAGCTCCACACCCTGCTCCAGGGCACCCTCGAGGCTCGGGGCAAGGTGCTGGTGAAGCTCAACGTGGGTGCCTCCGACCTCGACGGTGTCATCGCCCTGCTTCCCGCGCTGAAGGCGCCGACGATGTCGAAGCTGTTCGGCGCCGAGGCCTACGCCCTGGAGACCGTTGTTCCCAAGTCCGAGATCAACATCCTCATACCGGCCCTCAAAGACGCCGGCGCCTCCGACATCATCGAGGTGGCCTTGGCCAAGATCGTCCATTGACCGGGAGGGTCGTGGAGTTCGACGAGCACCGGGGGTTGGGCACGGTTCGGGGAGACGACGGGCGCCAGCTCGCCTTCCACTGCACGAGCATCGCCGACGGCTCGCGCCAGATCGACGCGGACACCAAGGTGGTGTTCACCGTTGCGGCCGGCCACCTCGGGTGCTGGGAGGCGGCCGAGGTGTCACCGGTGCCGGGCTGAATCAGCGCTCTGTCTCCAACGTGAACGAGCCCCTGAGGGTGAGGGCGAGGACGAACGACCGCACCTTGGTGGTGTCGCACACACCGTTGGGAACAGTACCCACCGGGCTAGGGTCGGCGACCGTGCGCACACGAATGGTTTCCCTATGTGTCGTTTTTGCCCTCGGGTTCGTCGCTTGCGGGAGCGACAAGACCACGACAGCGTCGCCGGACGCCGACAGGGCGACGGCCAAGAAGCTGGTCCTGACCACCACCGACTTCCCGTCCGGGTGGACCGGCAAGCCCGATGACCAGACGCGGTCCGAGGAGGCCAAGGCTGCCTCCAAGGAGCTCAGCGACTGCGTGGGCACCAGCGGCGCGGAGGCCGAGACGGCGAGGTGGAAGGGGGATGAGTTCACCAAGGACCAGTACCAGGTGAGTTCCAACGCCAATCTGGTCGCCGACAAGGCGGCCTTCAAGAAAGACGTCGCCGCGATCAACAGCCCGAAGCTGCAGACGTGCGTGAAGGACATCTTCGGCAAGCTGTTGACACAGAGCCTCGGAGCCCCACCAACGTCTCTCGACGTGACCCCGTTCGAGGTGAAGAAGTACGGCGCCGTGACCGTCGGCCTTCGGCTGAGGGTCGGTACCGGTACCAGTACCGGTACCACCGAGACCGTGTACGTGGACCTGGTGCTGATGGGCAAGAACCGGGCCGAGAACACCACGACCATCTTTTCCATCGGCCAGCCGATGGATCCTGCGTTGGAGAACTCGCTCCTCGCCAAGGTGGGCTCGCACGTCAACGCCGCTTAGGCGGTACCGGTTGTGGCGCCCGCCGCTCGAGGTTGGCAATTGACCGGAAGGGTTGGTTGAGCGAACGCTATGTTCTCCGGCGTGCCCCTCGGAGTCGTCATTGGCCTTTGCTCGGCCATGCTCACCGCCCTCGTCACCGAGATCTACTGCCATCGTTGTCTTGCTCACCGCGCCTTTCGGGTCCACCCGGTTGTGGCGTCGGTGCTCGACACGTACTTCCGGGTCATCGTCTGGACCGACCCAGAGTCGTGGGCCGTCATCCACCGGCTGCACCACCGATATGCCGACACGCCCCTGGATCCTCACTCGCCCGTCCAGCGTCGGCCTCTCACGATTCTCCTCGGCTCGGGCTACTTGTTCGCCATGGCCCGGCGGCGCCTGTCGGTGGGCACGCCGCCGCGGAGATCGATCGTCGTCCTTCGTGGCCTGGTGATCGCCGTCCCCTTCGTCGTATTCGGACTGGTTCAGCTGCTCACGATGATGGCCGTGCACCTGGTCTGCTACCTCGGCATCATGGGGGCGGTCAACATGGTGGGACATCTGTACGGGAGCAAGCCCCACCCCGACTCTCCCGGATATGACCTGGCCTGGCTCGCCATCCCGCTCCTCGGCCACGGCTACCACAACTCGCACCACGCCCATCCGGCTGCAAGTCGCACGGGTCCTCTCGACCCGATCTGGCCGATGCTCCGGCTGCTCGCCGCCGTGCGATTGATCGAGCTCGACGATCGACGTGCCGCGTCGCCCGCGCGGGCCTGCTGCGGGGCGTCGGCGATCCCCACACCGACGTAGACCGCCGGCTTTCCTACGCGTCGTCCAGTGCGGCATGGCGCAGGTCGCTGCCGTAGGTGACGCCGTCGTGGATCCCGGCGCGCAGGGCCTCGAGGTCTGGGCACTGGACGACCACATTGATGAGGGCCTCGGACCCGGCCACGTAGGGTCCGGCCGCGGAGCCACCCATAGACGCTAGCAGCACCTGATAGCATCATCTGATGTGAGTACTCGCACGACCTTCACCCTCGAGGTAGCTCTCGCCGAACAGGCCCGCCGGCTCGGCGTCAACATCTCCGCTGCGGCGCGCGATGGTGTCGCAGCCGCCGTGCGAGACGCGCTGGCCAAGGCGGACCGGGCGGCGTACGAACGTCGGCCGGAGGAGCCCGACTCTTTCTGGGACGAGGCCGAGGCGTGGGTTGAGCGATGATCCGAGGCGAAGTCTGGCTGGCTCAGGTCGGTCGAAAGCGACGCCCCGTGCTCGTGCTGACCCGCAGCGAGGTGCTCGATGTTCGAGCGCTGGTCACCGTCGCCGAGGTCACGACAAGGGCACGAGGTCTGGCCGCGGAGGTTTCCGTTCTCCATGAGAACGTCGGCCTTGACCGCGAATCCGTCATCAACTGTGACGGACTGCATACGGTCGTTCAGGCGTCCCTCACGTCGCGCGTCGGTGACGTCGACGACGCAACGATGCGTCAGGTCTGCGCCGCACTCAGCTACGCACTCGGATGCTGACGCTCTCGTTGCCATCCCGCAGATCACGCCCCCCGGTCACTCTTCGCGACGGTGGGTGGAACCCACGCAGAAGCGCTAGATGTCGTAGTAGAGGTAGAACTCGTACGGGTGGGGGCGGAGGCGGACCTCGTCGATCTCCTTCTCGCGCTTGAAGGCGATCCACGTGTCGATGAGGTCGGACGTGAACACCCCGCCGGCTTTGAGGTACTCCTGGTCGGCCTCGAGGGCGGCCAGGGCCTCCTCCAACGAACTGGGCACCTGGGGGACGGCAGCCAACTGCTCGGGGGGAAGGTCGTATAGGTCCTTGTCGACCGGGTCGGGCGGCTCGATGCGGTTCTGCACCCCGTCGAGGCCGGCCATGAGCATGGCCGAGAACGCCAGGTAGGGGTTGCACGACGGGTCGGGGCAGCGGAACTCCAGGCGCTTGGCCTTGGGGCTCTTGGAGTAGATGGGGATCCGGACTGCGGCCGAGCGGTTGCGCTGGGAGTAGACCAGATTGACCGGCGCTTCGTAGCCCGGCACCAGCCGCTTGTAGGAGTTGGTCGTGGGGGCGGCGAAGGCCAGGATCGACGCCGCGTGCTTCAGGAGCCCCCCGATGTACCAGCGGGCCATGTCAGACAGGCCGGCGTAGCCAGTCTCGGAGAAGAACAGGGGCTCCCCGGCCTTCCACAGCGACTGGTGGCAGTGCATGCCCGAGCCGTTGTCCTGGAAAATGGGCTTGGGCATGAACGTGACCGAGAGGTCGTGCTGCCAGGCCACGCACTTGGTGACGTACTTGTAGAGCATCAGCTTGTCGGCCATGCGCAGCAGCGTGTCGAAGCGCATGTCGATCTCGGCCTGCCCGGCGGTGCCCACCTCGTGGTGCTGGATCTCGATCTCGATGCCGAGGCGCTCCATTACCAGGATCATCTCGGAGCGCAGGTCCTGGAAGTGGTCCATGGGGGGCACCGGGAAGTACCCCTCCTTGTAGCGGGGCTTGAAGCCGAGGTTGGGCTTCTCGTCCTTGGCCGAGTTCCAGATGCCCTCGACGGAGTCGACGGAGTGGAACGACGAGTGCTGGTCCTGGGAGAAGCGCACGTCGTTGAAGATGTAGAACTCGGCCTCGGGACCGAAGTACACCGTGTCGGCCAGGCCGGTCGAGACCAGGTAGTCCTCGGCTTTCTTGGCCACGTAGCGGGGGTCACGGCTGTAGGGCTCGCCCGTCACCGGGTCGCGCACGAAGCAGTTGATGTTGATCGTCTTGTGCTCGCGGAACGGGTCGAGCACGGCCGTGGCCGGGTCGGGCATCAGGAGCATGTCCGACTCCTGGATCTCCTGGAAGCCACGGATCGACGAGCCGTCGAACCCGAAGCCGTCCTCGAAGCTCTCGGCGGTCAGCTGGTGCGTGGGTGCGGAGAAGTGCTGCATGAGACCGGGGAGATCGCAGAACCGGAAGTCGACGATCTCGACCCCCTCGTCCTCGATCAGGCGCAGGACTTCGGCCGGGCTGCGATCCTCCACGTGCTCCCCCTTGTAGGTTTGGGACGGCGCTCGAATTGTCGCCGGGTGGTTTCCTGTCAGTTGCGTGTTGATGAACCGTACGTGAACTGAGCGGCGAGCGCCTTGACGGCTGCGAAGATAGCGAACAGACACGAGGGCGACAAGAGTCCAGCACCTCGAGGAGGACATCATGGAACGGCAGCAGGACTACGTGCTGCGGTCGGTGGAGGAACGGAACATCCGGTTCATCCGGCTGTGGTTCACCGACGTGCTGGGCCAGCTCAAGTCGATCGCCATCGTCCCCGGCGAGCTGGAGAACGCCTTCGAGGAGGGGATGACCTTCGACGGCTCGGCTGTCGACGGGTTCACGAGGGTCCAGGAGAGCGACATGCTCCTCCAACCCGACCCCAACACCTTCGAGCTCCTCCCATGGCGCGGGGAGGAGACGCCCGTGGCCCGCATGTTCTGCGACGTCACCAACCTCGACGGCACCCCGTTCGAGGGTGACTCCCGTCACGTCCTGCGCCGCAACCTGGAGAAGGCCCGTGACCGCGGGTTCTCCTTCTACGTTGGGCCCGACATGGAGTTCTTCTACTTCGCCCGCCAGGAGGGGTCCGCCGCCCCCATGCCGCTCGACCACGGTTCCTACTTCGATCTAACCACCGTCGACGTGGCCACCGACCTGCGCCGGCGCACGATCCTGGCCCTCGAGGGCATCGGCATCCCCGTGCGCTACAGCCACCACGAGGACAGTCCCAGCCAGCACGAGATCGACCTGCGCTACACCGACGCCCTGACCATGGCCGACAACGTCACCACCTTCAAGCTGGTGGTGAAGGAGATCGCCCACGAGCGGGGGGTGCACGCGTCCTTCATGCCCAAGCCCATGGCCGGCGTGCAGGGCTCGGGCATGCACACCCACTTCTCGCTGTTCGAGGGCGACCAGAACGCCTTTCACGACCCCACCGACGAGGCCAATCTCTCGGTCGTGGCCAAGGGCTTCATCGCCGGGCTGTTGGCCCACGCCCGGGAGATCACCGCCGTCACCAACCAGTGGGTCAACTCTTACAAGCGGCTCGTCACCGGGTTCGAGGCCCCGGTCTACGTGGCCTGGGCGCGCAACAACCGTTCGGCCCTGGTGCGGGTGCCGGGATCGAAGAAGGGCAAGAACTCCTCAACCCGCATCGAGTTCCGCTCACCCGACCCGGCCTGCAACCCGTACCTGGGCTTCGCCGTCGTCCTGGCCGCCGGATTGCGGGGGATCGAGAAATCCTACGAGCTGCCGCCCGAGCTCACCTCCAACCTCTACGAGATGACCCCCGAGGAGCGCATGGCCGAGGGCGTCGAGGAGCTTCCGGGATCGTTGGAGGAGGCGGTGGCCTGCATGGAGAACTCAGAGTTGGTGGCCGAGGCCCTCGGCGAGCACGTCTTCGAGTGGTTCATCCGCAGCAAGCGGGCCGAGTGGCGCGACTACAAGACCCAGGTCACGCCGTTCGAGATCGACCGGTACCTCGACCTGTGACCAGACCCACTCCGAGTGATGGCCCCTTAGCGTGATGGAACCGCTTCTCGTCCATCCCAACCCGGCACCACCGGGGCTCACCGGCGTCCTCGACCGCTTGGGCTACCCGTGGCTCGCGGCCGCCGGGGCCGACGAGGCCACGCGCGTCGAGCCCAAGGACGGCTGGGCCGGCGGTATCGTGAGCGCCGAGGCCGACGGCGAGGGCGCTTTTGCCACGTGTCGTCTACTGCGCAAGCGCGACGTCCCCCTAAATCCGCTCCTGCTCATCGTGGCCGGCGCCCAGCTCGACGACCTCGAGCTGCGGGAGGACCTCTTCGACGACTTCTGCGTGGGCCCGGTCGAGCCGCGAGAGCTGGAGGCTCGGCTCAAGCACCTGTTCTGGCGCACGGGCACGGGTACCCGGCCCGAGCTGATCGAGTACGGCCAGCTCATGCTCAACCTGGAGACCTACCAGGCCGCCATCGACGGGCGTCCCCTCGATCTCACCTTCATGGAGTACGAGCTGCTGAAGTTCCTCGCCACCCATCCCGGCAAGGTCTTCACCCGCGAGACCCTGCTCTCACGGGTTTGGGGCTACGAGTACTACGGCGGCGCCCGCACCGTCGACGTCCACATCCGCCGCCTGCGGGCCAAGCTCACCGAGGAGCACGCCCACCTGATCCAGACCGTGCGCTCGGTGGGCTACCGCTTCGGCCAATCCCGCTGGAGCCTCTGACCAAGTAGGAGGTCCTCGACGGTGATGGACCGGTGATCCGGGACCGTGTCGTCGAGCTCGGCTCCGATTCGGCGCAGGACCCGACGGTCGGCCGGAGTTCAGCGGGGGATCGACGTGTGCTTGAGCTCGTTGAGCTCCGGCCACGAGCCCACCAGGTCGAGGATTCGCTCCACCGTGTTCACGGCCATGTCGGCATCGCCCTCCGGTCGGTTCATCACCCGGACGAACACCCCGCGGTTGCCGACGATCACCGTGGGCACGCCGAACACGCCATGATCGGCCACGGCCGCCTCGTGCTCCTTGCGGAAGGTCTCCCGGGGAACTCCGCCGGCCACGTCGGCCATCACCGCGGCGGCGTCGACTCCGGCCTCGTCGAGCACCCCGCTCACGACCTCGGGATCACGCAGGTCGAGACCGCGGTCGTGGCGAGCCTGGAACAGGGCCCGGTGGACGGCGGTGAGCGCCTCCGGGAAGCGGTCGCGCACGGCGATACCGGCTTCGTTGGCCAGCAGGCCCGGGGTGGGCTCGGCCCGGTCCCAGACGTCGGGCTCGCCCTCCTCGACGTGGGCTTGGTCGAGGGAGAACGGCACGAAGGTGACGTCCCAGTCCGCCCCGGCGGCCAGGCCGTCGAGGACGTGCTCCCAGAAGTTGCGGGCGAACGGGCATCGGTAATCCCAGGTGAGGGCGAACTGGCGGTGGCTCATAGGAGAGCCAACGTACCCATCTACAGGCCGATTCCATCACCGGCGAGACGAGGTGACCGAGAAATCCTGATGTGCCGGCAGCTTCGGACTACATGTATCAGCCCGATCTGCCGACACTCCTTGTAGGAGAAGGCACACGAAAGGAGCATCGGCCATGACCTCGGAACAGCACGCAGCGTTGCGGAGGCTTGAAGGTCGGACGGTGCACGTGGCGCTGGCCGGCGGCTCCCGCCTCGACGACGTGGAACTCGTGTCCACCAGGCGCGGCACCTGTTGGGTGTTCGCCAACGGCGAGGACCTGTTCGTCAACGTCGACGACGTCCTCGAGGTGTGGGAGTCCCACACTGCTCGTTCGGCCGCCTGAACCGAACTCAGAGAGCGACCCCGACACTGGATCGGGCGGCGACAACCGACCCCGATGCGCGATGCAAGGGCTGCAGCGTGCTGAAGTAGGACCGGTGCGAGCCGAGATCGCCCTTCAAAAGTTGGCGGCCGGGCTCGACGGCGGCGGCGAGGACCGGGCCGGCCAGCTCGCCATGGCCGAAGCGGTGGCCCGAGCCGTGGCCGACGAGCGGCCGTTGGTGGTGCGGGCGGGCACGGGCACGGGCAAGACGTGGGCTTACCTGGTGGGTGCCCTGGTGGGAACGGCCGAGGTCAAGGTGGTCGTGGCCACCGCCACCAAGGCCCTGCAGGACCAAGTGGCCGGCAAGGACCTTCCCGCCGTGGCCGCCGTCGGGCTCCGGCCCGGCCTGACCTGGGCCGTGCTCAAGGGCCGGAGCAACTATCTGTGTCGCCAGGCTGCGGCCGAGGTCGAGCGGGCCGACAACACCCCCCGGCTCGGCCTCGAGGGTGGAGGGTTAGGCGCCGCCGTCGGCAAGGAGGTGACCCGGCTGCTGGCATGGGCCGAGGACACCCAGAGCGGTGATCGGGCCGAACTGGACTTCGAGCCCAGCGCCGCGGCCTGGTCGTCGGTGAGCGTCGGGTCCGACCAGTGCCCGGGTGCACAGGAGTGCCCGAGCGGGGGGAGCTGCTTCGCCGAGGCCGCCTACGTGCGGGCGAGGGAGGCCGACGTGGTCGTCGTCAACCTCCACCTGCTCGGCGCCCACGTGGCGTCGGGCGGCTATGTGCTGCCCGAGCACGACGTCCTTGTCATCGACGAGGCCCACGAGGCGGCCGATGTCATGGCCAACGCCCTCGGCGTCTCGCTCACCCCGGGGCGTGTGGCGGCGGTGTCGCGGCTGGCCTCCGCAGCAGGATTGGCCCGGCACGGCGGAAGCCTCGACCGGGTCCTTGCGCCGCTGGTGGGGACCCGTCTGACTACGGGAGCGATGGGCGAGGCCTCGGTCGGCGAGGCCCTCACCGACCTGGCCGAAGCGGTTCGACGCGAGCGGGGAGCGCTTCGCGGCCTCGACGACGATCCCGCCCTCAAGGCCCGTCGGGAACGGGCGGCCAAGGCCCTGGACTCCCTCGGCGCCGACGTCGAGACCGTCCTGGGTGGGGAACGCGAGATGGTCACCTGGGTCGAGCAGTCCGGGTCACAACCGGCCCTGCGGGTGGCCCCGGTCGACGTGGGCGGCGAGCTGGCTCGGGTGGCCTGGTCGGCGGCGACGCCGATCCTGACGTCGGCGACCATCCCGCCCGGGCTCGGCCAACGGCTCGGACTCCGGAGCGACGCCGACGACCTCGATGTGGGCAGCCCCTTCGACTATCGCCAACGCGCCCTGCTCTACGTGCCCCGGCTGGTCGATCCACGCCATCCCGACCACGAGGCGCAGGCCCACGCCGAGCTCGAGTTCCTGATCACCGCCGCGGGCGGGCGCACGCTGGCCCTGTTCACGTCGTGGCGGGCCATGCGGGCGGCCCACGGCGCCCTGGCCCACCGGCTGCCCTATCGCGTGCTGGCCCAGGACGACCTGCCGAAGCCCGCCCTGCTCGACGTGTTCCGGTCGGACGAGAAGTCGTGCCTGTTTGCCACCATGGGCTTCTGGCAGGGCGTCGACGTCCCCGGCCGGGCCTGCACCCTGGTGGTCATCGACCGCCTTCCCTTCCCCAGGCCCGACGAGCCCGTCGCCCAGGCCCGCCGCGAGCGAGCGGGCCCGGCCGCCTTCGCCACCGTCGACCTGCCTCACGTGGCCACCCGGCTGGCCCAGGGCGCCGGGCGCCTTATCCGCAGCGACACCGATCGGGGCGTCGTTGCCGTCCTCGATCCCCGGCTGGCCGAGTCGTCCTACCGCCCCGCCATCCTGGCGGCGCTGCCGCCCATGCGTCGCACCCGCGATCGCTCCGACGTCACCGCCTTCTTCGCCTGACCCTCACCGTACTTGGCGCGCTCGACGACGCTATGGGGTGATCAGCGGACTGCGTCGCCCCATGCGGCATCATCCGAATGGTCGACATGTCATCAGACACGGAGGCGCCACCAAGGGTGGCGGGTTGTCGGCTGGATGCGGGCCTCGAGGCCGTCGGAGTCACGCACTCTCCGCGGGCGTGCCTACACGCGTGCGAGCCGGAGGATCCGTTCGAGCGTGTCGGCGTCGCCGTTCCAATGAGCGGCGACCCGTTCGCGGCCGGCGCTGGCCATGAGGTGCCGGACTGCCCACGCCACGATGATGACGTCGTCGAGTTGGCCGATGCCCGGGATGAAATCGGGGATGAGGTCGATTGGTATCGCCAGGTAGACGAGGGCGAGCGCTGGGGCGAGCTTCGCCCCGCGAGGCACCGCCGGGTCGCGGATGACATCTCGGAGCAGGGTGAGGCAATCGGGGATGAGTCGGACCACCTCGACCAACGCGGAACGGTTACGTCTGGCGCTGAGAGCAGCGATGAAGAGGATCGCAGAGAGTGCGCCGAGGATGAGGAAGATCCACCACAACCAGCGCATCGTTGCTCAGCAGCAATCGTCGACGTGGTCGGCGGTGAGCGCTTTGCGTCCTTCCATGAGAAGGAACACGACCACGCCAAGAGCGGCCAACGGGTCGGCCCACCACCAGCCGAACGCGGCGTTGAGCACGAGGCCGCTGACGACGACCGCGGAGAGGTAGGCGCAAGCGCGGGTTTGGGCGCTGTCAGCTTCGGCAGCTCGGCTGTCGAGAGCGACGGCCACGCGTCGCTTGCGCCGGGCCAAGACGGGCATGACGACGAGGGACAGAAGCGTGACGGCGATGCCCACCGGCGAGGCGTTCGGCCGTTCCTGCAGGGCGAGGGACCGAACGGCTTCGTAGGCGACGAAGGCGGCCAGGACCACGAAGCTCGCGCCGATCGCTCGCACGGCCACGCGTTCGACTTGTTCGACGCGGCGGGGGTCGCGCCGCTCGGCGCCGAGCCGCCACAGGAGCACCGTGGCGGAGATCGATTCGACGGCGCTGTCGAGCCCGAAGCCGGCAAGGGCGCGGCTGCCCGCGACGACAGCGGCGGCGATGGCGACGATTCCTTCGACGACGTTCCAGCTGACGGTGAACACGGCCAGTTGCTTCGCCCGTCTCAACAGATCGTGGCGACCGGCCTCCAAATCGGTCGGGTGTCGAGCGCTCATTCAGGCCTCGCAGGTGGTGGTCAGGTCCAACGAGGCGAGCAACCGCAGGGCCTCGCCCACGCGGGGATCGGCGAGGTCATAGCGCAGCCGTCGAGGTCCAAGGTGGTCACCTAGCCCACCCAGGCCCAGGCTTCGACCTCGACGAGGGCGTCGAGGGGGATGGCCGACACCGCCACCGCCGAGCGGGCCGGGCGGTGGTCGCCGAAGACGGCCACGTAGGCGTCGTTCATGGCCGGGTAGTCGGTGATGTGACGCAGGAAGACGGTGGTCTTGACCACCTGATCGAGCGATGCCCCCTGCTCCGCCAACAGGGCGGACAGGTTGGCCAGGGCCTGGCGGGTCTCGGCGGCGACCCCACCGTGGACCAGGCTGCCATCAGCCAGGCCGAGCTGGCCCGACGCCACCAGCCAATCGCCGGCGCGAACCAGCGGGGTGTAGGGCCCGACGGGCGGGGAGGGGTTCAGCTCAGCTGAAGGACTGGCCGCAGCCGCAGGACTTGGTGGCGTTGGGGTTGTTGATGGCGAAACCCGCCCCCTGGAGCCCGTCCTTGTAGTCGAGCGAGGCGCCTTTCAGGTAGGGGGCGCTGGCGGCGTCGACCACGACCTTCACGCCGTCGGCGTCGGCCAGGGTGTCGTCGTCGGCAAACTCGGAATCGAAGAACATCTCGTAGCTGAAGCCGGAGCAGCCGCCGGGGCGCACGGCCACGCGAAGCGCCAGCTCGGCGTTGCCCTCGGCTGCGAGCAGCTCCTTCACCTTCGCCGCAGCCGGCGTGGTGACATCGATGAGGGGCGTGGTGGTGACGGGGGTGGTCGTGCTCATGGCCGTAGTCCTCCTGAAGGTCTGCGTTCCGATGACAAGCTTACCCGACGGACAGCTCGACCTGGCACGGGTTGCGGTCGGCCAACGTCGCGAAGTGTTCAACGCTGGCGCCGCCGAGTTGTTCCACGAATCCCTCGATCAGGCCCCGATGGAGGTTGCAGACCACCTCGGGATGGGCCTCGGCCAGCTCTCGGAACGGGCAGTGGGTGAAAGCGATGGTGACGGCGGTTCCCCCGTCACCGGCAGCCGGATCGAAGCCCATGTCGGCCAGGGCGGCCAACAGGGACCCAACGCAGCCCCGCTCGTCGGGGCCCCGAGCCGTGTCTTGCCGGCCCCCAGCCAGGTCCTGCGAGGCCGCCGCCAGCGCCCGGCCCTGCTCGGCTCCGGCGGCGACGGCATCGTCGGGAGCGAGCCCGGCCCGGGCGGCCATCCGCGTGAGCATGGAAGCGAGCAGGGGGAACGCCGGCGATTCGAGGCCCAGCGACGGTGCGTCGGGGGCCAGGGCGTAGCGGTGGAGGGGACGGCCCACCGACCCGCGGGCGTCGGCCTCGACGGCGAGCAGGCCGACGGCTCGCATCTGTTCGAGATGGGGGCGCACGGTATTCGGGTGCAGGCCCAGGAGCTCGGCGATCTCGGCGGTGGAACGGGGGGACCGGGCCCGGGCCAGCTCGAGGTAGATGGCGTAGCGGGTGTTGTCGCCCAGAGCCTTCAGAACAGCCAGGCGGGGCTGACGTTCGTCCGCTGCGCTTTCGGGATGTCCCACGACCGGAAATTGTACCGGCGAAACCCGTTGTGGCGAGTAATCGTATTTCTGGCGGGGCGGCGCGCTCTGAAGGGTGCGACGGAGGTGTTCACGGGGCCTCGCCCGGAGACAACGGCGGGGGCGAGGCCTCGAACGCCTGGCCGTTCAGGGGCCGGCGCGCTAGCGAGCGGCTCTGCGCAGCCCGTCGTCGGTGGCAGCCTCTTCGTCGCGGTAGCACCGGTCGGGAGTGGTCCGGGCGTAGGCAGCCATTCCCGGCAGGTGGAAGATGGCGCTGCGGAGCTTTCCCTTGACCGGGTGGGTCGTGGGGCACACGCCGCCGGCGGGTTCGACCCAAGCCGCCCCTGCGGAAGCCGACTTCTTGGCCGGCGCCTTCTTGGCCGCCGGTTTCGTGGATGCCGCTTTCCTGGATGCCGCTTTCCTGGGTGCCGCCTTCTTGGCCGGCGCCTTCCTGGCCGGGGCCTTCCTGGTGCCGGCACCCCGTGCCGGTGCCGCTGGTTCGACCTCCACGACCGGTGCCGCCGGGTTGGGGGCGGTGGTGGCGTCGCCCGTTGTCAGGATGACGATCTCGTCGTCGTCGGGCTCGATCTCCGCCGCCGCCGGTGGGGCCGGGGCGGGCGTCGACGGAGAGGTTGGGGTGAACGGGCCGGCGGATCGCACGACCGGGGGCGCGGTGGCGGCCGGGTCGTACGAACGGTCGCCGCCCTCGGCCCTGGGCCGCTTCAACGAGGTCGAGTGCAGCATCGTGGGCTGCACCAGGGGCGGTTCGTCGGGGTCAGACATAGGTGCCGATGCCGATGCCGATGCCGATGCCGGCGCTGGTGCCGGCGCTGGTGCTCGCGGCGGGGCGGGAGCCCGTGACGTGTCCCAGGGGTCGTCTCCGGGCGGGGCCGCGGGTAGCGGACGGCGGGCCTGGGCGATCTTGAACAACGCGAACGCCAGGCCACCCAACATGCCCAAGCGGATTCCGATGCGTAGCGAGCGGCGGATCACCAACACTCCCGGTCGGCGGAAAGGGGGGCAGCCTACTTGACGGATTCCTGGCTGGCTGTCACCATTCGAGAGCTATGAATTCGATCTCTGTGACGACTTCCACGGACCTGCTCCTTCTTTAGCGGCGAGCGCCCTCGGCGTGCTCGCCAACCTCTCGTGCCCTCGGGCCGGGAGGTTTTTTCTTTTCCCGACACGACCGGTATTTCTACCCCGAACCGTGACCCTCGACCCCACCGAAGCACCCACCAGACATGGAGGCACCACGATGACCGAGACCGACGGCTCCGGCCCCCCGGTAGCGGATGGTCATCTGACCATCTTCGACACCACCCTGCGCGACGGCGAGCAGTCGCCCGGGATCTCGCTCGATGCCGGTGAAAAGTTGGAGATCGCCGAGCAACTGTCTCGTCTCGGGGTCGACTACATCGAGGCGGGGTTCC
>JBBRXY010000069.1:0-16358 GCA_038238185.1 Acidimicrobiales bacterium
CCCAACCTTGAGAAGGACATCCGCCAATGGATCGCCCTCTGGAACGAGAACCCACGCCCCTACGTGTGGGTCAAGACCGCCGACCAGATCCTCGAGTCTCTCGCACGATATTGCGAGCGAATCTCCAACTCAGGACACTAGGTTGACGCGGGCCATGCAGGTGCTCACCGTCGAGCGTTAGAGTCGGGCCCGAATGCGCAAGCGGGCCAGTAGTGGCGGAATGACCGTACAGGCCATTGCCGGCACCAAGGCCGTCTACTTCGGCTTCGATCTCACCGACAAGGCCCGGGCCGGCTGCCTGGGCTTCGCCGTCCACCGCCGCGACCACGCGGGTGGGAAGGGCGCATGGCTCTCGGCCTTCAAGACCTTCCGATCAGTCGTCCCTGTTCCCGGCTCCGACGCGATCTACCTCACCGTCGATCACCCGATCCAGTCGTTCTCGTGGGGTGACTACACCGTCGAACCCGGTCACCACTACACCTACCGGATCGTCCCCCGGTACGGCACGGGAGCGACGTTGTCCGATCACCCGGGCGTCGAGGCCACGATCGACATCGTCACCGGCGACCCGGCCGAGGGCATCCACGGTGTGTACTTCAACCGGGGCGTGGCGGCCAGCCAGGCGTACCAGAAGGAGTTCGGCCTGCCCCCCGACCAGCTGTCCGATCACGAACGGAAGGCGGCCCTGGCCTGGTTGTCGCGCGGCCTCGACGAGGCGCTCCTGGCTTTCATCGCCCAGGCGTCGTCGGGCCGTTTTGCCATCCGCGCCGCCTTCTACGAGTTCACCCAGCCCGACGTCCTGGCCGCCTTCGCCAAGGCCCAGGCCCGGGGGGCCGACATCGAGATCATCTACCACGCCGCCGACGACGGAACGGGTGCCTCCAACGACAGGGCGATCGACGCGGCCGGACTCGACCGGGCCATCCTGCGCAAGCGGACGAACGCCAAGATCGCCCACAACAAGTTCATGGTCCTGTGCACAGGGGATGGCGCCGGTCTCACGCCGGTGTCGGTGTGGACCGGCTCCACCAACATCAGCGAGGGAGGCATCTTCGGGCACTCCAACGTGGGCCACGCCGTACGCGATCCCGCCGTGGCCGGGCGCTACATCGAGTACTGGAACCAGCTGGAGGGCGATCCCGTTCTCAAGTCCAACCAGGCCTGGTGCTCGGCCAACAGCCCGCTCGACACCGACGCACTCGCCACCGCCGGCATACACACCCTGTTCAGTCCCCGGACCGAGCTGGCCCCGCTCGACTGGTACGCCAGCCGATTCGGGGGGCCGAAGGCCAGCGCCCACATCACCGAGGCTTTCGGTATGAGCACCGCCCTCGAGAACGAGCTGATGAAAGTCCCCGGCAACGCGCTGCACTACGTGTTGCTCGACAAGGTCGACAACAACCAGGCCAAGTGGTCGGCCGACGCCAGGGTCTTCGTGGCCGTGGGCAGTCTGGGAGGAGCCGACGAGCTCTCCCGGTGGGCCGACGAGAAGCTCACCGGTTTCAACACCCACGTGGGGTTCTGCCACACGAAGATCCTGCTCGTCGACCCCCTGGGCGAGGACCCCACGGTCATCACCGGCTCGGCCAACTTCTCGCCGAACTCCACCGTCACCAACGACGAGAACATGTTGGTGATCCAGGGCGATCGTGACGTCGCCGATGTGTACTTCACCGAGTTCGCCCGCATGTTCGCCCATTACTACGCCCGGTGGTGGGCCTCCCAGCTGAAGACCAAGACCAAGGGCACCGGCGACGCCGAGACCCGCAGTTTCCTCGACGAGACCGATGGGTGGCAGGAGCCCTACTTCGCCCCGGGCAACCGCAAGCAACGCCAGCGGGCCTACCTCAGCTCACAGGTCTCCGGCAACGTCTGATCGGGCGGCCAGCCCCGGGAGCCCGTCGAGGCTCTCGGCGTTCTTCTCGGCCCGGTAGACCTCGAGGCCACCGGGGCCGCGACTGTCGGCCCACTCGTCCAGCCGGGTGCGCTCGCCCTCGAACGACATGAGCGGCACCGCGTACCCACACGAGTCGGCGATGCGGGTGACCTCCACGTCGATCACCGAGCGGATGCCCGGCCGGGAGGGGAACCGGGCGACGAGGTCGTCGAAACCATGGTCGCCGGCGACGACGACCCTGCCCCGGCCGTGCAGGCGGACGATCCGGGGCGGGCCCTCAAAGGCGCAGAACATGACCACGATGCGGCCGTTCTCCCGCAGGTGGGCGACGGTCTCCACCCCGCTACCGGTGAGGTCGAGGTAGGCCACTCGGCGGGCCCCAAGGATGTCGAAGGTGTCGAGGCCTTTGGGCGAAAGGTTCACCAGGCCGTCGGCGGCCAGGGGAGCGGTGGCCACGAAGAACACGTGCTGGCGGCGCAGGAAGGCGCTCAGGCGGTCGTCGAGCTCGTCATAGACGCGTGCCATCCCCAGAGTCTGACCGCCGCAAGTCAGGGTCGCGGATCGCGGGCCGGTGTCCATCCGCCGTCTCCGGTCCACCTCGGCCACACTGGTCCTGTCGGCGGCCGACAGAACAAGGAGGTTCTCATGTCTGGTTCCAAGGGACTGTTAGACGAGTTCAAGGCGTTCATCCTGCGGGGGAACGTGCTCGACCTGGCGGTGGCGGTGATCATCGGGGTTGCCTTCGGTGCCGTCATCCTCGCCTTCACCGACGGGATCCTCATGGCGTTCATCGGCGCAGTCTTCGGAAAGCCGAGCTTCGATGACGTCATTTGGCACCTCGGCGACGGCAAGATCCTGATAGGTGCGTTCCTGACGGCCGTGGTGAACTTCCTAATCATCGCCGCGGCGCTGTTCTTCGTCATCAAGGGTGCAGCCCGGCTGATGCCCAAGAAGCCGGAGCCGGCCGACGAGGCCCCG
The DNA here is from genome assembly GCA_038238185.1 of Acidimicrobiales bacterium. Taxonomy (GTDB): domain Bacteria; phylum Actinomycetota; class Acidimicrobiia; order Acidimicrobiales; family AC-14; genus DATAQC01. Next base: position 2,876 of record JBBRXY010000069.1, read on the forward strand.
GTGCCGAGCGACGAGACCCTGTTGCTCACCGAGATCCGCGACCTGCTCCGGGTGGCCGGCACTGTGCCCGCCCGCCGAAGCTCGCCCCGGAAGTAGGCGCAACCCCTCAGCGGAAGAAGTCGACCAGGAAGAAGACGAGCCCCACGCCGAAGGGCACGAGTATCGCCAGGGCCACGACCTCGGCCACGATGCGCGCCCACCTCGGGGCCGACGACCGGTAGCGGCCGATGGCGCCCAGCCGCTCGATCTCGCCTTCGAAGGTGAACGAGCTGTGCTCGAACTGGGGACGGCCGATGTCCTCGTCGACGGGCTCCGCCACCACCTCCGAGGCGCCCGACTTCCACGCCCGTCGCTTGCGCGTCGTCATCGGGTCGCCAGGGCGCGGAGCATGGGTTCGAGCTTGGCCTCGGTCTCGGCCCACTCGGCATCGGGATCGGAGTCGGCCATGATCCCCGCCCCGGCGACCACGTGGGCGCGGGCCCCGTTGAGGCGGGCACAGCGCAGGGCCACCGCCCAATCCCCGTCGCCCCGGGAGTCGACCCATCCGACGGGTCCTGCGTAGAGGCCCCGATGGAAGGGCTCCAGCTCGGCGATGGCGGCGAGGGCGTCGGCCTGGGGCAGACCGCCTACGGCCGGGGTGGGGTGGAGCAGGCTCACCAGGGCCAGGGCCGACGGCGCCGGCTCGATCAGGTTGCCGGCGACGGTGGTGGCCAGATGGGTGACGGTGGCGAGGCGGACGGCATCGGGGCGGGCCCCGGCCACCAGCTTCACGCACACCGGCTCCAGCGCCTCGCGCACCGCGCCGACCACGAGAGCATGCTCCTCAACCTCCTTGGGTGACGCGGCCAGGGCCGCGACCAGGCGGTCGTCGTCGGCGGGCGTGGCCCCCCGAGTGGCGGTACCAGCCATGGGCCGCGAGATCACCCGGTTGTCGCGCCGGCGCACCAGGAGCTCGGGGCTGGCGCCGACGAAGCCGCCCACGGCGTAGGTGAAGGTCGTCGGGTCGCCCTGGCGCAGTCGGTCGAGGACACGGCGACGGTCGAAGGCTCGGTCGGCGGTCACCACCACGTGGCGTGCCAGCACCACCTTGGCCAGCGGCCCGGAGACGATCCGGGCGACGGCGTCGTGGACGGCCGCCGTCCATGCCTCCCGGCTGTCGCCCACATCGATGGCCACGCCGGCCTCGGTGACGGACAATCGGAACGGCGCCTCACCTGCTTCGCCGACGTCACCCCCCGCACCGTCGCTGACGCCGTCCGAACGACCGGCGTCGGAGGCCCACTCGGTCTCGGTGATCCATGCCCGCCCCTGTGGGGTGCAGCCCACCACCACGGCCGGTACCACCAGCTCGCCGTCGACCCACGAGTGGAAGGGCAGCGCGCCTACGGCCAGCGGGCCGGTGCCGGGGAGTTGGAGGGGATCGTCGGTGGCAATGGAGTTCAGCAGCTCGGCCACGTCTTCGGCGGCCTGCCGGAACCGGTCGGGACCTGTACCGACGGCGATGCGGGCGGCCACCCCGGCGGTGGCCAGGCCCCCGCCGTCGTGCAGCCACACCGTGCCGTCCGGGCCGAGCGCGTCGAGGAGGTCGCCGGCATCGGGCAGGGGCCGGGTGCGGCTCACCAAACCGGTACTCCGTTCGGGCACGGAGCCGGCGGGCGAAGGGCCGGCGACGGTCATCGGCGGGTCCCGGTGAGGAGTTGGGCGATGCCCACCGACAGCATCCGGCGCTCGGCGCCGTCGAAGCCCTCGGACAGGAGCTCGACGATCTCCGGGCCCGGGGGCAGGTAGGCCAGCGACTTGGGAAGGTAGCGGTAGGCGGCCCGGTCGGACACGAGCCCGCCCACCAGTGGCACAACCTTGGTGAAGTACACCGAGTGCCCGGCCCGCAGGACCGGGTTGGCCGGTTCGCATACCTCGAGCAGGGCGACCCGGCCACCGGGGCGCAACACCCGGGCGCACTCGGTGAAGAACTCGCCCAGGTTCAAGACGTTGCGCAGGGCGAACCCACAGACCACCCCGTCGACGGCCCCGTCGGGCATGGGCAGGCGCATACCGTCGCCCCGCACGAGGGAAGCGCGGGTGCGGGCCGCGGCCAGCATCCCGGCCGAGCGGTCGACGCCGAGCGGGCGCAGCCCGGCGTCGGTGAGGACCCGGCACAGGTCGCCGGTGCCGCACGCCAGGTCGAGCACCACCGACCCCGGTGCCAGGCCGAGCGACGCCACCGTCTTCTTCCGCCAGCCGATGTCCATGCCGAAGGTGAGCATCCGGTTGAGCAGGTCGTAGCGGGGGGCGATGGTGTCGAACATGGAGTCGACGGCGGCCACCTTCTCGGCACCCTGGGGGAGGGGGGCGCCCTTCATCCCGCCTGCACCGCTTTCAGATCGCCGGCCTGGGAGGGGGGGTTGCTCGGCATTCCCTCTTTGATGGCGGCGGTGATCTCGGTGGGCTCGCCGACGGCCTCGAGATGCTCCTGGGCCACCTGGAGGAGGATGCGACGGAAATGGTGGGCGACCATGTCGGTGACGGCCGGGAGCAGCACCCGGAAGGCGTCCACCATGCGCTCGGCCCGCTCGGCCTCGGACAGGCCGGTGGTGCGCAGGGGCTGGCGGACATGGGTGTCGAACAGCTCCACCGCCTGGGTGGCCACGGCCCTGGTCATGGCGTGATGCTGGCGGGACAGGTCGAGGAGCTCGGGCATGGGCAGGCCGGCCTCGACCAGGCGCAGGCCGTTGGTGACGAGCCCGACGTCGGCGGTGGTGAAGCGCAGCTCCCCCTCGTGGGTCCGAGGAACGAGCAGGCCCTCCCGCACCAGGGCGTCGATGATGGTGATGGGGATGCCACAGCGGGCGACCAGCTCGTCGATGTCGAAGAGCTCCTCGGCCGTCTCGGCATCGCCGGCCTCGGCCACCGCCGCGGCCAGGTGCTCGTCGGCGGGATCGAGTTCGCCGGCGAGGAACCGACGGATGACGGCCAGGGTGAAGCCTCGCCGCTGGAGCTCCTTCACCCGGGCCAGGCGGTCGAGGTGCTCGGAGGTGTAGAGCGCCAGCCGCCCGTCACGCTCGGGCGGGGGCAGCAGGCGCTGCTTCTGGTAGTAGCGGACGGTATCGACGGAGACGTCGGCGGCCTGGGCCAGCTCCTCCACCCGCATTCGCATGAGTAGGTATTCTAGGAGCGATCACTCCCAAGGTCGAGTCGGGGGTCAGGCTCGGGCGGCCACCTTGTCCTGCACCTGGCGCTTGAGCCGGGACAGGATGGCCTGCATCCCCCGCAGGCGCAGGGCGGAGATGACCTCGGCCAGGCCCATCTTCGTGTAGAAGTCGTTCGGCGTGGCCAGGACGGTCTCGGCCGAGGCCCCGTTGAGGCCGCTCCACAGGATGCCGGCGAAGCCCCGGGTGGTGGGCGACTCGGCGGGAACGTCGAAGTGGAGGGTGACCCGGCCCTGATCGTCGAGCTCGGTGAGCAGGAAGAACGGCGTCTGGCACTCGGGGACGGCTTCCATGAGGTCGCGGTGGCCGGCGAGGCGCTCGGGGAGGTCGGGCACCTTGCGCGAATATTCGAGGAGGGCCTGGGCCCGCAGCTCCTTGGGAGCGCCGGCGAACAGGTCGACGATGCGTTGCAGCTCGGGGGACGCGGTGGCGGACACGCCGTCAGTATCCCACTCTGTCGACCCCCGCTGAATTCGTGACTACATCGGTCGGGAATCGGGCCTAGGCTGGCGGCATACACCCGAGAACCCAGGAGGTCCTCCTATGGCCGTAGCGCCCGATCCCGCACCCGAGCTGGCGCAGTATGCCCATCCCGAGCTGCTGGTGAGCACCCAGTGGCTGTTCGAGCACCTCGACGATCCCGGCATCGTGGTGGTCGAGTCCGACGAGGACGTGTTGCTCTACGACACCGGCCACATCCCCGGCGCCATCAAGGTCGATTGGCACCTCGACCTCAACGACGCCGTCACCCGCGACTATGTCGACGGCGAGGGCTTCGCCCGCCTCTGCTCCAAGAACGGCATCGGCCGCGACGACACGGTGGTGTTCTACGGCGACAACTTCAACTGGTGGGCGGCCTACGCCCTGTGGGTGTTCACCCTGTTCAACCACCCGAACGTCCGCCTGGTCAACGGCGGTCGCATGAAGTGGGTGTCCGAGGGCCGGCCCATGACCGCCGACATCCCCAACCGGGCCGCCACCGACTACCCCGTCATCAAGCGTGAGGACGCCCCCATCCGGGCCTTCCGCGACGACGTCAAGGGCCACATCGGCAAGGGCCCGCTGGTCGACGTGCGCTCGCCCGGCGAGTACTCCGGCGAGTTGCTGCACATGCCCGACTACCCCCAGGAGGGCGCCCTGCGCGGTGGGCACATTCCCACCGCCAAGTCGAAGCCGTGGAAGAACGCCGCCAATGACGACGGCACGTTCAAGGCCACCGACGACCTCCGCGCCATCTACGAGAAGGAGCTGGGCCTGTCCGAGGCCGACGACGTGGTCGTCTACTGCCGGATCGGCGAGCGCTCCAGCCACACCTGGTTCGTGCTCCACCACCTGCTCGGGTACCCCACCGTGCGCAACTACGACGGCTCGTGGACCGAGTGGGGCAACCTGGTCGGCGCCCCCATCGAGCGGTAACCGCCTCGCCCAAGTCGAACTGGGCAGGTACGGGGTTGCCAGGCAACCCGGAACCTGCCCAGAACGGGCATCATCGGGTCATGCGGATCAGGGTCGGCACCCTCGAGGACCTGAAGGAGCGGGGCCACCTGCTGGCCAAGGCGGGCGGCCACGGGGTGTGCGTGTTCTGGGACGGCGGGCGGGCCTGGGCCCTCGACGACCGTTGCCCCCATCTGGGCTTTCCGCTCCACCGGGGCTCGGTCGACGACGGCCTGGTCACCTGCCACTGGCACCACGCACGCTTCGACCTGGCCACCGGCGGCACGCTCGACCCCTTCGCCGACGACGCCCAGGCCTTCCCCGTCGAGGTCGACGACGGCGAGGTCTTCCTGGTGGTCGGAGCCACCGGCGGCGGCGGGGCCGATGTCCTGAGTCGACGACTGCGCGAGGGACTCGAGCAGGGCCTCACTCTGGTGACGGCCAAGTCGGTGCTAGGCCTGCTCGAAGCGGGGACCGACCCGACCGAGATCGTGCGGGTAGGCCTGGAGCTCGGCGTCGCGAACCGTCGCGAGGGTTGGGGATCAGGCCTCACTGTGCTGGTGGCCATGGCCAACCTGTTGCCCTGGCTGTCCGCCGAGGACCGGGGCCTGGCCCTGGTCCACGGCCTGGCCTTCGTGTCGCGTGACACCCGGAACCATCCTCCGGCGTTCACGCTCACGGCGCTCGGCGGCGATGCCGAGGCCGTCCAGACTCCTGCCCGGCTGGCCTCCTGGTACCGGCGCTTTATCGAGACACGTTCGGGGTCGGCGGCCGAGCGGGCGCTCGTGACGGCCGTGGGCGTGGCCGAGCCGGGGGCGGTGGCCGACATGATGCTGGCCGCGGCCACCGATCACGTGTTCCTCGACGGCGGTCACACCCTCGACTTCACCAACAAGGCCTTCGAGGCCCTCGACCTGTTGGGCTGGGACCTGGCCGCCGACGTCCTCCCCACCCTGGTCGACCAGACCGCGGGAGCCAACCGGGCCGAGGAGAGCGGGAGCTGGCGCCACCCCCACGACCTGGCCGCCCTGGTCCGTGACACCGAACAGCGACTACTCGCCGCCCTCGCCGGGCCTGGGGCCGGTACCGGGATCGACGACCCTGCCGGCGTCGGCGCCCTGGGCTGGCGGCTGCTGGGCGACGACCCCGTGGAGGTCACGGACGCCCTGGTCGCCGCGGCCGGGGCCGGGGCCACGCCCGAGCAGCTGGGTCGGGCCCTGGCTCTGGCCGCGGGCCTGCGTATCACCCGGTTCCACACCCAGAACGACTTCGGCGACTGGGACACCGTCCACCACGGGTTCACCGCCGCCAACGCCCTCCACCAGGCCCTGCGTCGGTACCCGTCTCCGGACGCGACGCGCGGCGTGATCCACGGGGCCCTGAAGGTCTATCTCGACCGCTTCCTCAACGTTCCGGCGGCCCGACCGCCGACGGCCGACCGCGGTGACCTGGCCGACCTCCAGGCGTGTTGGGACGGCCAGGGGGGTGTCGACCGGGCCGGCGCCATCGCCTACGGCTACCTACGCGCCGGCGGTGGTTCCCGGGACCTGGTGGCCGCCCTGGCCCACTGCCTGCTGGCCGAGGATGCCGACTTCCACTGGTACCAGACGGTGGAGGCCGCCGTCGCCCAGTACCAGGCGTGGCCGCCGGGATCGGAGGAGGGCGCCCTCATCCTGGCCGGCACCGCCCGCTTCCTCGCCGCCCATACCCCAACCCGGCGCGAGCTGCCCCAGGTCGTGCGGATCGCCGCCCGCCTCCGCCGCGGCGACGACCTCTTCGAAGAGCACTGATACCCCGCTCCCTCTCGTGTACGAAATCGCGGGACCCCCCAGATTCGTACACGGGAACGGCGGCGGCCGGGGTGTCAGCAGTCAGCCGGCACCATCGGGCTCGGGCTCTTCGGCGGGAGTGGCCTGGCGGCGGCGCCAGGCGGCCTCGGCGCGCGAAACCACCTCGCGCAGGGGCAGCCCGCTGCGGGATGCGGCGCGTGCGGCATCGTCGTGCTCGATCTTGGTGCGACCGGGTGACACCTTCACCCGCACAGGCAGGCCCTCGACCTCCACCTCGTGCAGCTGGCGCGCCGACGGCCAGCGCTCCAGGGTCTGGCCCCGCACGCCCAACGAACCCGTCTGGGAGACCAGCACCCGTCCCACCTGGGTGGCCAGGGCGGGGTCGCACAGGGTGCTCACGGTGTGGGCCGGTCTCCCCTTCTTCATCACGATGGGGGTGACCCAGGCGTCGTGGGCACCGGCGTCGAGGAGGGCGCCGACGGTGTGGGCGAGGGTCTCGCCGGTGGCGTCGTCGACGTTGACCTCGAGGAGAACGACCGGCTGTCCGGGGGCCCGCCCCGGCTCGCCGCCCTCGGTGGTGGGGAGGGGGCGGCCCAGTACGACCTGGGTCATGTTGGGCAGGCCGTCGATATCGCGGGTGCCGGCGCCGTACCCGGTGGTGCCCACGACGAGGGGGGGCATGGGGCCCCAGCCGATGGCCATGGCGGCCAGCAGCGCCGCCCCGGTGGGAGTGGTCAGCTCGGTCTGGATGTCGCGCCCGTAGGTCGGCGCGCCGCGCAGGAGCTCGAGGACGGCGGGGGCGGGGTTGGACAGGGCCCCGTGGGCGGCCCGCACCATGCCCATGCCCGTGGCCACCGGGCTGGCCCAGACGGCCGCGACGTCGAGCACCTCGAGGGCCGCGCACGTGCCCACCACGTCGACGATGGCGTCGATGCCTCCGACCTCGTGGAAGTGCACCTGCTCGGTGGGCCGGCGGTGCAGTCGGCCCTCGACCTCGGCCAGGGCGGCGAAGGTGGCCTGCGCCCGGTCGCGCACGCGGGCGGGCAGGCGGGCCTCGTCGACCATGCCGGAGATGTGGGCGTAGGTGCGCACCACGCCGTCGTCGGGCGCGTGCACGACGGCGCGGGTGGCGGCAATGCCTCCCCGGAGCACGGGCTCCACGTCGAGCGTCCACCCGGTGACCGGCAGCCGGCCGACGAGGGATCGGACATCGCCGAGGTCGGCACCGGCGTCGAGCAGCGAGCCCAGGGCCATGTCGCCGGCGATACCGGCGAAGCAGTGGAACCAGGCGACCTGACCGCTGTCGTCGGGCTCCGACGGTGATCGCTGAGCACTCACGGGAGAGGCCATCGCCCGGAGGGCGTCCGATCCAATTCCCGAGACGGGTGGCCCGCGGGGAGGGGCCCGCCGACCGGAGGGAGGTGGGAGGGGCCGGCCACGGGACAGGACCCGACGAGGTTCACGGGAGAAGGCGGCCGACGGCGCAGGCGGCCCCGAAGCCGTTGTCGATCCCGACCACACAGAGGCCGGCGGCACACGACGAGAGCATGCTCAACAGGGCGGTGACTCCTTCCAGGGCCGCGCCGTACCCCACGCTGGTGGGCACGGCCACCACCGGTGCGGGCGTGATGCCGCCGACCAGGCTGGCCAGGGCGCCGTCCATGCCGGCGATCACCACCACCACGTCGGCGGTGGCCAGATCGTCGACCGTGGCCAACAGGCGGTGGACGCCGGCCACCCCAACGTCGGCCATCAGCACGGGCCGGAAGCCATGGGCGGTGAGGGTGACGATGCACTCGTCGGCCACGGGGAGATCGGCGGTGCCGGCGGTGAGCACGAGTACCCGGCCGGGACGTTCCTCGCCGGGCCGCCAGGCCAGGGTGGCCCCGGTGCGCACGCCGTTGGGGTTGAGGGTCATCGCCGCGGCGGCCTGGGCCTCATCGGCCCGGGTGAGCAGGACCGCACCACCGTCGGGCTCGGACAGCAGCTCGGCCACGATGGCCGCACACTGCTCCGGCGTCTTGCCCGGGGCGTAGACGGCCTCGGGCATCCCCTGGCGCAGGAACCGATGATGGTCGACGCGGGCGAAGCCCAGGTCGGCGAAGGGGAGGCGGCGGAGGCGGTGGACGGCATCGTCGGGCTGGACTGCGCCCGAGCGCAGGTCGTCGAGCAGTTGGCGAAGTGAGGGCTCGTCCACGACCGCCATTATGTGCCGCTGGGGCGAAATGCGGAGGGCCCCGGCGGACACTGCCCTAATGTCGCCTGCGATGGGCCCGATCGACCCCGAGCTGCGCGTCGCCTTCCTGGGCCCTCCCGGGACCTTCAGCGAGGAGGCGCTACTCGGCCAGCCCGACTTGGCTGCCGGGCAGCTTCTGGCGATGAGCTCGTTCCCCGTGATCCTCGCGGCGGTGTCGTCCGGTGAGGCCGACGTCGGGTTCGTCGCACTGGAGAACTCCATCGAGGGCACCGTGCGCCTGGTCATCGACGGGCTGGTGTTCGAGCACGATCTGTTCATCCGGCGCGAGGTGGAGATGTCGGTTCGCCAGAACCTCATCGGCCTCCCGGGCACCGACCTGTCCGAGGTGCGCCGGGTGGTGTCCATTCCTCCGGCCTTGGGCCAGTGCCAGAAGTTTTTCACCAGCCGCCTCCCCAACGTCGAGCTGGTGGCGTCGAACTCCACCGCCGAGGCGGTGCAGGCGGTGGCCGCCGAGCGGACACCCGGGACGGTCGCCCTCGGTTCGGCCCTGGCAGCCAAGCTGTACGACCTCGAGGTGGTCGCCACCGGCATCGACGACCATCCTGAGAACGTCACCCGCTTCGTGGTTGTGGCCCGCTCCGGCGTGTCCGCCCCGACCGGCCACGACAAGACGAGCATCGTGTGCTTCCAGGACGACGACCACCCCGGGAGCCTGCACGGGATCCTCGGCCAGTTCACCGCCCGCAACATCAACCTCACCCGGTTGGAGTCCAGGCCCACCAAGGCGAGGCTCGGGGGCTACTGCTTCATCATCGACCTCGAGGGCCACATCGACGACGAGGTGGTGGCCGACTGCCTCCGCGACCTACGCGCCCAGCTCACCAACGTGAAGTTCCTCGGGTCGTATCCGGCCGCGGGCGACGACGGGCCCACCATCCGTCGCGAGGCCGCGGCCTCGTGGCGGGCGGCCGACGAGTGGGTGGCGTCGCTGCGAGCCCAGGTGCGCCGGTAGCCTCGTCGTTGCCGGAGGGATGGCAGAGCGGCCGAATGCGAGGCTCTTGAACAGCCTTGGACGAGAGTCCCGTGGGTTCAAATCCCACTCCCTCCGCCAGCCAGGCCTGAGACGCGTTGTTCAAACCAACTCAGGCCCGCGTCACACCTTCTGTACATGGACTGGCGTAGGCAGGTGGTCCGCCAGAAGCCGAAGATCGTCACTGTCCGAGGTGAGGACGGTGGCTGAGTGCTGGGCAGCAATGACCACGACATGAGCGTCGACGACATCCGCCGTGCCCGCCTTTGCCAGCAGCGCGCCGACTTCGTGTGACTCCCCTGGAGCGAACGCCACGACATCGCAGCCGCGTAGGAGTCTACGCAGCTGTACCTGCCGTGAGGAACGGCTGACCTGGGCGACGACGGGTGCTGTTGTCCGGGGCACGAGACCGAGCTCCAGTCGCACCCGATGATCGGCCCAAACATCGCGCTTGTTGCGCTCGGCGGCGACGAACACTCCCGCGTCGTAGACAACGCTCATGCGGAACGGGCCTTGGTGGAGATGACAAGGTCGCCGGCAACACGACGGTGTGCAGCCTCGAGTTCAGCATCGGTGAGGCTGCCGCGTTCTTGTTCCCATTCAGCGACTGCTCGCAACCCGTCGCGGACCAGGAGCGCCCGCCGGGCCGCCGCGGTCATCCAGGCCGACACGCTGACGCCCTCCTCGGCAGCAGCGGCGAGTACCTGCTCATGAACACCGCTGTCAACGGTGATCGCGAGCTTCGGGGAGGGTCTTCCACGAGGCATATCGAAAGTCTACTACTGCCGTAGGATGGATGGTGCTGCCGACGGCTGATCGCAGCGGTTTGAAAGTCGTCGCCTCAGGTCCGCCAAGAAGCCCCCAATGCGTGATGTTCAAACCGGCTCCGGGAAATTTGGGATCTTAGGTGGGCGAAGCCGGTTGCCCACGGTGTCGACCACCCCGATCCGGCAGAGATCCAGGCAAGCAGCCTGCCGTCCAAGCGGCAGGCTACGAACCGATTTCAGCTCCCGATGGGGACTGCTCCGAGCTAGAGGCCGCCGCGGCCGAGTGGGCGGTCGCCGACCTGGGGGCGACTGGCAAGGCTCGCACTTGCCGCGAGTGCCGGGGCCGAGGGAACCGGGCCCACAACCGTGCCGGTTCCTCCGTTGGCCTTCACACATCTCTGGTTCACGGTCCCGAACTGATTGCCCGACCACACGTTGGCGTCGCAGTGGTAATTGTCGTCGGCGGCGTCGGCTGCCACCCACAGGAGGAACGGGTCCTGGGCGTTCAGGTGGGCGATGAAGGCCTTGTCCAGGCCGTTACCGTGGGCCTGGTTCCCCGACACAGTGTGGTCGGTCACTCCCTCGGCGAGGAGGATGCCGGTGAGACGGTTGTTGTTCGCCACGTTTCCGGTGATGGTGTTCCCGCCCACGCCCACCTCGCCGCTACCGGGGAAGGTGCCAAGGACCTCGATGCCCCCGCCCTCGTTGTCAGAGGTGGTGTTACCGGCGATGGTGTTGCCGTAGGACAGGCTGACCTCGGTCGTTCCTGCATTGTGCAAGAAGATGCCCGACGAGTGGTAGTCGTCGAAGAAATCCTGGATCTCGCGGGTCCGGAGGCCGGTCTGGGAGATCGAGTTGCCGACGATCTGGTTAAACCCGTTGTTGGCCTGCGGGAAGGCATTGCGGAAGGCCGTCACCATGACGCCGGCCAGCGCGCTCCTGACGATGTGGTTGCCCGCAACCGTGTTGTGGCTGGCACCTGGTCCCTCGATGCGCACGCCGACGTCCTGCGTCAACTTGCCCGCCTCTCCAAGCTCGCCCGCCAGGCCCCCGCAGACGGTCGCCCCGTCGCTCGCATGCTGGTTGATGAGGTCGTTGTCGGCCACCTCGTTGTTGGCCACGATATTGCGGTTGGACTGGTCGATCAGGGCTATCCCCGAGTAGGGCCCGTTGCCCACGATGGTGTTCTGCGCCAGGTTGTTCTCGTTCGAGCCGAGCACGACGATGCCGTCACCCAGATCGCAGGAGAGCCCACTGCCGGGGCTGCCGGGCAGGGCGTTGCGGCCCGTCACCACCCGGTAGTTCACGTTGTTGACGGCACGGACGCCCTTGATCGTGTTCCGCCCACCCCCGCCGATGAGCACGCCGGCGTCGAAGCCCCGGACCGTGCCGTTCTTCAGCGTCACCCCGTGGACCTGGCGCAGGACCACGCCGGCCTGGTCCGGCCCGGAGCCGCGTGCGCCGGGGTTGCCCGTGACCCGGTGCCCGTTGAGGTCGACGGTGATGTTGTCGGCGGCGACGATAAGGCCCGTACCAGGGCAGGGACCGACGTCGGCGGTCAGTACGGTGGTCCTGGTGATCACGGTGCCGCAGCCGACGGCGGGTGCGGCAGCTGCGGTGCCGACCAGTCCGGTCGTCACCATGGCAAGAGCAACGGCGAGCCCAGCAGCTGCCTTCTGCCCTCGTGGCGTTCCCGCTGGCCCAGTCGAGGTCAAAGTCATCAACGGTCCTTTCACTATTCAACCGCCGATCCGGCGGCACCGTAGCATTCGTCGCTCCCGCAGAGGTAGAGGTTGGGGGCAGATAGTGCCGTCCTGGGCGCAAGGGTTCACGGGCCTGAGGCCCGGGTGTCGCCCGCCAGGAAGCCTTGACTCGTGACGTTCAAACCGCCCCCAGAGGCAGGGTCGCCTCGGACCCGGGCAGTCGGTCACCAACCCGGTATGGTGCTTGGTATGGCATCGAAGAAGGTGACGACCGACGGGCCTACGCGAGTGACGACGGATTCGAACGCCGACTCAAGGGCCTCGACCGGTCCGCTCGTCGCCGCGGTGCCCGCTTGCGATGCGGACGTCGGTGGTCGCGCCCCTGCTTTCGTCGAGGAGCAGCCAGTGAGGGCGGTGGCCAAGGCGAGACCGATGAGCGCCAGCCTTCCCGATGTGCGTCGTGCCGTCGGCATCGGAAGCTCCTTCGATCTCATTCCGTCCATCATGTCCTTCGCAGCAAGTGGGATTCGGAGGACGCGGGGACTTCACGTGGCCGTACGTGCAGCACACCGGACCGCCTATGAGGAGATTCGCATGGCCGTTTGACAGTGGGCCTTCGGCAGTCGCAAGTGACGCAACCGTCTCCGGCCTGTATTTCGACCGCACGTCGTGCGCCAAAGTTCCGACGATGACCAAGTGCGGGTGCACGCCCATGAGCTTTCCCTCAGTTCGTTGTCGGTACTAACAACGTCACAGGGGTCCGAGGCAACGCGTCACGCCGTCGACTCGACAAAGACCACCCGTCAATCAGCGGGCGGAGAGGATGTTACCCGCGGATGGGTATCCACACCAGGGTTGGCCTCGCAAGCCGTGGGACAGTGAAGGGGCTGGTCACTGGCCATGTGGCCATGTGGCCATGTGGCCATACAGCCGTCCCTGGATTGGATCGGCCACCCCGGCGCAAACCGCTCCGGCCTCCGCCGTCTTGGTGGAAGAGACCCGCCACCCTCGGGGCCGCCTCGTCGCGGCGTGAGGGCTCTGGCTCTTGGGGGTGGGGAGGCGAGGCCGGGCGCCCCGCATGAGCAGTTGGTGCCCGGTCCACGACCTGCGCGCCGGGCGCGCCTGGCCCCGACCTCCGCGGCGTGCGGTGACCGGGGCCGTGGAAAGAGGCTGGATCGAACAGGAGACTCAGCCCGCTTCGGGAGCCTCACCCACCGGGGTGTAGTCGACGTTGACGCCGTTTTGATCCTGATGGTTGGCTCCGCCGGCCTCGGGCGCCTCGGGCGCATCGGCCTTCTCGCCCCCGGCTTCGACAGCGGCGTCCGGGGTGGTCTGGTCGCCCTGCTGCACGTTGTC
>JBBRXY010000070.1:0-16131 GCA_038238185.1 Acidimicrobiales bacterium
CACGCCACCGTGGAGCGGGCCTCACAACTCACGGGCGAAGCCGACTGTCCGGTCTGCGGCCAGGCGCTCGGGGAGTCGTTCGCCGAAGTCCAGTCCCATCAGGCTGCCGAGCTGGCCGAGGCCCAGGCGCGGGTGGCGGAGCTCGACTCGGAGCGCATCCGACTGGCGGCGCTGGCCACCGACCTGGCCCGCCGGGCTGCCGACGGGGCGCGTGTGTTGCGCGATGCCCGGCGCACGTGGGAGGACTACCAGCATGCGGTGGCCGAACGAGCTCGGGCCCGCCAGGCGCTTGCCGAGGCCGAGGGCGCCTTGGGCCACACGGCCACGGCCGAAGATCGGGCTCGACTGGCGGCCGAAGTGGACCGCCGTCGGCGGGCGGCCGACGAGTGCCTCCGGCTCCGCGGCCGACTCGAACGCCGGGGACAGGCGGTGGCCGAGCTCGACGTCGTCCGCCTGCTGGTGGCCGAGAGCGACGGTCGCCACAACGCAATCGTCGAGAAGGTGGCCGCCCTGGGGTTCCGGCCCGACGATCTGGCCACTGCCCTGGCGGCCCGGCACCACGCCCGGCTCGACGTCGAGGAAACCGCCACCCGGGCTCAGGCCGCTCGTCTCACCGCCAACGAGGCACTGGCCAGGGTGGCGGCCGATGAGCGCCGGCAGGCCGAGGCCGTCGAGCAGCACTCCCGTCTCGACGTGCTGGCCGAGGACGCCCGTCATCTGGGCCGTCTGGCCGAGCTGCTCAACGCCTTCCGCAACACCCAGGTCGCGGCCGTCGGCCCGCGACTGTCGGTACAGGCGGCCGAGCTGTTCGGCGAGCTAACCGATCACGAGTACGACCGCCTCGAAGTCGACCCGGACACGTTCGAGATCAGGGTCAGCGATGCCGGGCTTCTCTACGACATGGGCCGGTTCTCGGGTTCGGAGATCGACCTGGCCAACCTGGCCCTGCGGGTGGCCATCAGCGAGCACGTCCGGTTCCAGTCGGGCGGAGCCGTCGGACTACTCGTGCTCGACGAGGTCTTCGGCCCTCTCGACGACGACCGCAAGGACCGTATGCTCCTCGCTCTCGACCGGCTCCGGGGCCGCTTCCGCCAGGTGCTCGTCGTCACCCACGACACCGAGATCAAACACCAGCTCCCCAACGCCATCGAGGTGATGAAGCTCCCCGGCCGCCGGGCCACTGCTCGGCTCGTCTCCGCGGGGGCCTAAACCCTCAGACCGTCCGAGGGCCGTCTCCGGTCTGCTACAAACGGGAATGGCCTGGATCTTCGACCTCGACGGTGTGCTGTGGCTCGGCGGCGATGCCATCCGCGGCTCGGCAAACGCCGTGGACCAGGTCCGCCAGGCCGGGCACCGGGTGTTGTTCCTTACCAACAACTCGTCGCGACCGGTGTCGGCGATCGTCACCAAGCTGACCGATATGGGCATCGCCGCCGAACCGCACGAGGTGGTCACGTCGGCCCAGGCGGCCGCCTCCCTCCTCGAGCCCGGGACGACCGCCGTGGTGTGCGCCGGCGTGGGTGTCGAGGAGGCGCTCGACGAGCGCGGCGTGCAGGGCCTCGTCGAGGGTCCGGCCGACGCCGTCATCGTCGGCTACCACGAGGAGTTCGACTATCACCGGCTCACCGTGGCCTACCGGGCGGTGTGTGGGGGAGCACGCCTGATCGGCACGAACGACGACGCCACCTATCCCACTCCCGACGGTCCTGTCCCGGGAGGCGGCGCCATCCTCGCCGCGGTGACCACCGCCACGGGCTCCGAGGCCGAGGTGGCGGGTAAGCCCTACGAACCCATGGCCGCCCTGGTGCGACAGCGCCTGGGTGCCGACCTCGGCGGGACGGTGCTGGTGGGCGACCGCCCGTCCACCGACGGCCTGATGGCACACCGCCTCGAAGTCGCCTTTGCGCTCGTTCTCACCGGTGTCTCCGGGTCCGGCGATGTGCCCGACGACCCCGAACCCGCCCATGTGGCCGACGACTTGAAGTCCCTCGTGGAGAAACTGCTTTCCTGACCCGCCGTCGACAGGATCTCAGCTGTCGGCGTAGACCCACGGATCACGCGTGAGGTCGCGCAGGCGCGACGCGCACTCGTCGTTGACCGCGGAGATGACCAAGGTGGCCTTGCCCGCTTTTTGGGCGCCCGTGACGGCGACGTTGTAGCTCCCGTCGGTCTGGCCGCAGCCCGAGGTCTGTACCTCGATGCGACCGTCCTGCAGGGTGAAGCGTCCGTCGGAGGCGCCTCCGCCGGTGGGGATGATCAAGGCGATGGTGCCGTCGCTGCGGAGTTGCAGGGTGCCGAGGTGGGCCGAGCGATAGATGCCCGAGATGTCGGCGGGGCCGGCCGGAGTGCCTGCCGCGGGCGGCTTGACGTTCTGCATCTTGGCCATTCGCTCCTTGGTGCCACACCCGGCCAGTGCCACCAGGACGGTTGCCGACACCATGACGTGCTGGATCCTCATGGTGAAATCGTTGCAAACAAAGGGCTTCCGCGTCCATACGGCTACGGAACCCTTGGAAACAAGGGGATGCTTGACCTGGGCTTGCCGTTGGGATCAGATAGGTGACGTCTCGGTCCTCGAGGCGGGAGGTGTCGGCGACCAAGTAAGGCGTGATCGACAGCGTGGCCGCAGCCGGTGGCGGGGCACGACGTCGAAGCAGGCGGCACCGGCAAACCAGGGCCGATGAGGCCATCCAGGCCTCCGTGGCCTTTGAGAAGGGAAGGCAGCACTGATGAGCGCAGTCAAGCGGACCGCATCGGCGGCCAAGAAGACATCCGTCGCCAAGAAGGCGCCGGCCAAGAAGACCGTTGCGGCCAAGAAGGCGCCGGCCAAGAAGACTGCCGCGGCCAAGAAGGCGCCGGCCAAGAAGACCGCCGTCCTCAAGAGGGCTGCCCCACGGAAGGCGCCGGCGCGGAAGGCACCGGCGAAGAAGGTAGCGAGCAGGCCTCCGGCCAAGAAGGCGCCGGCGCGGAAGGCACCAGCGAAGAAGGTGGCGAGCAAGGTCTCGGCGCTGAAGAAGACCGTGAAGAAGAGGACGGCAGCCAAGAAGCGGTAGTCAGGCTGGGGAGGGTGGCCTCCTTACAGGTCGGCCACCCTCTTGAACCGCTCGCCGGCGGCGATCCCGGTTGACCGTCCGGCGTCGGCGGCCCGGTCGGCGATCTTCTGACGAAATCGGTCGGTGTCGCTGGCGGCGGACGCCTCTTCGATCTGCATCGTCGAGCGGTACTGGCTTCGGTGGCAGAGCAGGGCGGCCAGTTTGGTCTCCAGGTGCCCACCCACGTCCTCGATGTGGTCGGGCTCGTCGGCCTCCCATAGCAGCAGCGTCGACGGCCGATGCGGGGGAGCCGCCAGCTCTGGGAAGAAGTGGGGATCGCGCGCAGCAACGATGCCGTCGGTGACCAGGAAACCTGCGGCTCGGTGGTCGGGGTGCAGTCGATAGCGCTTCCACGGGTCGTGGCCGAGCACCACGTCGGGGCGTATCCGGCGTATCCACGAGGCCACTTCCCAACGTTGTCGGAGCCCGGCCTCGAGCTCGCCGTCGGTCCAGCCGCAGAACGCCACGTCGCCGGCGCCACCCAGGGCGCGCGATGCGGCGCGCTGCTCCTCGCGTCGTGTCGCCACGAGGAGGGCCACGTCCTCGTGGGGGTCCCACGAACCTTTCGAACCGTCGGTGCACACCAGGTGGTGTACCGAGCAGCCCGCCGCGGCCCACTTGGCCAACGTGCCCCCACAACCGAATTCGACATCGTCGGGGTGGGCACCGACAGCCAAGGCCCGCGCAGGCGTGGGTAGGCCGCTCATGGTGCGGTGAGCGCCAGGTCCGCCGGAAGGTCGACATCACGGCCGAGTCGCGGTTCACGAACGACCCGTAACGCCAGGCCGAGCCGTCGGGCCTCGGCACCGTGACGGGCGAACGAGCCGGGGCCGTAGGAGAATATGAACCCGGTGCTGACCGGGACACACACCACGTTGGTACCGTCGTCGCGACTGTCGGGGACGAGCGTGACGTCGGCGAACGCCCCCACCCAGCCCAGCTCACCCGCGAGGGCCAGGTCGGCGTGGGCGACGATCACCCGGTGCGCGCCTTCGGCGGCCAGGCGGTCGACACCGGCCTTCACCGCCAGGTTCAGGCCGCGCTCGGGCTCCCACACAACAAGGGCGTGATGGTCACGGGCCCACGCCGCCACCTCGGTGTCGTCGCAGACGACGGCTACCGGCAGGGGCCGCGCCGCTTTCAGGACGTGCGTGGCCATGTCTCGGGCCAACGCCCGCCGTTGGGCGGCGTCCAGGGCCGGCGCCAGCCGCAGTTTGGCGTCGCTGAAGGCCTTCACGGGCAGGAGCACGGCGACCGGACCCATGCCCAGGTTCGTGGCCACAGCCGAGTGTAGAACCCGAACCTGCTGCTTCTTGGCGCGCTGATCACCTCCTGGCGTCGATGAGCGCGCCAAGAATGCTTGGGGCTCGGCGGTATGGTCAGGCGGTGACGACCCGGGTGGCGGTGCTGGGAGCCGGCTCCTGGGGTACCACGCTGGCGGCCATGCTGGCCGACCGGGTACCCACCGCGTTGTGGGCCCGCCGGCCCGAGGTGGCCATGGGCCTGCAGGCCGGTCATCGGAACCCCGACTACGTGTGCGATCTGGCCGTGCCGGCCACGCTCACTGCCACCGGTGATCTGGCCGCGGCTGTCGCAGGCGCCGAAGTCGTGGTGATGGCGGTGCCGTCGCACGGCTTCCGGTCGGTGCTGTCGGCCGCCCTGTCCCATCTGGCGCCGGGAGCGACCGTGCTGACCGTGGCCAAAGGCGTGGAACAGGGCACCTTGCTGCGAATGTCCGAAGTCGTCGTCGAAGTGGCGGACGGGCACCCTGTCGCCGTGCTCACCGGGCCAAACCTGGCCGAGGAGGTGGGCCAGGGCCAACCCACGGCCAGCGTGGTGGCCGCTCGCAGCCCCGACAGCGGCGACGGTGCCGATCCCGACCTGGCCGGCCGCCTCCAGCGCCTGTTGTCGACCGAAACGTTCCGCGTCTACACCAACGACGATCTCGTGGGCTGCGAGCTCGGTGGCTCGGTCAAGAACGTCATGGCCATCGCCTCGGGGATCTCCGACGGCATGGGCTTCGGCGACAACGCCCGCGCCGCCCTCATCACCAGGGGGCTGGCCGAGATGACCCGCCTGGGCGTCGCACTGGGGGGCCAGGCGTCCACCTTCGCCGGCCTGGCCGGCCTCGGTGACCTGGTGGCCACGTGCATGAGCGGGCGTAGTCGGAACCGGTGGGTGGGGGAACAGCTCGGACGGGGCCGCAGCATCGACGAGATCACCGGAGGGACCCGTATGGTCGCCGAAGGAGTGCGCAGCTCACTGGCCGTCGTTGAGCTGGCGTCACGAACGGGCGTGGAAACACCCATCGCCAGCGAGGTGGTGGCCGTGATCCACCACGGCAAGCGGGCACGCGACGCCTTGACGTCGCTCATGAGCAGGGTGATGAAGCCCGAGCTGCACGGGTTCTCGCCACCGTCGAACTGAGCCTCATTCCTGGGTGGCCCTTCGTTTCTCCACAGGAACCTCCCAGACATGGGTGGCATCCTGGTGTTACATCCACCGACGGTTCATGGTTGCGACACCTTTCGCACCCTCTCCGACACCAGAGGAGGCTTCCCATCGCCACCCCCATCGACGGCTCGTCTTCGACCGAGGGCGTCTCTGACGACACCGCGTCCGCCGCGGCGATGCTCGAGGCCGCTCTTTTCGAGGTTAAGAAGGTCATCGTCGGACAGGACCGGGTCGTCGAGCGCATGCTCGCCTGCCTGCTGGCCAAAGGCCACGTCCTGCTCGAGGGTGTGCCCGGCCTGGCCAAGACGCTGGCAGTGGAGACTTTGGCCGAGGTTGTCGGCGGCTCGTTCGTCCGCCTCCAGTTCACTCCCGACCTCATTCCCTCCGACCTTGTCGGCACCCGCATCTACCGGGCGTCCACCGAGACCTTCGACGTGGAGTTCGGACCCGTCTTTGCCAACTTCGTCCTCACCGATGAGATCAACCGCGCTCCCGCCAAGGTGCAGTCGGCCCTCCTCGAGGTGATGTCCGAAGGCCAGGTGTCCATCGGAGGCATCACCCACGCCGTGCCCGATCCCTTCCTCGTCCTGGCCACTCAGAACCCCATCGAGTCCGAGGGCGTCTACCCCCTGCCTGAGGCCCAGCGCGACCGCTTCCTCATGAAGGTGCTGGTCGACTATCCCGACCGCAACGAGGAGGTCGAGATCGTCCAGCGCATGAGCGTCAACCCGCCTCACGCCGCCAAGGTCCTGTCGCTCGACGACCTGCGCCAGCTCCAGAAGACCGCCGGCCAGGTCTTCGCCCACCGTGCCGTCGTCGACTACGCCGTACGACTCGTGCACTCCACCAGGGAACCGGCCCAGTACGAACTGAACGAGCTGGCGCCCCAGATCGCCTACGGAGCCAGCCCCCGGGCCAGCCTGGGTCTGATCGCCGCCGCCCGGGGCATGGCCCTACTGCGACGCCGCGACTACGTGCTACCCCAAGACGTGGTCGACGTGGCCCTCGACGTGATGCGTCACCGGGTCGTGTTGTCCTACGAGGCTCTAGCCGACGGCTTGTCCGTCGACCAGCTGCTGCAGACCATTCTCGACCGGGTCCCGGCCCCCCGGCTGGCGCCCAGCCAGGACGCAACCGCCCTCCCGCCGCCGCCACCGGCGTCGGCTGTGGGCTTGTAACCGTGCTGGGCCGGAAGCCGGAAGCCGCCCCTGTCGCTCAGCCCGTCGTCGACACCCGACACAGCGAGCGGGTGCTGCGCCAGCTCGACCTTCAGGTCAACCGTCGCCTCGACGGCCTGCTCCAGGGCGACTACCAGGGGCTGCTGCCGGGGCCGGGCAGCGAGCCGGGGGAGAGCCGGGTCTACCGCCCCGGCGACGACGTTCGCCGCATCGACTGGAACGTCACCGCCCGCACGACCATCCCCCACGTGCGCGACCAGGTGGCCGACCGCGAACTCGAGACCTGGGTGGCCGTCGACTGCTCGGCCAGCCTCGACTTCGGCACCGCCCTGTGCGAGAAGCGTGATCTGGCCGTCGCCGCGGTGGGAGCGATCGGCTTCCTCACCGCACGTATCGGCAACCGCCTGGGCGCGGTGGTGATCGGGCCGGAGGGCGTGAAGCGGGTGCCCGCCCGCCACGGTCGCCAGGCCCTGTTCGCTCTCCTTCACAGCCTGGTCACCCGGCCTCGCGCCGAGGCTGGTGGGGGCGGTACCGACCTCGCCGGAGGGATCCGACACCTGGTGCAGCCTCCCCAGAGGCGGGGGCTGGCCGTGGTCGTGTCGGACTTCCTGGCGCCCGGTGGCTGGGAGAAGCCCCTCCGGGCCCTGGCTCTGCGCCATCAGGTGCTCGCCATCGAGATCGTCGATCCCAGGGAGCTGGAGCTTCCCAACGTGGGGTACCTGGCCCTGGTCGACCCGGAAACCGGGCGTCGTCTCGACGTCCCCACAGGCAAGGCCAGCCTCCGGGCGCGCTACGCCGAGGCCGCCGCGTCCCAGCGGGCCGACATCGCCGCCACGATCCGCCGGTCCGGGGCTCAGCACCTTCAGCTGCGCACCGACCGCGACTGGATACGCGACGTGGTGGCGTTCGTGGTGTCCAACCGCCAGCGCCGCGGCGCCCTGGTGGCACCACCTCCCCTTAGTGGCCCGGTGGCCAGGGCCGGCGCCGGCACGTGACCTTCCTCGCCGCCAACCGCCTGTGGCTCCTGCTGGCGGTGGTCGCCCTCGTCGTCGGCTACGTCGTGAGCCAGTTCCGCTCGAAGAAGTACGCCGTCCGTTTCTCGAACCTGTCCCTGCTGGCCTCGGTCGCCCCGAAGCGTCCCGGGTGGCGCCGCCACCTCCCGGCGGCCGCCTTCGCTCTCGCCCTGGCCACGTTCGTCCTTGCCTTTGCCCAACCGACCCGCGACACCAAGGTGCCGCGCGAGCAGGCCACCATCGTGATGGCCATCGACGTGTCCTTGTCCATGCAGGCAACCGACGTGGAGCCCACCCGGTTGCAGGCGGCCAAGGCGGCCGCGGCCTCCTTCGTCGACCTGGTGCCGTCGAAGCTCAACATCGGGCTCGTGGCGTTCTCGGGCACGGCCCAGGTGCTGGTTCCGCCCACCACCGACCACACCCTGTTGAAACGCAATATCGACAATCTCCAGCTCGGGCCGGCCACGGCCATCGGCGAGGCCATCTACGCGTCGCTGAGTGCCATCGCCGCGGTTCCCGTCCAGCCGGGACAGAAGCCACCGCCGGCCCGCATCGTGTTGATGTCCGATGGAGCCACCACCGTCGGTCGTCCGAACGCTCCGGCCGCCAAGGCGGCCGCGGACGCCAACACGCCGGTGTCGACCATCGCCTTCGGCACCCAGACGGGCACCGTGACGGTCGAGGGGAACCCCGTGCGGGTTCCCGTCAACAAGGATGCCCTGCGCGTCATCGCCAACGAGACCAAGGGCAGCTTCTTCGAGGCGGCGTCGGGCAAGGAGCTCAAGAAGGTCTACGCCGACATCGGCAGCTCGGTGGGCTACCGGACCGAGCGCAAGGAGGCCACCGCCCTTTTCGTGGGCCTCGGCCTGGTCTTCGCCCTGGTGGCCGCAGCCACCTCGCTGGTCTGGTTCTCCCGCCTGCCCTGATTTGCTGATGGGCACCCGGTCCCTTCGAAACTCGCCCGCCAGTGTCCACGGGGCCCCCTGTCCCGCCGACCTGTTACCGACCCGGTCCATCGTCCAGGCGGGCGGTGGCGATGCCCCAAGGCCGGAGGGGAAACGAGTCATCGAAGGCCTCGACGGGGCGGCCGCGCAGGTCGACCAGCGAGGCGCGACGGCCGGGAAGCGACACCGTCGTGGGCTGGTCGGTGGGGTTGAAGACCCTCAGCTCCAGGACTCCGTCCACGCGTCGTAGCGCCGACACCTCGGCGCCGGTGACGTCGAGCGCCGATCCCGTCGGCAGCCGGGTGCCGTCACCAGTACCGACGACGACCTCGAGGGGCAGGAAAGCCTGGTTGACGAGGGCGTACGGGTCGACCTCGCCGACGGCCACGGCGTAGCGAAGCACCTGGCGCCCCTGCATCTGGGCGCCCTGGACCGGCACCGGGGGGCCCGCCGGCTGCGGACGGGTGCGGAGGTCGGTACCCGACAGCAGCCCGACGCAACGCAGCAGGGTGAGGGCCAACGCCGCCCCGTCGACCAATTCGTATTCCAGCAGGCCCTCGTGCACGACGGTGAGGCCGCCGGCCGAGACGAACCGCCGGGAGGGAAACGTGGGCGTGCCCGTTTCGTGCGGACCGCCCTCGGCCTCGGTTCCCCGCTCGACCGTGGCGAAGGCGCACTCGGCCGTCGAACGGGTGGCCGCTTCCGGCAACGGGAACCACGATCGGAGGCGATGGTCGCGGCAGGTGTTGTCGAGAGTGGTGGTCACCCGCACCAGCCGCTCGCCGGCGTGCAGTTCGAGGCGGGTGACGACGTCGACGGGACGAGCGCCACACTGCCGATCATCGACGACCCGCTCCGGCCACGTGAAACGGCGGGTGACCTGAAGGGCGCCACGTAAGGGGCCGTCCTCCGCCACCTCGACCGCCACCGTGTCGGGTCGGTCGACCGCGGCGTCGGCTTCGGGGGGCGACCAGTTGTAGGTGTCACCGGCGTCACCCCCGTCGACCAGACGGTCGAGGCCGGCCACCTGTCCGTGGTCGAAGGAGGCATCGACGAGTGAGAACGTGCCGTCGTCAGCATCGACCGCCACGCGCACCAGGCCGTTGTCGACCACGTTGCCTGCCGCCACGACCGGTGCCACCGACGGTGGACCCGGGGCCCAGGCTCGCCAGCCGAAGGCGGGCACGTCGTCGACGCACACGAGGGAGCGGGAGACGGCCCCGTGCTCCACCCGCAGATGCACGGGCCGGCGACCGCACGCCCCCGCCCGTGCGTACAGCTCGGCCAGGGCGGAAGCCGTGTCGACACCCGGCGTGGCGGCGATGCCGGTCTTCAGCACCACGGCGAGCGCCCCCTCGTCGTCTTGGCCCATCTCTACGCCGATCACCGAGGCGCCGACAACGGAGGCCTGATTGCGAACCTGGCCGACGGCGGTGCCTACCTCGGCACCCGCCAGCACGAGCTCGGTGACGCCTGCCGGATGGGCGCTCACCGTCTGGGCGCCCTCGGGCGCCGAACCATCAGTGACCAGCTCCACCAGGCCGCTCCGCCGCCGGTTGGTGGGATTGACCGCCACTGGTCCGGCAGTGGCCAGGGACGCTCCGAGGGCGGCCAGGGCACGGTCAGCCAAGCCGTCGCCCACCTGGCTGGCCTCGGCGTAGCGGTTCAGCACGGCGTCGACCACCTCGTCGGCTGAGCACGCGCAGGACGAGTCGTGGGCGGCGTTGCGCACCACCTCCGCCCAGGCCACGCCCAGCGCCGCCGCGGGCCACTGGTGCGCGGGCACGAACAACGCCGACAGCGGTTCGGCTCGGCGTTCCAGCGAGCGCTCGGCCCGGGCCGCGGCCTGCTTCACGTCGACCCGGTTGGAGAGCACCCCCATGAGCAGGTTGGCCCGCGCCCCGGAGCGCAGCTCGCCCTCCCAGGTGGGCAGCCCGTCGGTGGGAGCGGCGGCCAGGTACGCAGGCAGCGACGTGATGGTGAGCCGGAAGTCGTGCTGGGCGGCGTTGGCCTCGGCCACCACCCGCCCGAGGAAGGGCTGGGGTCGCTGGTGGTCGGCTCCGTTCATCCACAGCAGCGGAGCGTCGGGACCCAACAGGTCGGCCACCTCCTCGACGTGTGCCCGCACCCGCCCCACGAGGAGTCGGGCGTCGTCGGGGACGGCGGCGCCGTTGCCGTAGCCAACGGGCAGGTATTCGGCCCGCACCCGGGAACCGTCGGGCGCCACCCACCAGAAGGCGGTGCGGTCGACGGCGGAGGGAATGCCCCGCCAGACCACGGCGTGATCGAAGCCAGCGAGGTACAGTAGCTGGGGCATCTGGGCCACATGGCCGAACATGTCGGGCAGGTAGCCGACGTCCATGGCCCCGCCGAAGTCGGCGGCGCGGGCGAGACCCATCTCCAGGTTGCGCACGAGCGTCTCGGCCGACACGCAGAACTCGTCGGGAAGCACGTACCAGGGCCCGACGGTGACCCGCCCGGCGGCAGCCAGGTGGTGGAGGCGGCCCTCGGCGCCCGGGCGCAGGGCCAGGTAGTCGTCGAACGCCGCGAGCTGGCCGTCGAGGAGAAAGTTCGCATAGCTCGGGTCGGCCTCGAGGAGGTCGAGCAGCTCGTCGAGCAGCTCGACGAGGCGCAGCCGCGTGGCCTGGAACGGCGAGTACCACTCCCGGTCCCAGTGGGTGTGGGGCACGACGGCGACGGTCCGACGTGTGTCCTGAACTGAGGAAACGTCTTTGTCGGCCACCTCAGGAAACGGCCGCAGTTCTCAGCCAGTCCTCAGCCGAAACGCCGAGCGACCCGTCGACGATGGGACGGACCCGGTCGTCGTCGATGCGGATGACGTGGGCGTAGGTGGCGGGGAGGGTCTTCACGTCGTGGCCCAGGCGCTCGGCCACCAGGGCCGGGCTGACGCCGGCGGAGAGCAAGACGCTCGCATGGTGATGCCGTAGGTCACGCCAGCCGTGGCCCCCGAGCTGGGCGGCCGGTGCGGTGCGGATGTATTTCGACGCCATGGACCGGGCGACCGCCCGACCTCGGATGTGAAACACCAGCCCATCCTCGCCGGGGCCGAACGCGCGCCGGTGAGCGGCGAGAGCGTTCACGATGAGGGAGCTGAGAGCGACGGTGCGGTAGCTGTTCCGGGACTTTGGGGTCTTGAGGACCGGTTTTCCCGCTGGCGGCGTCCAAAGCTCTCGGTCGACCCGAAGCTCGCTGCGCATGAAGTCGATCCGGTCGACGGTGAGTCCGAACAGCTCGCCCTGGCGGAGCCCCATGCCGGCGGCAACCACCACCGCAGCGCGGATGTGCTCGGCGGTGTGTGCGGTGACCGAGCGGACCTCGTCCGGCGCAAGGGGGACGAACGCCGCAACCTCAGCCCGAGCCAGCCGCGCGCCTTGGCCGGGTTCCGAGCGATGGGCTCGTCGTCGATGACGGCGCTGAGCATGTTCGATAGCGTCTCGTGGACCATGCGGGCGCTGGAGGGAGCGACGGGCAGCGCCTTGGCCCACACCTCCACCTGGGAGCGTCGCACGCTGGCGAGCGGCATTCGACCGAACGCCGGCAGGATGTGGAGCCGTAGCGCCCGTTCGATTCGGTCGTGCGTCGACGGCGCCCATGAGCGCTGGCCCAGCCACTCCGAGGCGTACGCCTTGAGGGCGATCTGGGCCGGCCGTCGGCGGCGTGTAGGTGTCGGTCAGCAGGCGGTGCTGCACGTCGACGAGGAATCGCTCAGCTTCGGCCTTACGACCGAACGTGCGGCTCTTCTGGGGCCCGCCCGGGGACTCACGCCATCGGGCCCGGTACCGGCCACCGGGCCGTATGTCGATACTGGCCATTGGGTCAGACCTCCTCGCCTTGACGGATTCTTGGATCCAGTGTGCGCCATCGTTGCCCTTCCCGCCGCCTCAGCTCACGGAAGCGAGCTTCCCGCCGGGCTGACCGTCATAGCCCGAGGCCGAGGTCACTACTTCGGTCGGGCGTTGGGACCTGGCTGTGCCACTCGACGCCCGCCACCTCCCGGTGACGGCCTGGCTCGGGAGCGATGCCGTCGAGGCCTTGGCGCTCGAGGCCGAGATCCCAGGCGGCCTCGGCGAGTGTTCGTGGCGGTAATCGCGCCGGCGCCTCGGCGTGAGACCAGCACATTGCCGGACCCGTGACCTACGTGCCCGGCCACCCGCCACCGCTGGGATGAGCGTCAGAACTTCGCGAGCGATCCGGCCGCCGGTCCGAGTACCAGCGCCATGATCGGCGGGAAGATGAAGGCCATCAGGGGGAACAGGATCTTCACTGGCAGCTTGGCCGCCCTCTCCCTAGCCCAGGCCCGTCTCCGCGCCCTCACCTCGGTGGCCTGCGTCTTGAGGACACGGCCGATGGGGATGCCCAGGGCGTCGGCCTGCAGGAGGGACAGAACGAATACCCGCACGACATCGAGGTCCACGTGCTCGCGGAGTCGCTGCAGCGCCTCCCGGCGGGGCAGTCCCAACTCCATCTCGTGCAACGCCACCGAGAGCTCGTCGGTGAAGGGCGAGGTGAAGTTCTTGCAGATCAGGCTGAGGGCGGCCTCGAAGCCGCAACCTGCCTCCACGGCGATGGCCAGCATGTCGACGATGTCCGGAAGGTCGTTGAAGATGGCGTCAGACCGGCTGCGGATCGCCCGCTTCAACCGGACGGCCGGAAGCATGAACCCCAAGAGGGGGAGGAGTACCAGGCTGACGAGGCCCATGAGGGAACTCTTGTCGGGCAACAACGGGACTAAGGCCAAGCCCAATCCTCCCAGCGCCAGCTGCAAGGCGAGCTGCTGGCTGGGCCGGCGCTTTCCTCGCATTCCCGCTTGGATGAGCTGCCGGTCCAGCTTCTCGATGTAGTTGGCAGGCAGCATCCGTTCCAGGCGGGCCGACGCCGCTCCCCGGACGCCGCCCAGCAATCGAGTCACGAAGGGCGCCGACAGCTCATTGTCCGAGGCGTCGCGGTCAAATCCCTCGAGGAACTCACCGATGTCGGGGGCATCCCGAGGCGAGCGAGCGAGGGCGGCGCCCATGATCGCCATGCCCACAAGAGCCAGGATCACGCAGACAAGGAAGGGGGCGTCCATCAGATCTTGATCTTCACCATGCGCAGGATGACGAGCAGCCCGACGGCCACCGACACAGCGCAGCCGATCAGCAGGTAGATGCCCCAACCGTGGTAGAGGGGTTCGACGTACACGGGGTTCAGGATCTGCATGGCGACGAAGATCAACGGCACCAAGCCGGCTAGGACGTAGGCCGAGATGCGCCCTTCGGCGGTCAGAATCTGCACTTCACGCCGAACCTCGCTTCTGGCCCTGATGACGTCGGCGAGGGTGTGCAGGAGGTCGGCCAGCCGCCCCCCGACCGTCTGCTGGATCCGCATGGCCTGAGCGACCATCTCCATATCGCGGAGCTGGAGCCGGGCGGCCATGCGGTCGAGTGCGTCGACCACCGGGTCACCGAGGCTGGTCTCGGCAACGACGCGGGTGAACTCCTCCGACATCGGGGGCCGGGTGTCCTGGCACATCATCTGCACTGCTCGGAGGAACGTGTGCCCGGCGCTCAGCGACGATGCCACCAGCATGAGGGCATCGGAGAGTTGCGCCTCGAACGCCCGCCGACGCTTGACGACGAGATGCCTCACGACCTGGCTGGCCACCATGGCCGCGCCGAGGGCGCCGACGACCGCCAGTAGGAGCGAGTGGGTGACCACCATCACCAGGGCGGCAACACCCAGGGCGCCCCCGGACAGGACGATGACGAACTCGCCGGGGCGCAAGGGGATCTTGGCCCTCTCGAGCATCTGACCGAGGCGCTGGCGATGGTCCACCCGGTCGAGTACCCGACCGGCCAGTTGGACGGCTCTGTCGGTCAGTGCCTCCAAGGCCTCGCCGCCATCGCCGCCACTCTGGTCCGCAGGCGACCGTGGCGCCATGCCCAGTAGCTCGGTCATGGCCTCGTGCTGGTCCCGGCGATATGACGCGCCGGCGGCAACCATGACGGCCAGGCCGACCAGCAGAGTGAGGACGGCGACGACCATCGGCTGTTACGCCGGCTTCCCGTTGCCCTGCCCAAACCGCCAGCGCAGGGTCGAGAGTCGAGATGACCGTGCCGGCCGTGCGGCCCCATGACCATCGACATCGTCGCCGAGTCCCAGAGTGCGCCTGAGCCCAGCGTCGAGCGACCTGCTCACGTCCCCGCCGGGAGCGTAGGCGAGGACGGGCTGGCCCATGTTGAGTGCCCGGTTCACCTCCCGCCCGTACGGGATGACCATGGAGAACCCCTGCGGAAAGTATTGGGACACGCCGGCGACGTCGATACCGACGTCGGGCTCGACCTTGTTCAGGAGCAGCTTGACCCGCTCCTTCGGCACCTTCAGCTTCTGCAGTGTGCTCAAGAGGATGCCGAGGGTCCGGACGCTCGGGAGGTCGAGCGTGGCGACGGCGTAGATCTCGTCGGCCTGGTCGAGGACGGCCAACGCCGAGTCGCTCAGTGCGGCTCCCGTGTCGATGACGACGTAGTCGAAGCGAGTCCGGGCCGCTTCGATCACCCTGGTCAGGTCGCCGGCCTCGACGGCGTCGGCGTCGGCCGGATCCGAGGGGGCCGCCAGAAGGTGGATGCCGGAGTCATGGTGGATCAGGTGGTCCTCGAGGCGCTGGACCAGTTCGTCGTGGTCGACATCTTGGGCGGCCAGGTCGCTGATGG
Organism: Acidimicrobiales bacterium; assembly: GCA_038238185.1. GTDB lineage: Bacteria > Actinomycetota > Acidimicrobiia > Acidimicrobiales > AC-14 > DATAQC01. The sequence continues at coordinate 15,392 of JBBRXY010000070.1, forward strand.
TGTACTTGGGTTTGAGACGCAGCGCCGTCGACAGTTCACCGAACTGCAGATCGAGATCCATCAGGCAGGCGCGCCGGTGGAACCGTGACTGAAGCTGGTACGCGAGATTGGTGGCGAAGAAGGTCTTGCCACAGCCGCCGGTGGCCGCTACCACGGCGATCACGGTCGCCCGGCCGTCGCCCGGCGTCGCCTCGTCGCCGACCGGGAGCCCCACCGTCGGTCGCAGCCCCAGGGCCTGTTCGACCGCTTCGAGAAGCTCCTGGTCGTCCACCGGCAGCCGGAGGATGTCGACGGCTCCGGTCCGTACGGTGTCCCGGATGCTCCCGCTGGCCCAGTGGTCGACGGCCAGGATCAGACGGGTGTCGGGGTGGCGCTCCCGAAGACGGCGGAGCTGCTGGAAGCCGTCCTCGTCCGCCACCAGAGGGCCGGCGACAAGCACGTCGAACGGAGCGGCGTCGGCGGTCAGGTGTTCGACCGTTGCGAACGTGTCACACCAGGCCACCTCGGGACGGGGCCGCAGGGCAGCCGTGACCCGCTGGGTCTGGCGGCTCAGCTCGTCGGTGTGGTCGAGCACCCCCACGGTGGGATTGCGCATGACGGCCTAGTGTCCTGTAAGCCAGTTCAGCCGCGAAATATTGGCTGATCGGGAACTTCTGCGGCGAAGGCGCGTTCTGTCAGGTAGAACCCCGACAGAAGGAGCTTGCTTTGGCGCGCCGTGGCCGACCGACAATCCCGATCAC
>JBBRXY010000071.1:0-15826 GCA_038238185.1 Acidimicrobiales bacterium
GGCGGAACACGGCGATGTCGGTGGACCCGTTGCCGTCGTAGTCGCCGGGAACGGGGATGTCGCCCGAGGCTCCGAAGCCGACGGTGGCACCGCCTTGGACGTACCAGACGCCGGTGGAGGGACGGAAGACGGCCACGTTGGTGGTGCCGTTGCCGTCGTAGTCACCGGGCACGGGAATGTCGCTGGAGCCGCCCCAGTTGACGGCCGGGCTCCCCTGGATGATCCAGGTGCCCGTCGAGGGCCGGAACACGGCGATGTCGGCGGTGGCGTTGGCGTCGTAGTAGCCGGGCACGGAGATGTCACCCGTGGTGCCGAAGTTGGTGGCGGTGTCGACACCGGCCGAGCCGTGCACGTACCAGATGCTGCTAAAGGGCCGGAACACCGACACGTCGGTCTTGCCGTCGCCGTCGAAGTCGGCGGGAGGCTTCTGGCGGGCCGGCGGGCTCGAGCATGGTGCGATGAAGACGAACTGGGCACTGACGAACTTGGTGGCCGTGCCGGAGATGGTGGTGATCGGCGTGGTGTTCCCCGTGGCACCCGGGGCGAATTCGAGCACCTGGTTCCTTGTCGAGCCGGTGTTGACCACGAAAAGGTTCCCGGCCGAGTCGACGGCGACCCCGAGGGGCCTAACAAGACCGGTGTTCGCACCGGAGATGGTGTTGATCAGGGCGCCACCCGGCAGGGAGTACTCGGTGATGGTGTTGTTGTCGTTCGCTGCGTACAACGTGGTGCCGCGGATGGCGAGACCCTCAGGGGCGTTGAGGCCGCTGGTGATGGTGAGGATCGGGGCGATGTCGGTGGGGGAGGCGAAGCTCGACGGGGGCGGCGGCGCGAACTCGAGCACCTTGTTGTCGAGGTTGGCCACGAAGATGTTTCCCGACGAGTCCAAGGCCAGTCCGAACGGCGCCTGGAGCCCCGTGGCCGCCCCGGCGATGACCGCGATGGGGGCGACGTTGTTGATCCCCGGGGCGAGTGGAAGCTGGAACACGGTTATCGAGTGGGTCCCCACTCCGGATCCGAACGGGCCGTTGGCCAGGTAGAGCTTGTTGTTCCGGATCACGATGCCCTGCGGGTTGGCAAGGCCTGGATTGGCGCCCGACAGCGTGGAAATGGGTGCGACATCGCCGGTTGCCCCGGGCGCGAAGACATTGACGGCGTTGAGGTTCGGCGAGGCGACGAAGGTGTTCCCGCTTGCGTCTTGGGCGATGCCCGACGCCGTCACCATGTTGGAGTTGGTCGGGCCACCGACCGTGTTCGAAGGAGCGACGTTACCGTTCGCCCCCGCGGGGAACTGCAGCAACTTGGCCGGGACACTGGGCGACCCGCTGGCGGTGACGTAGATGGGCAGGCAGGTGGCTGCCGCCGCCGGCCCGGCGACAACGGCGCTGAGCGTCGCTCCTACCGTCGCCGCGGCGGCGAGCATCACGGCCGTCAGCGCACCAGAGATCCTGGTACGCCGACTCACGCTCTTCATCGAATGGGACTGCCAACGACGGTTGTCTCGCACGAGTATTCATCCTCCGCTCGGGAGTTGCACCGAGCGGTGCAACTTTCATGAAACGTCTTGTCACGCGGGGTGATCAACGGCCGTACAGACGGCCCGGTTCCCGGTTTCGTGTTCGGACGAAACACGTTGCCGCCGGAATGGCCGGCGTCCCGAGCGCCGACTTGGCACCGACGGCCGTCAGGTTCGCCGATTGGGCCAGCGCCCCCTGTACCGTCGGGAGGGTGTTCGTGAAGATCTGTGGCACCACCAGCGAGGAGGACGCCCTGCTGGCAGTGGCCATGGGGGCCGACGCCGTGGGATTCGTCTTCGCCCCCTCCCCGCGCCAGATCACCCCCACGCGCGCCGGCGACATCGTCAAGCGCCTGCCCCCCGAGGTGATCACCGTGGGCGTGTTTCGCGACGAGACACCCGCCCGGGTGGTGGAGATCGTCAACACCTTCGGGTTGCGGGCGGCCCAGCTGCACGGCCACGAGTCGGCCGAACAGGCCCGCTGGGTGAAAGAGCGGGTGCCGTTCGTCATCCAGGCCTTCGCCGCGGGCGACCGGGCCGTTGTGCGAGCACGGGACCACGGTGTCGACGCCGTCATGATCGACGCGCCCGAGCCCGGCTCCGGCGAGGTGTTCGATTGGTCCCTGGCCGACGGTGTGCCCGACGGCATGCGCCTGGTGCTGGCCGGTGGCCTCACCCCCGACAACGTGGGCGAGGCCATCGCCCAGGTCCACCCCTGGGGCGTCGACGTGGTCACCGGGGTGGAGAGCTCTCCCGGGCACAAGGACCCCGTCAAGGTGAGGGCGTTCGTCCTCAACGCCAAGGCCGCGGTCGACGACGCCTACGATCCCGTCGAAGGCCCCCCTTACGACTGGCAGGAGACGGGCGCGTGAGCGTCGATCCGTTCCTTATGGCCGCGCCCGGGCCGCGGGGGCGGTTCGGCGAGTTCGGTGGCCGCTACCTCCCCGAGTCGCTGGAGCCGGCGTGCGCCGAGCTCGAGGCCGCTTTCGTCGAGGCCTGGGCCGACCCCGGCTTCCACGCCGACTACGAGGGCCTGCTGGCCGACTATGGCGGCCGACCGACCCCGGTCACCGAGTGCCACCGCCTTTCGGCGCGACTCGGGGTGCGTGTCCTGCTCAAACGAGAGGACCTGGCCCACACCGGGTCGCACAAGATCAACAACGTCATCGGCCAGACCCTTCTCGCCCGGCGCATGGGCAAGCACCGGGTCATCGCCGAGACGGGGGCGGGCCAGCACGGTGTGGCCACAGCCACGGCCGCCGCCCTCTTCGGGCTCGACTGCACGGTGTACATGGGAGAGGTAGACGTGGGCCGCCAGGCCCTCAACGTGTTCCGTATGCGCCTTCTGGGGTCGAAGGTGGTCACCGTCACCACGGGCAGCCGCACTCTCAAGGACGCGATCAACGACGCCCTGCGCGACTGGGTCGCAAGCGTCGAGACCACCTACTACTGCCTCGGCTCGGTGATGGGCCCCCATCCCTACCCGTGGATGGTGCGCGAGTTCCAGCGGATCATCGGCACGGAGGCCCGGGCCCAATGCCGGGCCCTCCTCGGCGGTGCCGACCCCGACGTGGTGGTGGCCTGTGTCGGCGGGGGGTCCAACGCCGCCGGCACGTTCGCCGGGTTCGTCGACACAGGCGCCCGCCTGGTCGGCGTCGAGCCTGCGGGCGGGGCGGCGGTCGGTCGGGGCATCCCCGGAGTCGTCCACGGATCGAAGTCGTTTCTCCTCCAGGACGAGTACGGCCAGGTGAGCGAGGCCGAGTCGATCTCGGCCGGCCTCGACTACCCCGGTGTCGGCCCCGAGCACGCCTACCTGGCCTCGCTCGGCCGGGCGGAATACGAGAGCGCCGCCGACGACGAGGTCGTAGCCGCTTTCCGGCTCCTCTCCGAGACCGAGGGGATTATCCCCGCCCTGGAGCCGGCCCACGCCCTGGCCTGGCTGATCCGGGCCACGGCATCGGGCGACGTGGCCGCCGGCTCGACCGTGCTGGTCACCCTCTCGGGTCGGGGAGACAAGGACGTGGCCCAGGTCATGGACCTGCTCGGCGACCTTTCCTCTTGAGCACGACCTCGCTCGACAGCCTCCGCACGAAGCGGGACGCCGGGCGCAAGCTGCTCGTCCCCTACGTCACCGGCGGGCTGGGGGCCGACTGGCTCGACGTGGTGCGTGCGGTGGCCGCCGCGGGGGCCGACGCCATCGAGGTGGGCATCCCCTTTTCCGATCCGGTCATGGACGGGCCGGTGATCCAGGAGGCGTCGGCGAAGGCCCTGGCCGGCGGGGCCACCCCGGCGGGGCTGGTGGCCACCCTCGCCAAAGCCGATATCGGCGTCCCTCTTGTGGTCATGACCTACTACAACCTGGTGTTCCGGGCCGGCCACCGGCGCTTCGCCCACTCCCTGGCCGAGGCAGGCGTGGCCGGGGCCATCCTGCCCGACCTGCCCCTCGAGGAGCTCGACGACTGGGCCCGAGCCGCCGACGAGGCGGGGGTGGCCACCATCCTGCTGGCGGCACCCACCACACCCGACGATCGCCTGGTCGCTCTCTGTGCCCGTTCTCGGGGCTGGATCTACGGGGTCGGGCTCATGGGCGTCACCGGCGAACGCACCGCGCTGGCCTCTTCGGCCGCCCTCATGGGCAGCCGACTCAAAGCGGTCACCGACCTGCCCGTGCTGATCGGCGTCGGCGTCTCCACCCCCGACCAGGCGGTGGGCGCGGCGGCCTCGGCTGATGGGGTCATCGTCGGCTCCGCCCTCGTCCGCCGACTGCTCGAGGGCGCCGGCCCCGACGGTGCGGCTGCGTTCGTGGGCGAGCTTCGGGACGCCCTCGACGACGGAATGTAACCAACCGGTCACCGCCGGGGTCAAAACGGGTCGGACGCGAGGGCTGGGGGCTCCTGCAGCGGGTTTGATGCCTGCTGTTTGCCCTCCCGTCAGCCGGATGTAACCCCACGGGGTGTTCCAAGGTCACACCTGCCATGGGACTAGCCGTGCTGTTCCCCGGACAGGGGACCCAGGTACCGGGAATGGGCCTGCCCTGGCGCGACGATCCCGCCTGGACGGTGGTGGAACGGGCCGAGGCGGCCGTGGGCCAGCCGCTGGGCTATCTACTGCTGGAGGCCGACGGTGACCAGCTCAGTCGCACCCAGGACGCCCAACTCGCCGTGATGCTGATGTCGCTCATGGCCTGGGAGGCCGTGCGCGACCTCGTCGGAGCGCCCGTGGGTGTCGCCGGCCATTCGCTGGGCCAGCTCACCGCTCTCGTCGCCGCCGGCGCCTTGTCCATCGAAGACGGTGTCCGTCTCGCCGTCCGGCGGGCGGAGTGCACCCAGGGTGCCGCCGACCGCACCGGCGGTCGCATGGCCGCGCTGATGGGCGCCTCCGTAGAGCAGGCCGCCGAGGCCTGCCGGCCGGCGCCGGGCGCCGACCAGACGTGCTGGATCGCCAACGACAATGCTCCCGGACAGGTGGTCGTCGGGGGCACGCCCGCAGGCTTGGAAGTCGCCTGTGGCCGGGCCCGCGACTTGGGCATCCGCAAGGTGCTCGCCCTCAATGTCGGTGGCGCGTTCCATACCCCGCTGATGGATTTCGCACGCGACGAGTTGGAGCCCGAGTTGGCCCGCACCACCTTCGCCGCTCCCACCTGGCCCGTCGTGTCCAACGTCGACGCCCGCCCCTACTCCGACGCGGCGTGGGCGCCCCGCCTGGCCGACCACCTCGTGAGGCCCGTGCTGTGGCGGGACACCATGCTCGCTCTCGCCGACATGGGCGCCACCTCGTTCGTCGAGGTCGGCCCCGGTTCCGTGCTGGGCGGTCTTGCCCGGCGCACCGTCCCCGGACGCATCGTTCGAAACGTCGCGGTTCCCGCCGACGTCCCCCCCCTTTTGGAGGTTGCATAGATGGACGTCGTCCAGCTCGACACGCGGGTTTCCTCCGACGACAGCCGGCGGGAGGCACACATGGCCCACGGCGAGCGCCTCGGGGTCCCCGAGCGGGTGATCCTGGCTCCCATCGCCGGCAGCTTCCGCCCGGTCGACCAGGAGACGGCGAACGCCGACATCGACGCCGAGCAGGTCATCGGCTTCGTCGAGGGCCAGGGCCAGTCGGCGCCGGTGCGGAGCCCCTTCGGGGGCCTGTTGATGGGGCTGTTGGCCCACGCGGGCGAGCGGGTGCGCGAAGGCCAGCCCGTCGCCTGGCTGCGGGTCGCCTGAGCATTCGCGTCACTCCCGGACATCGATTCGTCCGACCGACAGTGTCCTATGCTGAAACCATGAGCCAGGGCTGGAGCCCGGCGGCGCGCGAGCTGCCGTTGACGCCCGCCCACCGTTTCCGGCCGGCGCCGGGCGGAGCCGCAGGCGTTGCCGGGTGGGGTATCGCCGTCCCCGAGCGCGTCGTCACCAACCACGAGCTCTCGGAGCGGGTCGATACCACCGACGAGTGGATCGTCGATCGCACCGGCATTCGCGAACGGCGGATCGCCGGTCCCGGCGAGACGACGGCCTCGTTGGCCATCGAGGCCGGGGCGGCGGCGATCAAGTGCGCCGACCTGAGCCCGGCCGACATCGGGTGCTGCATCGTCGCCACCTGTACGCCCGAACAACCCATCCCCGCCACGGCCGCCTTCGTTCAGGAGGGCCTGGGCCTGCGCTGCGGGGCGTTCGATCTCGACGCCGCCTGCGCCGGCTTCGTCTACGCCCTCGTGGTGGGGGCCGGCCTCCTGTCCACCGGGGGCCTCGACGCAGTGCTGGTCATCGGGTCCGAGACCCTCTCGCGCGTCGCCGATTGGGACGACCGGTCGACCTGTGTGCTCTTCGGCGACGGCGCCGGTGCGGTGGTGCTCGTCTCCCACAAGCTGATGGCGGCTCCGACCCATCCCAGCGGGGCGCCTGCCGACGGCTTCGGCCTTTTGTCCTGGGATCTTGGGTGCGACGGGTCCGGCGCCTCCCTCCTCGAGGTGGCCGCCGGGGGCAGCCGCCTGCCGACGTCCGCCGAGACGCTCGCCGGCGGCCACCACTGGCTGAAGATGGAGGGCCAGGAGGTCTTCAGGCGGGCGGTACGCACCATCGTCGACTCGGCCGGGGCAACCCTGGCCCAGGCCGGGATCCACGCTTCGGAGGTCGACCTGTTCGTTCCCCATCAAGCCAACTCCCGCATCATCGACGCCGCCGCGGCCCGGCTGTCCATTCCCTCCGACCGCACGTTCGTCAACATCGACCGGTACGGGAACACGTCGGCGGCCTCCATTCCCATCGCCCTCGCCGAAGCGGCCGACGCCGGCCAGCTCCGGCGCGGCGACCTGGTGCTGCTCTCGGGCTTCGGTGCCGGGATGTCGTGGGCCAGCGCCCTGCTGCGTTGGTAAGCCTCGCCGGGTCCTGTCCCGTGGCCGGCCCCTCCGTCCATTTCGCGCTCCCGACGCGGGTGGCCCCTGGGGAGGGGCCCGCCGCCCGGAGGGACGGCGCCCTCCGGGCGCGTCTCTTGTCCCTAAGCCTCCTCGATCGACTGGGCGGTCGCTGATGGGGGGGCGCGTGGCGCTCGTCACCGGGGCTTCCCGGGGTATCGGGCGGGCTTGTGCCATCGCCCTGGCTGCCGACGGGCACCGGGTGGGGGTGTGCTTCGGACACGACGAGGCGGGCGCGGCCGACACGTGCGCGGCCGTGGCTACCGCGGGTGGCGACGCGCTGGCCGTGCGGGCCGATGTCGGCGACCCGGAAGCGGTCGACGCCGCCTTCGGTCTGGTCGAGGAGGCCTTCGGCCGCGTCGAGGTGGTGGTGGCCAATGCCGGCATCAACCGAGACGGGTTGTTCCTGCGCATGGACGACGAGTCCTGGGACTCTGTGCTGCGCACCAACCTCGACGGCGCCTTCCACGCCATCCGCCGGGCGGCGCCGGGAATGCTGCGGGCCCGGTTCGGTCGCATCGTGACGGTGGGGTCGGTGGTCGGGCTGTCGGGCTCGGCCGGCCAGGCCAATTATGCCGCGGCCAAGGCCGGTCTGATCGGTCTCACCCGGTCGGTGGCCAGGGAGCTGGCCAGCCGCAATGTGACGGCCAACGTGGTTGCTCCCGGGCCCATCACCACGGCCATGACCGACGCTCTCACCGATGATCGTCGGCAAGCCATGACAAGCCTTGTACCGTTGGGGAGATTCGGCACCGCCGAGGAGGTCGCCGCAGTCGTCGCCTTCCTCTGTTCCGACGCGGCAGGCTACGTCACCGGAGCTGTCATTCCGGTCGACGGCGGCCTGGGTATGGGTCATTAGAACGCCACCGAGCCACTGAAATGTCATCGAGTACCGCCACTATCAGGAGGACGTGAAAGAGCATGGAACGCAAGATAGTCCTCGAGAAGATCGCCGACGCTGCCGTAGAGGTTCTCGGGGTTGAGCGCGCGCTGGTCACCGAGAACGCCAGCTTCAAAGACGACCTCGACGCCGACAGCCTGGACCTGGTCGAGTTCGTCATGGCCGTCGAAGAGCAGTTCGACATCTCCATCCCCGAGGAGAAGCTCGAGGGCATCGGAACCGTCGGCCAGGCCGCCGATCTCGTCATGGCCGCTCAGTCTGCGCCGGCTCCCACCGGGTCCCCAACGTCGGTGGCGGAGTCGGGAACGGCCGGGTGAACCAACCGGCCCGCCACCGGGTCGCGGTCACTGGCATGGGCGTCAAGTCCCCGGCCGGGTGTGACCTGGACAGCTACTGGTCGACGCTCGTCGCCGGTCGGTCCTGTGCCGCGCCCATCCGTCGGATCGACGTGTCGGCCCTGCCCGTGGGCTTCGCCTGTGAGATCAACGACTTCGATCCTGAGGCCTACCTGGGCTACAAGGAGGCGCGTCGCACCGACCGGGTGGCCCAGATCGGTTTCGGCGCCGCGGCCGATGCCTTCGCCAGCGCCGGCGAGCTCGCCGTCGACCCCGCCCGCTGCGGCGTGGTCTGCGGCACCGGCGTCGGCGGCCTCATCACCCAGGAGGAGCAGGAGCAGGAGCTCTTCTCCCGCGGGCCGTCGCGCGTGTCGCCGTTCCTCGTCCCCATGATGATGGCCAACGCCACCGCGGCCACGGTCGCCATGAAGCTCGGATGGACGGGCCCCAACTTCTGTATCGCCACTGCGTGCACCGCCGGCACCCACGCCCTGGGCGAGGGCTCCCGGCTCGTCCGCGACGGCAGCGCCGATGTGGTGCTGGCCGGAGGTACCGAGGCATGTCTCACCCCCATCGCCCTGGCGTCGTTCGCCCGCATGGGTGCCCTGTCGACGCGCAGTCACGAGCCGGAGCTGGCTTCGCGCCCGTTCGACCCCGACCGCGACGGCTTCGTGATCGGTGAGGGAGCAGCGTTCCTGGTGCTAGAGGAGTGGGACCGGGCCGTGGCCCGGGACGTCGAGATCTGGGGCGAGGTCATCGGGTACGGCCGCAATGCCGACGCCTACCACGTGACTGCGCCGTCCCCGGGCGGGGTCGGTGCCGCGGCCTGCATGCAGCTGGCGCTGGCGGACGCCGGCCTGGAGCCGTCCGACATCGGCCACGTCAATGCTCACGGCACCTCGACCGAGCTGAACGACGCCGCCGAAGCCGAGGCCATCGTCAAGGTCTTCGGCGAGAACGGACCTCCGGTCACCTCGGTGAAGGGTGCCATCGGCCACCTCATCGGGGCCGCCGGCGCCGTCGAGGCCGTGGCCGCGCTGCTGGCCCTGCGCCACGGTGAGATTCCTCCCACGGTGAACCACGACCGTACCGATCCCGAGATGGCCATCGACGTCGTGGCCGGCGCCTCCCGAAAGCTGGCGCCTGCCCCCGTGGTGTCAAACTCCTTCGGGTTCGGCGGGCACAACGCCTCGCTGGTCCTGGCCCCCCCTCCCGCATAGGGCCTCTGCTCACTGATGAAGCCATGAGCGACGCGCCCCAGATGGCCGCTGGGGCGACGACGAGCCCGAGCAGCTCTCTGAGCGGGATGGCGGTCCCCGTCGCGGCCGGACGGGGTGCCGGGGTCAGCGCGTCGTTGGTCGACCTCGACGGGCGACGGGTGGCCTGGTTCAGCCTTGCCGGTGGGAAGCACCGGGGGGCCATCGGGCCCGCCGAGGGCGAGGTGATCGAGCGCCTGATCCGACTCGCTCTCGACTTGGGCGTGCCCGTCGTGGGTGAGCTGTCGACGGCGGGGGCCGATGTCTTCGAGGGCGTACCGTCACTGCACGCGTGGGGCCGGGTCGCGGCCGCCCTAAGCCGTGCCTCGGGGGCGGTTCCCATCATCTTGTCGGTCGTGGGTCCGTGCGTGTCGGGGCCCGCCCTGCTCCTCGGCATCGCCGACCACGTGGTGATGACAGTCGACGCCTACGCCTACGTGTCGGGGGCGCAGGCCGTCGCCGACTTCACGGGGGTCACCACCACACGCGAGGCGCTCGGTGGCGCCACCGTCCATTCGACCCGCAGTGGCGTCGCCTCCCTCGTGGTCCAGGACACCGACGATGCCCGCTGGGCCGTGCTCGACCTGCTGTCCTTCCTGCCTTCGAACTATCTCGAAGCTCCACCGGTGACCGCCTGTTCCGACCCCATCGACCGGTCCTGCCGGGCTGCCGCCGAAGCGGTTCCCTCGCGACCCATGGCGTCCTACGACATGCGGGCCGTCGTCAACGACGTGGTCGACCACGAATCCTTCCTCGAGGTGCGGGCCGCCTCCGCCGCCAACGTGGTGACCGGGTACGCCCGCCTCGGCGGCACCCCGGTCGGCGTGATCGCCAACCAGCCCTCGCAGAAGGCCGGCACCCTCGACATCGAGGCGGCCCGCAAGGCGGCCCGGTTCGTGCAGTGCTGTGACGCCTTCGGGTTGGCCCTCATCACCTTCGTCGACAGTCCGGGGTTCCAGCCCGGTAGCGACATCGAGTGGCGCGGCATGATTCGCCACGGTGCTCAGCTCGTGCACGCCTACGCCGCCGCCACCGTCCCCCGGCTCTGTGTCGTGGTGCGCAAGGCCTACGGCGGGGCCTACATCGTCATGGACTCCCGGGGGCTCGGCAACGACCTCTGTGTGTCGTGGCCGGCTGCCGAGATCGCCGTCATGGGTGCCCCGGGCGCAGTGGCCGTGCTCCATGGGCGGCGCCTGGCCAAGGTCGACGACGACGACGACCGGGCCCGACGCCAGGCCGAGCTGGAGTCCGAGTACGCCGAGCGCCACTGCACCCCGGCCATGGCCGCTGAGCGGGGGTACGTCGACGAGGTCATCGATCCCCACGACACCCGACGGATCCTCGTCGCCGGATTGTCGGCGCTGCACACCAAGCGGGCCACCACGGGGCGACCCCCGGCTCGCCACACCAACACACCCCTGTGAGGGTCGATCGGGCCCGGGACCGGAAGTAGGCCAATTGCTCCTCGAAGGCAAGCGCATCCTCATCACCGGCGTCCTCGCCGAGTCGTCGATCGCCTTCTCCGTGGCCCGCCTGGCCCAGGAGCAGGGCGCCGAGGTGGTGCTCACCTCGTTCGGCCGGGTAATGCGTCTCACCCAGCGGTCAGCCCGCCGACTGCCCGTGGAGCCCGATGTCGTCGAGCTCGACCTCACCGATCCGGCCAACCTCGAGGCACTTACCACCGACCTGCGCGAGCGATGGGGACGGGTCGACGGTGTGCTCCACGCCGTGGCCTTCGCCCCGGCGACCTGCCTGGGCGGCGACTTCATGAAGGCGGAGTGGGACGACGTGGCCACGACGCTCCAGGTGTCGGCCTACTCGTTGAAAGCGCTGGCGGGTGCCGTGCTCCCGTTGATGGAGTTCGGCGGTGGCTCGATCGTCGGCCTCGACTTCGACGCCACGCAGGCCTGGCCGGCCTACGACTGGATGGGCGTGGCCAAGGCCGCCCTGGAGTCGACCGCCCGCTATCTGGCCCGCGATCTCGGGCGTCACCACATCCGCGTCAACCTGGTGTCGGCCGGGCCCCTGCGCACGGTGGCGGCCAAGGGCATCACCGGCTTCGACCAGATCGAGGAGACGTGGGCAGGCCGTGCACCCCTCGGCTGGGACACCCGCGATGCCACACCCGTGGCTCAGGCGTGCGTGGCCCTGCTGTCGGACTGGTTCCCCGCCACGACGGGCGAGATGGTGCACGTCGACGGCGGCTTCCACGCCCTGGCCGCACCGGTGGTCCGAGATCAACCGCCTGCCGAATAGCTGATGGTCGACCCCGCCGACGAGGGTCTCGAAGTCCGGCGCATCCAGCCGTATCAGGTCGCCAAGGCCTACCTGTGTCCCGGATGCAACCAGGAGATCCCCAGTGGCACCGGACACGTGGTCGTGGTGCCCCTGGAGGCGTCCGACCTTCGCCGCCACTGGCACCATCCCTGTTGGGCCCACCGCGGCAGGCGCCACCCGGGCCGGCCCCAAGCCCGACAGAGACCGTCGTAGGAGAGGTCGTTCGGCGGCTGACCGACCGGTCTCGTTCTGGGCAGGTTCAGGGCGGTCCTGGCGACTCTGCACCTGCCCAGAACGCCAGAGGTTCCGACGGAGACGGCTCAGTCGGTGGGCTCGAGGATGAACCGGCTCAGGGAGCGGAGCGCTTCGACGATCTGTGGCGGTGCCGTGTCGGGGGATCCTGCGGTGAAGGGGGGTTCGGGGGCGTATTCGATGCCCAGCTGGACAGCCTGGGCTCCCTCGTCGCCGACCAGCCACGCCACCAGTTGGAGCGCCATGTCGATGCCCGACGACACGCCGGCGGCCGTGACGATCCTGCCGTCGACGACCACCCGTTCCTTCGTGGGCTGTGCACCGTGGGCCTCGAGCTGTTCCATGGCCAGCCAGTGGGTGGTGGCCTTCTTGCCCGCCAGCAACCCGGCGGCGCCGAGGATCAGCGCCCCGGTGCACACCGAGGTCGTCCACCGCGTGGTCTCGTGGACCTGGCGGAGCCAACCGAGCAACCGCTCATCGTCCATCATGGCGACCTGGCCGGGTCCGCCGGGCACGACCACCACTCCGGGAGCGGTGACCTCCTCGAACGTCGTGTCGACGCTCAAGCCCAGTCGACCGCTGTCGGTGCGCACCGAACCCTTGGTGTGGCCCACGAAGCCCAGATCCCAACCGATCCGGCTGAGCACCTCGTAGGGGCCGATGGCGTCGAGGGCGGTGACGCCCTCGTAGAGGACGATGGCGATGTCGATGCCCTCACCGTAGCGGGGACCGGCGGTGCCTACCGGACGACGTCGTGGGCGCCGAGGGGGCCCGGTTCCAGGCCCCGGGCGGCGAAGAGATCGGCCAGGGCGGGGAGGCTGCCGAGGGCAGAGCGCCAAGATCCCGGCGCCGAGGTGCAGTCGGAGTCGTGGAGCAATACGGTGCCTCCGGGTCCCAGTTCGCTCTCCACGTCGGTGGCGACGCTGGCGGGTGTCGCCTCGGCTCGCCAGTCGCGGCCCCAGGTCGTCCAGAGAACGGTGCGGAGGTCGAGTCGCCGGGCGGCGAGAAGGCTCCCTGCGCTCAGGACGCCGTAGGGGGGGCGAAACCAAATCGGCTGCCGGCCCGTGGCCTCGACGATGGTGGCGGTGGCCCGCTCCAGGTCGGTGGCCACGTCGCGCGGCGACCGCCACAGGTGGGACCGGTGCTGGTCGCCGTGAACGGCCACCTCGTGTCCGGCCGATGCCACCTGGGCGGCCACCTCCGGGGCCCGCCGGACCATGGACCCGAGCATGAAGAAGGTGGCCTTCCAGCCGAGGTCGTCGAGGGCGTCGAGGAACGCAGGGGTCGAGGCTGGGTCAGGGCCGTCGTCGAAGGTGAGGGCCACGCGGGACTCGGCGCCCGTGCCGGACAGGCCCGGGAGCCATCGCCGCCGCAGCCGGGCCACGGTGGTGACCGAGGGCGCGGCATGGGCGGCGATCACTGCGACAGCTCCCCGGCCGGCGAGAGTGGCGGAGCTCAACGCAGGTCGGCGAGGGGGCCGACGGTGAGGTGCTGGTCGGTCGAGGCCGGCCGGAGGGCGGCGACGGTGCGCTCGACGGTGGTCCCGTCGAGATTGCGGGCATCGAGCACGTACGTGCGCCCGGCGCGGAGCTGGGGGGTCCGGTCCGGCGAAATCAGCACCACGTTGGCCACGACCTTCTGGTGGGCGAGGCGGGCCGAGGCCAGGTCGAAGCCATCGACGCGACGCAGGGGGACGAAGTTGTGGCAGGGCTGCTCCCCACTGGCCGACTGAATCGACCGACATGCCCGCACCACGTCGGCCTTGGCCCGGGCCCAGTGGGCACCGTTGCGGTGACCCCAGCCGCCGTTGGCCACATCGACGCCGGCGTCGGCCAACCGGCGAACCCCGGCGGGATCGTGGTCGGCCAAGGTGCCGTCGACGATGGCGGAGATCCCGGCGCCGGCCATGGTGGCGGCCAGGTCGGGGTCGGCCAGGGCGGTGGGTCCGAGACGGATCCCTACGAAGACCTCGTGGGAGTGTGGCTGCGGACGGGCGACACCGATGCCCTGGGCGGCAGCCGCAGAGACCCCGACGGTGAGCGCCGACCAACCGGCCACGAGGGAGACAGCGGCGGCCACGACCCGTCGGCCCCCGACCACCCTTCGGGAGGGCGCCGTCCGGAACGCGGCCACCGGGTCGAGCTCGGTGACGACGTCGTCGGCCGGGTCACCCTTGAACATGGCCCGGGCTGCAGTGACTTGGCGGCGACCGGCCAGGCTGGTCACCCGGTCGAGGGTGGGGACGAGCTCCTCGGGTGTGCGGATGTAGGCGGCGACGCCCGCCCGTTCCATCTCCTCGCCGTTCTGGCGCCCGTGGCCGGGGATGGGGAGGTAGGTGACGACCGGCAAGCCGATGGCGAAGGCCTCCATACAGGTGAGGCCGCCGGCGTTCTGCACCAGAACATCGCAGGCCGCCATCAGCGACGGCATCTCGTCGGTCCATCCGACCACCCGACCGCCTGGTCGGGTGGCCAGGTCGGCACGTAGGTCCTCGTTGCGGCCACAGGCCGCAATCGGCGTGTAGCGACCCGATGCCACCAGGCCGTCGAAGGTGCGGTCGATGTCGCCGACCCCCCAGGAGCCGGCGACCACCAGGACGCCGAGGTCGTCGGGGCCGAGACCCAACTCGGCGCGGACGCGGTGGCGATCGGTAGGGGAGGCGCCATCCCGGAAGGAGTCGGCCACCAATGGCCCGGTGGCTCGGGCCGGACGGCCCGTGCGGAGGCGCGCAGCATTGGCCGAGATGGGATGGACGCACAGAGCGAGGTCGACACCCTTGGCCAACCAGAGGGGATGAACGTCGAAGTCGGTGACGTAGGTGACCACGGGAACGTCGATACGTCCCCGCCGGCGGAGCCGGGCCAGCACGATCGACGCCAGGTTGTAGGTGGTGACGACGACATCGGGCTGGAATTCGGCGATCCACCGCAACTGACAACGGGAAGTGAGGAACGAGACGAAGGCGGTGAAGGGACGGCACAGGAAGGGCAGCACCATCCAGAGGCGATAGGTGAACTGATAGGTCCAGGGGGCCTTGCGGAGCTGCAGCTCGTAGCTGGTGCGGCACATGGCCCCAATACCGAGCGCGGTGGCTTCGACGAAGTCGACCATGCGGGTTGTGTGGCCGCGCGCCTCGAGGCGCCGCACGAGCTCCCGTGCCGCACCATCATGGCCTTCACCCATGCTGGCCGACACGACCAGAACCCTGCCCATCGGGCGGCATGTTACCTGGACCAACCATCGGGGGTACGTATCTTCGGCTGAAGGACGGGCCCGGAGCGGGCGCCCATGGGCCTCAGCTCACAGCGGGGTGAAGAAGAAGCGCCGGATGGCGTCGGGGAGCGGTAGCGGCACGTCGCCGGAGCCGCCCCAGCCGATTATGGTCCCGCCCCGGACGAACCAGGTGCCCGTCGAGGGCCGGAACACTGCGGTGTCTGTGGTGGCATTGCCGTCGTAGTCGCCCGGAACGGGGATGTCGCCTGCCCCACCCCAGCTGACGGTGATTCCGCCGCGCACGAACCACGTGCCGCTGGACGGTCGGAACACGGCGATGTCGGTGGCGGCATTGCCGTCGTAGTCGCCAGGGACAGGAATGTCGCCGGCCCCGCCCCAGCCCACAGTGATGCCTCCTCGCACGAACCAGGTGCTCGTGGAAGGCCGGAACACGGCGATGTCCGTCGTCCCGTTGCCGTCGTAGTCACCGGGCACGGGGATGTCGCCGGTGGTGCCGAAGCCGACGGTGGCGCCGCCCCGCACGTACCAGGTGCCCGTCGACGGCCGGAACACGGCGATGTCCGTCGTCCCGTTGCCGTCGTAGTCACCGGGCACGGGGATGTCGCCGGTGGTGCCGAAGCCGACGGTGGCGCCGCCCCGCACGTACCAGGTGCCCGTCGA
>JBBRXY010000072.1:0-15486 GCA_038238185.1 Acidimicrobiales bacterium
CAGGCGGCCGACATCGAGATCCAGGCCAAGGAGATCATGCGCATGCGCGAGCTCCTGGAGCGGGTGCTGGCCCACCACACCGGCCAGACTATCGAAAAGGTCGGCAAGGACACCGACCGCGACTTCATCATGAGCGCCGACGAGGCGAAGGACTATGGCCTCATCGACGAAGTCATCCTGACCCGCGAACTGGATGAGGTTCCCCAGGTCGCAGGCGTCAGCTGAGGCGGGGGGAGAAGCGGGGATGGCAAAGTTCGGAGACGGCGGGGACCTTCTGAAATGCTCGTTCTGCGGAAAGTCGCAGAAGCAGGTGAAGAAGCTGATCGCCGGTCCAGGTGTGTACATCTGCGACGAGTGCATCGACCTCTGCAACGAGATCATCGAGGAGGAGCTGTCCGAGACCTCCGAGGTTCATTTCGACGAGCTGCCCAAGCCCCGGGAGATCTACGAGTTCCTGAACGACTACGTCATCGGCCAGGACCAAGCCAAGAAGATCCTGTCGGTGGCCGTCTACAACCACTACAAGCGGGTGCAGGTCGGGGGCCACGCCGACGCCGATGTCGAGCTGGCCAAGTCCAACATCTTGCTGCTCGGCCCTACCGGCTGTGGCAAGACGCTCCTCGCCCAGACGCTCGCCCGGCTGCTCAACGTGCCGTTTGCCATCGCCGACGCCACTGCCCTCACCGAGGCCGGCTATGTAGGCGAAGACGTGGAGAACATCCTCCTCAAGCTCATCCAGGCCGCCGACTACGACGTGAAGAAGGCCGAGACGGGCATCATCTACATCGACGAAATCGACAAGATCGCCCGCAAGAGCGAGAACCCGTCGATCACCCGCGACGTCTCCGGCGAGGGCGTGCAGCAGGCCCTGCTCAAGATCCTGGAGGGCACCACCGCCTCGGTGCCGCCCCAGGGGGGCCGCAAGCACCCCCACCAAGAGTTCATCCAGATCGACACCACCAACGTGTTGTTCATCTGCGGGGGGGCGTTCGCCGGCATCGAGAAGATCATCGAGAGCCGCACCGGCCACAAGGGTGTCGGTTTCGGCGCCGACCTGCGCCGCACGGCCGAGAAGAACGTGGGAGCCATCCTGTCGAAGGTGCTTCCCGAGGACCTGCTCAAGTTCGGCCTCATCCCCGAGTTCGTCGGCCGGCTCCCCGTGATCGGGGCGGTGTCCAACCTCGACAAGGAGGCGCTGGTCCGCATCCTCGTCCAGCCCAAGAACGCCCTCGTGAAGCAGTACCGCAAGTTCTTCGAGTTCGACGGCGTGGAGCTGGAGTTCGACGACGACGCCCTCGAAGCGGTAGCCGAGCAGGCGCTGCTGCGGGGCACCGGCGCCAGGGGCCTGCGCGCCATCCTCGAAGAGGTCCTGCTCAACGTCATGTACGACCTTCCCAGCCGCACCGACATCGGCAAATGCGTCATCGACCGGTCGGTCGTTTTGGAAAAGGTCAATCCCACGCTGGTCCCCCGCACCGAGCCGGAGCGTTCGACGCGCCCCCGGAGGGCAGCTTCCTAGAAGCCTGCTGATCTATAGATCGGCTCGTCGGTGCCATGTCCAGGCCTGTGGTTCCGACGTCGGCGCCACGGGTACGCAACTGGTGACAGATCAAGGGAGACGCTGATGGGAAGAGCGCTGAAGTACGCGGTCGTTGCCGGAGCTGTGGGTGGCGGTGTCGTGGCGGTGAGATCGCTCCAGAGCTCCGAGCCCAGCGACGACCTGCCCAAGAAGGCCGCCTGTGCCGCTGGCGCGGCGGCCGTCGCCGGGGCCATGGTCGGGTTGGTGTTCGACCGACGGGGCCGAAAGCGCTCGCAGGCCAAGGCGGCCAAGCGCTCGGCGGCGATCTCCGTCGGGCTGGCCGAGGCGGCGCGAGTCGCCGGTCCCACGCTCAGAGCTACCTCCAAGAAGACGCGCAAGGCCGCAGCCAAAGCGGCCAAGACGGCTCGACCCACCGTCGGGCTGGCCGCCGACCTGGCCCGCAGCCAGGCCCAGCGGGCCTCCGATGCCGCCGGTCCTACGGTGAGGAAGGCCAAACGGGCCGCCCGCAAGCGAGCCGACAAGGCCGCCAAGCACGCCCGCAAGCACGCCGAGCTCGCCACCAAGGCCGCCCACGTGCATGGCAAGCACGCCGCCAAAGTCGCCCGCAAGCACGGCGAGCACGCGGCCAAGGCCGCCCGCAAACACGGGTGCAGGGCCGCCAAAGCGGCCCGTACGCATGCTGGAACCGCCGCCGACGCGGCCCGTCCCACCGTGGGGGTGGCTGCCGAGCTGGCCCGTGAGCAGGCGGCCCGGGTCGCCGAGCGTGCGCTTCCCCGCATGGAGCAGGCCACCGACATCGCTCGCGCCCGGTTGGCCGGCTGAACGAGCCGTTCCGGTCACGTTTCGGGCGGGCCTCGCCCGCCGAAACCTGACGAGAAAAGTTGGGGCAGACTCACGGCGATATGGATCTCGCCGATGCCATGGCCTACCTGGCCGATCACATAAATCTCGAGACCGACCCCTCGGCTGCCGCGGCCGAGCGACGCCTCGACCGCATCCGCTCCCTCGTCGAGCTGGCGGGTGACCCGCAAGCGGCCTACCCGGCGCTCCACCTGACCGGCACGAACGGCAAGGGATCCACGGCGCGGATGCTCACGTCCCTGCTCGTGGAGCAGGGCCTGTCCGTGGGCACCTACACCAGTCCCCACCTGCAACGGGTCAACGAACGTCTCTCGTGGAACGCCACGCCCATCCCCGACGACGACCTCGTCGAGGTGGTGGAGGCGATCGCCGCTCTCGAGCTCCTGCTCGACGGGCGCCCCACCCATTTCGAGCTTCTCACCACCGCCGCCCTGCGCTGGTTCGCCGACATCGCCGTGGACGTGGCCGTGATCGAGGTCGGCCTGGGTGGTGGCTGGGACGCCACCAACGTGGTCGATGCCGGCGTGGCCGTGGTCACCAACGTGAGCCTCGACCATGTCGAGACCATCGGGCCGACCCGCAGTGACATCGCCAAGGAGAAAGCCGGCATCGTCAAGGCCGGCACCACGCTGGTGCTGGGCGAGACCGACCCAGACCTGACGCCGATCTTCCACGCCGCGTCCGACACGGCCGGGGCGGAGGCGGTCTGGGAGCGCGACGTCGAGTTCGGCTGTTCGGCCAACCGTCTGGCCCACGGTGGGCGGCTGCTCGACCTGTGGACACCGGCAGCCCGATACACCGACGTGATGGTTCCCGTCCACGGCGCGTTCCAGGGCGACAACGCCGCCTGCGCGGTGGCGGCGGCCGAGGCGTTCTTCGGGACCGCCCTCGACGCCGAGGTCGTCGCCGATGCCCTGGCCGGCGTACGCCTGCCCGGCCGCCTCGAGGTGGTGGCCCGTTCACCGTTGTGCGTCCTCGACGGGGCCCACAACCCGGCCGGGGCGGCGGCGGCGGCCGCAGCCCTTGCAGAAACGTTCGCGGGCGTCGGTGGCCGGATCCTGGTGGTCGGCCTGCTCGACGGTCGCGACCCCGTCGAGATGCTGGTCGCCCTCGAAGCGGCAGGGTGTCGCCTGGTGGTGGCCTGCCCGCCCCCGTCGCCCCGGGCGCTGGCTCCCGAGGTGGTGGCGGCCGCGGCCACCGGCATGGGAGTCGACACCGAGGTCGCCGACTCGGTCCCCGAGGCCGTGGCTCTGGCTCTGAGCCTGGCCACGGTCGACGAGATGGTGGTGGTGACCGGCTCGCTCTACGCGGTAGGAGCGGCGCGGGCCGCCCTGATCGGCGACGGCCAACCGGCTGTGTGACGGACGGCGAGCACCCGGGCCCTCCCCGCCGTAGTGGCTGAGCCGGTCCGGTTCCCCTGTAGCCTGCTGGCTCCCATGGAGCGAACGCTGGTCATCTGCAAGCCCGACGCTGTCGAACGTCGTCTCACCGGCGAGATCATCGGTCGGTTGGAGGCCAAGGGCATGCGCCTCGTGGCCGTCGAGCTGCGGGCCATCGACGCGGCAACAGCCGAGATGCACTACGCCGAGCACCGGGACAAGCCGTTCTTCGGGTCCCTGGTGACCTTCATCACCCGCAGCCCTTCGTTGCTCATGGTCGCCGAGGGCCCGGACGGCACCATTGCCATGGTGCGCCGCCTGATGGGCACCACCGATCCGGCGCTGGCCGAGATCGGCACGATCCGGGGCGATCTGGCTACGGAAACGACCGAGAACCTGGTCCACGGCAGCGACAGTCCTGAGTCCGCCCAGCGCGAGATCGGCCTCTTCTTTCCTACCCTCTGAGTGCCGCGGGTTGTGGCGGGCTACCTGAGGGCCTAGCCTTGCCTCGACCGCACCCCCGGCGTGGAGCCTGCTCGAATGTCCGACAACTTCTTCGCCGCCTTCCTGGGCCGTGACATGGCCGTCGACCTGGGCACCGCCAACACCCTGGTGTACATCCGGGGCAAGGGCATCGTCCTCAACGAGCCTTCGGTGGTGGCCGTCAACGTGAAGGACGGGCGACCGCTGGCCGTGGGCCTCGAAGCGAAGCGGATGATCGGTCGCACACCCAGCCACATCCAGGCCATCCGGCCCCTCAAAGACGGGGTCATCAACAACTTCGAGATCACCGAGAAGATGTTGCGGTACTTCATCCACCGGGTGCACCAGCGCCGCTTCGCCAAGCCCCGCATGGTGATCTGCGTCCCGTCGGGCGTCACCGGCGTGGAGAAGCGGGCCGTGCAGGAGGCCGCCGAGTTCGCCGGCGCCCGCAAGACCCCGTTCATCATCGAAGAGCCCATGGCCGCGGCCATCGGCGCCGGGCTCCCCGTCCACGAGCCCACCGGGAACATGGTCGTCGACATCGGCGGTGGTACCACCGAAGTGGCCGTCATCTCCCTGGGCGGCATCGTGGTCAGCCAGTCGGTGCGCATCGGCGGCGACAAGCTCGACAAGGCCATCATCGCCTTCATCAAGAAGGAATACTCGCTGGCCCTGGGCGAGAGCACCGCCGAGGAGATCAAGATCGCCCTGGGCTCGGCCTACCACCTCGAGGACGAGGTGCGGGCGGAGATCCGCGGCCGCGACCTGGTCACCGGTCTTCCCAAGACGATCGTCACGAGCACCCAGGAGGTACGAGAGGCGCTGTCGGAGCCCGTCAGTTCCATCGTCGACGCGGTGAAGACCACCCTCGACAAGACGCCTCCCGAGTTGGCTGCCGACATCATGGAGCAGGGGATCGTGCTCACCGGCGGAGGCGCCCTCCTCCACGGCCTCGACGTCCGCCTGCAGCACGAGACCGGTATGCCGATCGTCATCGCTCGGAACCCGCTGCACTCGGTGGCCATCGGCTCGGGTCAGTGCCTCGAGGAGTTCAATGTGCTTCGGCAGGTTCTTGCCAACTCCGGCGAACGATGACCGGTTCGTCTCCACGCAGGCGGAGCTTGCCCGGCCGGTCTTGACACACCGGCTGTTGCAGCGGGGCCCGACCCGCAGGAACGGGTAGGCGCCCGTGGCCGTCTACCGCTCGCGGCGCCACCGGTTCCTGTTGGCGCTCCTGGTCCTCACGTCCATCACCGTGATCACGCTCGACTTCCGGGGCGACAGCGGAGGACTCCTCGAGAACGCCCGCAACGGCGCTCGCGACGCCTTCGCCCCGGTGCAGTCGGCGACCGACGGGGTGTTCAACCCTGTCGGCGACTTCTTCGGCGGGCTGACCCGCTACGGCAGCCTGAAGGCCGAGAACGCCCGTCTGCGCGACGAGCTGGCCAAGGCCCGCAGCGAGAGCCTTCGCCAGGCCGGGTCCGAGCGGGAGCGCCAGAACCTGCTGGCCCTCCAGGGCCTGGCGTTCGCGCCCGACATCGGGGCTGTCTCGGCTCGGGTCGTGTCTGCCGGACCGTCCAATTTCCAGCTCACGGTCACCGTCGACAAGGGCAGTGACCAGAAGATCGAAAAGGGCATGCCCGTTGTCACCGGCGCCGGCCTGTTGGGCCGGGTCGTCGACGTGTCGCGGTCGCGCTCCACGGTGATGCTCGTCACCGACCGGTCGTCGAACGTGGGCATCCGCTTCCAGTCCTCGGGCACCCTGGCCATCGCCCGGGGCGCGGGCGCCGGTAAGCCCCTGCCCGTTGATCTGGTCGACGTGGGCACACCCGTGGCCGACGGCGAGGCCGTCGTCACCAGCGGTCTCCAGGGAAGCGTCTTCCCTCCCGACATCCCCGTGGGCCGGGTGCGCGCGTCGAAGGTGGAGCCCGGCGCCCTGTCCCAGAACGTCACCGTGGACCCCGTGGCCGACCTGAGCCGGATCGAGTTCGTGAAGGTCCTCCTGTGGCAGGGCGTGCCGTGACGACGGAGACCCGCTTCCGGGTGCCCCTCGTGATCCTGACCGCGCTCATCATCGACCTGTCGATTCTCAGCCGGGTCCGAGTGGTCGGCACCATGGCCGACCTCATGCTCCTGATCGCCATCGCCGCCGGCATCACCGGAGGCCCCGTTCGCGGAGCGGTCGTCGGCTTCGTCTCGGGGATGGCCGTCGACCTGTTCCTGCAGACGCCGCTCGGACTTTCCGCCCTCGTGTTCAGCATCGTCGGCTACGCCGTCGGAACGGCTGAGGCGAGCATCCTGCGCTCGTCGTGGTGGATCCCGGTCCTCACCGCCTTTGTCGCCAGCGTCGCCGGAGAGCTGGTATTCGCCCTCGTCGGGTCAGTGGTGGGAGACACCCGCCTGGACACGGGTCGCCTCATCGTGATCGTCCTGGTGGTCGGGGCCATGAACGCCCTCCTGGCTCCGTTGACCATCCGGACCATGGCATGGGCCTTCGACCGCGCCCCAACCCGGCGTCGCTACGTGGTATGAGCAGAGGGTGACCGCCGACTCGAGCCGACTGCGAATGGGGATCCTGGGGGTGATCGTCGTCTCGCTCTTCGCGGCGATGCTCGTACGCCTCTGGTACTTGCAGATCATGGCCGCGCCCGCCCTCTCGCTGGAAGCCCAGAACAACAGCGTGAGCCTGATCGCCACCGAGGCTCCCCGGGGCCGCATCCTCGACCGCAACGGCAAGGTGATCGTCGACAACCGGGTGGTGAACGCAGTCACCATCTCGCGCGACGACGCCGACAAGCATCCCGAGATCCTGGACCGGCTCTCGCCCCTCCTCGGCATCACCGCCGACGATCTGCGCAAGCGGGCCCACGACGACCGTTTCAGCGTCTTCAAGCCGGTGCCCCTCACCGAGGACGTGCCTAAGGAGAAGCTCATCTACATCAAGGAGCACCAGTCGAGCTTCCCCGGGGTCGACGCCGTGCAGCTGACCCAGCGCGACTACCCCAACGGGCCCCTTGCCGCCCACCTATTGGGCTATGTGGGCCAGATCAACGACAAGGAGCTGGCCCCCCGCAAGGGAGCCGGCTACAAGGCGGGCGACACGCTCGGCAAGTCCGGGGTGGAGGCTGCCTACGAGACCGACCTGCGGGGCCAGCCGGCGATCGAGAAGCTCGAGATTGACTCGAAGCGCCACGTCCTGCGCACCCTGGGCTTCCAACCGGCGGTGCAGGGCCACGACGTGCAACTCTCCGTCGACCTCGACGTGCAGGCGCTGGCCGAGGAATCGCTGCAGCAGGGCCTCGATGCGGCACGGGAGACGTATGACCGCAACACCGGGCAGCTGTTCAAGGCGCCGGCGGGATCGGCGGTCGTGCTCGACCCCAGCAACGGGTCGGTCCTGGCCATGGCCTCGAACCCCACCTATGACCCCCGGGTCTTCGTTGACGGCATCAGCCAGGCGAACTTCGCCCAATTCCAGGACCCGGCCGGGTATTTCCCCCTGAACAACCGCGTCCTGCAGGGCCTCTACGCCCCGGGGTCGACCTTCAAGCTGGTCACCGGGATCGCCGCCCTGGACAAGGGGCTCATCGCTCCGATCGACACGGTGGTCGATGGGGGATCGATCACCGTGGGCGGTAAGATCTTCCGAAACGCCCTGAGCACGCCTCACGGCCGTATCGCCGTCTCACGAGCGGTGACGGTGTCGAGTGACGTGTTCTTCTACGATCTGGGCAAGAGATTCTGGGAGGGCAGGGACAAGTACGGCCCGACCGCCATCCAAGACGAGGCCCGTATCCTGGGCATGGGTGGTCTGACCGGCATCGAGCTTCCCTTCGAGAGCGACGGCCGGGTGCCCGACCCCGCAAGCAGGAAAAAGGCCCACGATGCCAATCCCGAGGCGTTCCCAACCAGCGACTGGTTCACGGGCGACAACATGAACCTGGCCGTCGGACAGGGCGACCTGGTCGTGAGCCCGCTGCAGTTGGCCAACGCCTATTCGGCATTCGGCAACGGAGGCACGCTCTACGCTCCCAGGGTCGGCGCCAACGTCCTCGATGCCAATGCCCAGGTCGTCCGGAAGGTCGAACCCCAAGTCCTCAGAAAGACGGAGGTGGCCCCCGCGGTGCGCGAGCCCCTCCTCCAAGGCTTCATCGGCGCCGTCGCCGACCCGAATGGCACGGCCTTCCCGGCATTCCAAGGTTTCCCTCTCACGCAGTTCCCGGTGGCCGGCAAGACCGGTACGGCCGAGGTGGCGGGCAAACAGGACACCGCCCTGTTCAGTGCCTTCGCCCCCGCCGACAACCCCAAGTTCGAGGTGACGGTGGTGATGGAGCAGTCGGGATTCGGCTCCTCCGCAGCCGCTCCGGTCGTCCGCCGCGTGTTCGAGAAGCTGGCCGGGCTCGCACCCCAGCCCGTCAACCGGGTCGGAGGCAACGACTGATGCCAGGCGGCCGACTGATGCCAGGCGGCACCGAATAATGGTCGCACCCACGATGCGGGGTCCCCGTGTCACCAGCCGCGGGACCACTCGCGAGCTGGCATCTCCCTGGCGACACGTCGACCTGGTGCTGGTCGGTGCCGTGTTCGTCATCAGCGCCCTCAGCCTCCTCATGATCTACTCGGCCACCCGCAACCAGCAGGCCGCCACGGCGCTCGGAGGGTCGTACTACATCAAGCGCCAGGCCATCTACGTCGGCGTGGGCCTGGTGATCATGGCGATCGTCGCTCTCATCGACTACCGCTCCCTGCCCGACGTGGCGCCGGCGATCTACCTCGTCACCTTGCTCGTGTTGTTGCTCGTCGTGTCTCCCCTGGGGGCCACCAAACGGGGATCACAGGCGTGGTTCCAGCTCGGCAGCTTCCAGCTCGAACCGTCCGAGTTCGCCAAGGCCGCCATGATCGTGTGCCTGAGCGCGTTCATCGCCCGCCACCGCTCCGACCTCGACGGGCGACGTCTGGCCACGATCCTGGCCCTGGTGGCTCTGCCCCTCGTGCTCATCTACCGCCAGCCCGATTTCGGCACCGCCATGGTGTTCGGGGGCATCGTCCTGGCCCTACTGCTGGTCGGGGGGGCCAAGCCCCGTCACCTCGCCGCCCTGCTGCTGCTCGGCGTGCTCGCCGCCGGGGCGGTCCTACAGCTCGGTGTCCTGAAGCAGTACCAGGTCGCCCGCCTCTCGGCGTTCCTCGATCCCAAGAGTGACACGCAGGGGTCCAGCTACAACCTGCGGCAGTCCCAGATCGCCATCGCTGCCGGCCGGGTGACCGGCAAGGGGGTGTTCGCCGGGTCGCAGACGAACCTGTCGTTCATCCCCGAACAGCACACCGACTTCATCTTCACCGCCGTGGGCGAGGAGCTGGGCTTTGTGGGGGCGGTGGCGCTCCTGGGCCTGTTCGCCATCGTCGTCTGGCGGACGTGGCGATCGGCGGTGGTGTCCCGCGACCGCTTCGGCACGCTCATCTGCGTGGGGGTCATGGCCATGATCGTGTTCCAGGTGTTCGAGAACGTGGGCATGACCATGGGCATCACCCCTGTGGCCGGGATTCCGTTGCCCCTCATGTCCTACGGCGGTTCTTCGACGGTGGCCAGCTTCGCCTGCATCGGCCTGGTGCTGAACGTGCACATGCGTCGTTTCGCCTGACGCGCGGAGAGGAAGCTTCGCCCGCAGGGGCTATAGTCGGCCCGGCGTATGAAACCTTTCTGGCGTCGAATCCGACCGTTGATGGCTTTGGTGGGTCAGTTCGGTCGCGCCGCCGGAGCCAGGGCAGCCATGAACGTCCCCGCCGGTCCTGACGTCCGCTCCCTCCGGCCGGCCATCCGGCCGACCCCCGAGAGCCCGATCGCGCCGCCGATGTACGCGGAGATGGCGAGCCAGTACCCGGAGACGGCGAACCGCCTCGACACGCGGTCACCGATGTTGCGCGACGGCGCGCGGTGGGACCTGGGTCCCGCCGCCAGCGACGGACGCGCGCCACGCCACCGAGCGTGCGCCCAACGAAGGGAACACCCGCATGACCGAACCCATCGCCACACCACCGGCGGACCCCCGACCCATCAACGGCGACCCCGCCCCTGCCGCCCGCACTGGGGCGCCAGCGGCCAGAGCCACCTCTTCTAGGACCGCCTCGGCCAATTCGCCAAAGGCTCGCCGGGCGCCCGAGCGGCCCTCTGAGGGGAGCACCGGCCCCGAGAGCACGGATGGCGCCGAGGGCCAGGCACCCCGCCCTCGTCGACGGGGTTCTCGTGGCGGCCGGGGCGGCGGGGGCAGGACCCCCGGTAGCGGCTCCGGATCATCCGACGCCGAGGCGGGCACGGGCCAGCTCACGGGCGCGGTGGGCGACGGCCTGCCCGAGTTGCCCGAGCGACTGGCCGAGGGCCGACCATCGGCCGAGGCCGGTGACCGCGCCACCGTTCGCCGGCCCCGTATCGGCGACACCCGGCCCGCGCCTCCCGACGGCGACATCGATTCGGCTGACGGGTCCGACAGCGACGGCAAGCCCGAGGACGTAGGCGGGACACGCCGCCGCCGCCGCAGGGGTGGCCGAGGTCGCAGCTCCGGCCCGGGCCGGCCGGTCGACGGAGCGGTCGAGGACGAGGAGCCCGTCCTTCTTGACGAGGAGACTCTCGAGCGCCGCCGCGGCCGGGAGCGCAAGGGCCGTCCGGTGGGCCGCTACTTCATGTGCGTGCACAGTCGCCCCAAGGCCACCCAGATCGCCGTGCTCGAGGGTCGCGCCCTCATCGAGCACTACGTTGCTCGCCCGGCCGACGACGCCTCCCAGATCCACGGCAACATCTACCTGGGCCGGGTCCAAAACGTGCTTCCCGGAATGGAGGCGGCATTCGTCGATATCGGCACCCCGAAGAACGCGGTGCTCTACCGGGGCGACGTCCAGTACGACCCCGAGGACGTGGAGGAGAAGGGCGCGAAAGGCAAGGGGCAGAACGGCAAGGACGCCCGCATCGAGAACCTGCTCAAGGTCGGCCAGACGGTGCTCTGCCAGGTGACGAAGAACCCGATCGGCACGAAGGGGGCCCGCCTCACCCAAGAAGTCTCGCTGGCCGGAAGGTTCATGGTCCTGCTCCCCGGGAGCACCACCTATGGCATCTCCAAGCGCCTGCCCGACGACGAGCGCAAGCGTCTCCGGCGCATCCTCGACGAGGTCCGTTCCGAGGGCAACGGCCTGATCGTCCGTACGGCCGCCGAGGGGGCTACCCCCGAGGAGCTCCGACGCGACGTGGAGCGGCTCCAGCGCCAATGGGCCCAGATCGAGGAGAAGTCGCGGCGCAAGGGCGCCCCCACCCTACTGTACCGGGAGCCCCCGCTGGCCGTCAGGGTCATCCGGGAGGAGTTCAACAAGGACTACCGGGGCGTGTTGATCGACGACGTCGACCTGCACCGCGAGGTGCACGACTACGTCGCCTCGCTCATCCCCGAGCTGGCCGACCGGATCGAGCTGTACGACGACTCGTCGCTTCCCCTGTTCGAGCGCCAGCACATCCACGAGCAGCTGCACAAGGCCCTCGACCGCAAGGTGTGGTTGCCGTCGGGTGGCTCGCTGATCATCGAGCGCACCGAGGCCCTAACGGTGATCGACGTCAACACCGGCAAGAACGTGGGGAGTTCCAACCTGGAAGAGACAGTCTTTCGCAACAACCTCGAGGCGGCCACCGAGATCGCCCACCAGCTCAGGTTGCGCGACATCGGCGGCATCATCGTCATCGACTTCATCGACATGGAGGTCCGCAAGAACCGTGAGCAGGTGCTGCGATCGTTCAAGGAGTCGTTGTCCCGGGACAAGACCCGGACCCAGGTCTTCGAGATCTCCGAGCTGGGCCTCGTGGAGATGACCCGCAAGCGGGTGTCCGAGGGTTTGGTGGAGTCGTTCTCGTCCACCTGCCCCACGTGCACGGGCCGCGGCTTTCTCCTCGACGAGTCGCTGCTTTGATGAGTGCCGAGGTTCGTCGACCCACGGTTGTCTTCGCCCTGTTCACCTTGATGGTGGTGTCGATGATGACGGCCGTCGGGGAGCGACCGGCGGCCGCCGATGTCACGGCCGTCAAAGGCAGTGCGTTCGGGTACCGAGCCAGTGTCAGCCTCTTCGGGGGCCCGTTCAACGTACGGGGAACCGGTCAGTACCTCTGCACCGGGGGACCGCCGGAGCTCCCCACGCCCTTGGGCTGCGTCCCGCCCGCCGAGGCGCCGTCGACCGCCAGTCCGTCCGTGACCGTGCCGCCGGCGGGGGGAAATGTGTCCCAGACCGACCCTGACGGGGCCAAGGCGCAGATCGGACCGGCGGCCGTCTTCGGCGGCATACAGCTGCCCGCCAACAACACACCGCCTCCCTCGGGGCCGATCACCGTGGCCTCACAGGGCACGACAGGCCCGACGGGTTCGGTGACCAGCTCCGCCGACATCGCCTTGTACAACCCGCCGACGCCTGCGACGCCCGGAGGGGTGGGGCCCACCACCTTCTCGGCCGATCAGGTGCACAGCACCTGCACCGTGTCGTCGACGGGAGTCACCGCCTCGACGACGATCGTCAACGGCCTACTGGCAATGAAGACCGACACCGGCGGCGAGCCGCTCAACCTCCTGCCCATTCCCGTCAACACGCCGCCGAACTTCACCGTGGCCGGCCAGATCACCAATGTCGGCGACAACTTCAGGGACGTCTTCAACGAGCAGGTCAAGAATCCCGACGGCTCGATCACCGTCAACGCCTACCACGAGTACCTTCTCGGTCCTACGGCCCTGGGTGACCTGATCGTCGCCTCGTCGACCTGCGGCGCCACGGGCGCCCCGGCCTTCGTCGACACCCAGGCGCCGACCTGCATCGTCACGCGCACGGGGGGAGCGCCGACGCAACAGGACATCGTCGTGCAGGACACCGGCAGCGGGGTGGCGTCGATCACCAACGTCCAGGTCACCAACGGCACCGTGGGCGCCCCATCAGGTGGCCCCCAGACGCCGGTGACGATCACCGCCACCCAAACCAATCCCAACGTGCCCACCCCGTGGTCGTTCAATGTCACCGACGTGGTCGGGCACCTGACGCACTGCACCGGCAAGATCAACCGCGTCGGCGAACCCCAGGCCGACTTCGACGGTCATCGCGACACCGACGTATCGGTGTTCCGTCCCTCCACCGGTATCTGGTACGTGCAGGACGGCCTCACCACCGGCTGGGGTACCAGTGGCGACATCGCCGTGCCCAGCGACTACACCGGCGACGGCACCACCGACATCGCTGTGTTCCGTCCCTCCACCGGTACCTGGTACGTGCGGAACGGCATCGCCGCCAACTTCGGGACGTCCGGCGACGTCCCCGTGCCGGGCGACTACAACGGCGACGGCACTACCGACATCGCCGTGTTCCGTCCCTCCACCGGCACGTGGTTCGTCCGGGGGGGCATCTCCGCCGCCTTCGGCACCAACGGTGACGTCCCCGTGCCCAGCGACTACAACGGCGACGGCATCACCGACATCGCCGTGTTCCGTCCCTCCACCGGCACCTGGTACGTACGCAACGGGGCATCCCTCCCCTTCGGCACCGTCGGCGACATCCCCGTGCCCAACGACTACAAGGGCACCGGCGCCAGCCAGTTCGCCGTCTTCCGGCCGTCGACCGGCCAGTGGTTCGTCCAGGGCGGCCCCACCGTCGTCTGGGGCGGGAGCGGCGACGTTCCCGTTCCGGGTGACTACGACCACGACGGCAAGACCGACTTCGGCGTGTTTCGGGGGGGCACCTGGTACATCCGCCTCGCCTCCGGGGTCGGCAACATCATCACCGGGTTCGGCGTCACCACCGATATACCCCTGCCGCTACCCACCTCGGTGTACCGGGCCTTCTTCTAGGTAGGTGGGCCGGGGTGAGGCCAGGAGCGACTAACCTGATGCTCATGTACGCAGTGATCGCCACCGGTGGCAAGCAGTACCGGGTTGCCCAGGGTGAACGTCTCGACGTCGAGAAGCTGGCCGCGAGCGATGGTGACGTCACCTTCACCCCGGTCCTGGTGGTCGACGGCGACACCGTGCACGCCGGCTCGGGCCTGGCCGGTGCCGAGGTCACGGCGCGCGTCGTCGGTGAGGCTGCCGGACCCAAGATCAACGGCTTCACCTACAAGCCCAAGAGCAACAGCCGCCGTCGCTGGGGACACCGCCAGCACTACGCCACCATCGAGATAACCGGCATCACCGCCGGCGCCTGAGGGGGAACACGTGTCCAAGACCAAAGGTGGCGGCTCGACGCGCAACGGGCGTGACTCGGCCGCCCAGCGGCTGGGTGTCAAGGTGTACGACGGGGGAGCGGTCCAGGCCGGCACGATCATCGTCCGCCAGCGGGGGACCCACTTCCACCCCGGCGAGTTGGTCGGTCGCGGCGGCGACGACACCCTCTTCGCTCTGGCTGTGGGCACCGTGCGCTTCGGCCGCCGGGGTAGCCGCAAGCTCGTCAACGTCGTCCCCCCCACGGCAACCCCCACTCCCTAGCCCCGGTTGACCTCAGGGACCGCTCCGGTCCCGGTCGCCATATCCTCTTCCTGTGGCTGGTTTCGTCGACGAGGCCGCGATGTGCGCCACCGGTGGCACCGGTGGGGCCGGCGCCGTCTCCTTCCGGCGGGAGGCCCATGTGCCCCGGGGAGGGCCCGACGGCGGCGACGGTGGCACCGGTGGCGACGTGTGGCTGGTGGCCGACCCCGAGGTGGCGTCGCTGTCGGCCTTTCGCGACCACCCTCACCGCCGGGCCGGAAAGGGCACCCACGGCATGGGAAAGGCCCGCCACGGCGCCGGCGGCGACGATCTGCGGGTGCTCGTCCCCGAGGGCACGGTTGTGAAGGACGCCGCGGGCCGGGTGCTGGCCGACCTGGTGGGGGCGGGCGACTCCTATCTGGCGGCGCGAGGCGGCCGGGGCGGACAGGGCAACGCCCGTTTCCTGTCCAACCGGCGTCGTGCCCCTGCCTTCGCCGAGCAGGCCGAGGTGGCCGAGGAGCGCTGGTTGCGGCTCGAGCTCAAGCTCATGGCCGATGTGGCCCTGGTGGGCTTTCCGAATGCCGGCAAGTCGACGCTGATCTCGGCCATCTCCGCCGCCCGCCCCAAGATCGCCGACTACCCCTTCACCACCCTCGAGCCCCACTTGGGTGTGGTTCGCGTCGACGACACCGAGCTGGTCGTCGCCGACATCCCCGGCCTCATCGAGGGCGCCAGCGAGGGACGCGGCCTGGGTCAC
>JBBRXY010000073.1:0-15456 GCA_038238185.1 Acidimicrobiales bacterium
CCCGACCACGGTGTCGGGGAAGGCGCTGACGGCAGCGCTGGGTCGGGCGGCCGAGATTGCCGCTTTGGGGCTGGGCGACGCTGACCTCAGCTGCGTGCCCCGCCGGCGGGTGGTCGAGCTGGCCCGTTACGGCATGGCGGGCAAGGCACCGGCCCGACCGGCGGAGGCTGGCCACGTTGCTGGCCACCGTGGTGTACCTGGAGGCCAAGGCGGTCGACGATGCCCTGGAGCTGTTCGACGTACTGATGACCAACGACCTACTGGCCCGGGCGAACCGCGAATCGAGGGACGAGAAGGCGCGCCGCTACCCGGCCGTGAGCAGGGACGCCGGGAAGCTGGCCGGCGAGGCGCTGTACCTGGCCGACGACGAGGACACCGCTCTGGCGGAGTGGTACAGATCGCTTGCCGAGAACAACATCCCCCCGCGTGAGGCGTTGCCTCGTGACTTGTCGAGGATCGATCTCGACGTGGAGGTGGCCGACCTCTCCACGCCGGAGCGGCTCGCGTCGTTGAACTTGCTGACGCCAACTCCGGATCGCCGCGGGTGGAGTCGGTTCCAGAAGGCCGGAGAGCGACTTCACCGTGACGGCTGGGCTGGCATCGTGGCCCCATCGGCAGCGCGGCCTTCTGCCCTCGTGGTGTGCCTGTTCTGGCCAGGGCCGGTCATGGACGGCGTGCAACCTGTGCCTCCTCCTGTCGTATGGGAGGAGACTCCGACCCCACCGCGCGGCATGAGGACCTGACGGGCCGTTCGCCGGTCAGGTCCTGACAAGCTCCAGGCGACGGTCGAACAGACGCTCGAACAGCTCGCGCTTGCGGCGGCCACCCCACAGGTCGACATCGATGTCCTCGTCGGAGCGCACGTGGATCCGCACCCGGGTGATGTCGAGATCCGTCTCGATCCCGCCGACGGCCGCAGCCCGGCGCCGGTCGAGCCCGTCGGCCACGCGCAACAGGGCGGCTAGGCGGGCCACGCTGTCGCGGCGGGGCGCGGCCACCCCGGCCATGCCGTCCGACGACGGTCGGGGGTCGCCGCCGCGGTGGTAGCGGGCCAGCGTGGCCACCTCGGTGACCTCGTCGGGCGAGAACCCCCGGAGTCGTCCGTGCTGGACGAGATAGGCGGTGTGCTTGTGATGGGCCTCGGTGGCCACGTGTTCGCCGATGTCGTGCAGCAGGCTGGCGTGCTCGAGCAGCTCCCGGTCGGCCGCGGTGAGGCCGTGCAGGGTCAGCGTCTGGTCGAACAGGTCGAGGGCCAGCCGGGTCACCTGGCGACTGTGGCCCTCGTCCCAGTTGCAGCCCCGGGCCAGCCGGAGCACCGACGAGAGACGGATGGCCCGCGGGTCGCCGCTCCAGTCGGCGTCGTCGTGGCGCTTGATGCTGTCGAGGACGATGCCCTCGCGCAGCGCCCACTCGCTCACGGTGAGGGTGTCGAAGCCGAACAGCTCCATGGCAGTGAGCAGCAGCACCGACCCGGCGGGGATGATGTCGGCCCGGCGGGCGTCGAGACCGGGCAGCCGTCGGGCCCGGTCGGCGGCCGACAGCTTGATGATCTGGTCGTGGACGGCCAGGAACTCCTCGCGGTCGAAGCTGAGCTGGTTGACGGAGGTGGGGATGCCCCCCGGTCGACGGGCCGCCACCATCCGGGCCAGCGCCATGAAGGTGCCGCTCGTGCCCACCGCCATGGTCGGGTGCAGCGAGGCAACCTCGTCGGCCAGCGGCGCCAGGATCGAGGTGACGCGCTCACGGAGCCGGCGAACGTCCTCGTCCGACAGCGGGTCGGCGCCCACCAGCTCGGCCGTGAGGCGGGCCGCACCCAGCTTCACGCTCGACGCCCAGCGCAGGCCCCCGCTGTCGCCGACCATGAGTTCCAGGCTTCCGCCCCCGAGGTCGAGGCACAGGGCCGGTCCCGGGTCGATGACGACGCTGGCCCGGATGGCCTCGAAGATCAGCCGGGCCTCCTCGATGCCGCTGATCACCGTGACCCGGACGCCGGCCTCCGACTTGATCCGGTCAACCAGCTCCCCGCCGTTGTCGGCCTCACGGATGGCGCTGGTGGCGCAGGCCACCAGGTCGTCGCTGTCGACACCCTCGGCCTGTGTACGGAACCGACGAACGGTGTTGACCGCCCGGGACATGGCCGCATCGCTGATCCGACCTTCGTGGCTGACCACGTCGCCTAGACGCAACATCTCCTTCTCCCGGACCAGGGGGGCGAAGGTGCCGTCGGGGTGCGCGTCAACGACAAGGAGGTGGAACGAGTTCGTCCCCAGGTCGAAAGCGGCGATTCGCATTCGGGGCGAACGTTACCCCCGGCCCGAAGCTATCCGGCTTGGCGCGGGTCAGATTGGAAAGTCGCCAGGCTTGGGGTTGCGCCGTGAAACCGTTCCCGAGTGAAAGTGCCGTGGTCACGCCATAGGCCGACGAGGGGGCGCGCTGCGTCTGGACGCGCCGACAACCCCCTGGCACCTCCCCAAGCGGAGGCACTCGTCGTGCCTACGCCGGGTTCAGCGAAATCAGCAGTCGCGGGGCTGCAAGGATCCGGCTGCGGCTGGCACCCCTCGCGGGCCGCTGCTGTATGTGCCCCGGCATCTGCCGATCGCGTTCAACACGCGCCACTACGCCTGGGCTGCGATGTCGATGACGGCAGACAGAAAGCCCGGCAGGACAGCGAGCGCGACGGCCGATAGGACAACCCTGCCCGCGACCGTGGTCCTGCGGGACCGAACGGCTCGGACGATCGGTCTTGCGCGACTGAGGCCGACGACCACGAGTCCGGCAAGGGCGAGGATCAACGCTAGGGGCGCAACCGGGATCAGCAAAAGCAGCGGCAGGTAGGCGACGAGTACCCGGCGCCGTACCGACGGAAGCGGCAGTGCATGGCTGTAGCGCCCAGCCAGCGCCGCGACCAGCATCCCATGCACGAGCACCAGGGCCGTGAAGACAAGCACTGCCACCCAGCCGGGCCCGAGGATGCTGAAGTCGGGGTTGTCAGCCCGCAGCGGGTCGATGCGCGGCGCGGCGACGATGAGTAGGAGCATCCCGTAGGCCAGCCCTGCCGGGCGACCGGCCGGCAGCCACCGTCTGATCGAGAGGTAAAGGACGCCGGTTGCGAGGCCGAAGAACAGCCCGGTGAAGACGATGAAAATGATCGAACCGCCCGTGGTGAGCCGACGATCTCTTCGGCCTCGGTCTCCCGGCCCTGGGCCGCGCCCCCGGAGGTCGCGGCGAGAAGCGCATGGCGAGGCGTCCGCCAGCACCGGCGATGAGGAGGCCCGAGCCGATCCCGGACACGACGGCGACGGTCACGTCCCAGACATGGCGTGAAGCGACGAGTCCGGGCGAGGGGGAATCCTCACGCTCTCCCTGATCGCCAGGCGGCTGGAGGCTGACTCCGCCCCACCTCACCACGGCAGCCACTCCAACCACCACCAGTAAGCCACAGGCGAGCATCAGAGCCATGGCCAATGTTCTAGTCCACCTCCCTTCGCTCAAAGCAGTGATTCGCGTCGATTCTGCTGCTCTGCCAACGGCATCGTCATCGCCTGTCCTGCACGTTCCGGGCGCGACCCTGTGCCGGCCACAGAGGGCAACTCGACGGCGAAGCGGTACCAGAGGAGGCGATGGAGCTCGGGAGGCTTCGGCCGCCGACCTATCCGGGCGGCGCCAGATACGTGCCCGTCATCCGGCCTGCGCCGTCGTCGGCCAGCTCCCAGACGGACCCCTTGGCACACGGGTAGTCGTCGGGGAGATCCAGCCCGTGATCGGCCGCCAGGACCTCGAGGATGACGGGGATCATGTCGCCGTGGCTGGACACCGCCGCGGTCGTGGAGAGCAGACCACCCACAAACCCGGCGACATCGTCCTTGGCCGTGCCCTC
Organism: Acidimicrobiales bacterium; assembly: GCA_038238185.1. Classification (GTDB taxonomy): domain Bacteria; phylum Actinomycetota; class Acidimicrobiia; order Acidimicrobiales; family AC-14; genus DATAQC01. The sequence continues at coordinate 3,878 of JBBRXY010000073.1, forward strand.
CCCCAACTCGGGGCGAAGGTCGACGGGCAGTCCGAGCTTGTCGGCCAGGGGCTCCACCGTGTGGACGCAGCGGACCGATGGGCTGGAGAACACGCGGACGATGCCACGATCGGCTAGGAGGCCGACCAACGCGTCGGCCTGGCGCCGACCCCGCTTGCTCAGCGGACGTTCGTCGTCGGGTCCCTTCCAGTCGTGACGACTGCCGGCTTTGCCGTGGCGGACGAGGTACATGGCCATTGTCGAGAAATCGTAGAACGTCAGACCGAGTCAGTCCGTCCCTCGTCGCACAGACCAGACACCTGGGAGGGGACTGGTAGAGTATTCCCAATGGAAGCACCGATCGACTCGGTCGGACGCATCGTCGTCCCGAAGCCCCTGCGCGATGCGCCGGGCCTCAGCCCTGGGACCAAGGTCGATATCTCCCGTTATGGCGCCGGTCTGCAACTGATGCCGGCAGGACGAACCGCTCGACTGGTCGACGAGTCCGGGGTGCTCGTCGCCACCGGCGACACCGCCATCGATGACGATGTCGTCTTCGGCCTGATCGATACAGGACGAGGCTGACGGCGCTCGCCCTCGATACCAGCGTGGCGATCCCCTTACTCGTGGCGACCCACAACGAACATGCCACGGTAAGTCGCCTGGGGATCGCCGGCGGTGCGGTCTGCGACGCGCTCGTGGCCCACGCTGCCATCGAGCACGATGCTGAGCTGGCGACTCGCGATGCCCGTGCCAGGGTCACCTACGAAGCAGTGGGGGCCCGCGTCATCGTCGCAGAATTGTAGAACGTCAGACCGACAGCGATTCGGTGACTCGGCGGTCGCGGGCGTAAGAGAGCAGAGCGCCAGCGCCCGCGGGCGTGACCCAGCGCACCTCGTCGACCTCGCTGTTGGGTGCGAACTGCCCACCCACGGGCTCCATGGCCCAGTAGCGCACGACCTTGGCTCGTCCGCGGCGATCGGCGTAGGTGACCGGCGGCAACTCGGTACCGAGCGAGCAGCGCAACCCCGTCTCCTCCTCGACCTCCCTCAGCGCCGCCGTCTCCGAGGTCTCGCCGGGATCAAGCTTGCCCTTGGGCAGGCTCCAGTCGTCGTACTTGGGTCGATGGACGAGGAGGACCTCCACGCCCCCGGGGCCCCGGCGCCACACGACCCCGCCCGCCGCCTGCACGACCTCATCCACCCGCCGCCTCCTGGTCAACCAAGCCCCGACCGTCGCCTCGTCTCGGCTACCTTCTTCCACGCCTTCGGCCAGGCGGCCCGGCTGTTCGTCTCCGCGGACCGCTGTACGGCGATGAGCTCTCCTGCCGCCAGTGCTTCGACCGCGCTCGCCCCGCCGGCCTCACTGGCCGCCCGGCGCAACCACTCCTCGGCGACAACCGCGTGCTGATGGTCGCCCAGCACGGCCTGGAGGCCGGCCAGCGCCTTGGCGAACTTCTTCGCCCCGCCGTCGACCGCGGGGATGGCCGCCTCCACCGCGTACCGTGTGCGCTTGGTCCGGATGCGGACCTCATGGAGATCGGCATCGGAGGGCTCCGACGGCAGTTGGCCGACCGCCTTCTTCAGGTGACGCCACGGGCGACCGACCAGGTCGGGCACGACCCGGTGGGCGGGCTCGTCGGCCTCAGGGCGTACCTCCGGGGTGCGGGCGCCGACCACCAGGCGATCGAGCAGGTCGACGTAGCGATCGCTCGACATGGCCTCGGACAGACGGACCCCCGCCTCCTCGCGCTCTTTGGCCAACCGCCGGAACAGTGGAGCCAGGCCGGCGCCGTCGCGCTCGGGCAGGGCGTCGGCCTGCTCCCTCAGCCGCTCGGCCAGCACGTCGGCGTCGCGCACCCCTCTCAGCTCGTCGACCAGCCACTCGAGCTCGTTCCGCAGGGTCGCGGCCCAGTCGTCGGCGATCAGCGGCCCGAAGGTCCGCAGATCTGAACGCAGCCGGCTGGCGCCGACGCGCGCCTGACGGATGTCCTCGGGATCGTCGCCGATGCGGACCCCTGCGTCGTGGCGCAGGATCCGCGTGACCGACCCCACCATGGTCGCCCGGATCACGTCGGCGGCCGTGGGCTGCTCACCGAGGTCGACGCCCGACAGCTCCGCCGGTTCCAGGGCCCGCTCGCCGAGGGCGCGCACCAGCTTCGGCGTGGCATCGGGCTTGCCGGCACCAGCTTGACGGAGCCGCCCGATGACCGCGTCGATCAGACCGGGGGCGGCCCGATCGGCCACCTCGACTTCCACCTCGCGGAAGCGGGCGGCCACCCGGCCGCCATGGAGCACCGACACCTCGTCGTCGACCACCTCGGCCACCGGCAGGCCCTCGACGTCGCTCAGCACCAACCCCGACCTCTTGGTGTGGATGTGGGCGACGACCACGAGGGGCTCTCGCCGCAGGAAGGCACGGACCAGGCTGAGGGCCTCATCGGGAACCGCGTCGGCGGGGCCGTCGCAACTGACCTCTCGACGTACGAGTGCGGGACCCTCCTCGCCCTCGGGCAGCTTCACCGTCCACGCCGTGCCCTCGCCCGTGCGATGGCGGACGGTGACACCCCACCGGGCCAGGCGGAGATCGTCGGTGTCGTAGTACACCGCCTTCAGGTCGCGCTCGGCCATCGGGGCCGACGTCACACCCTCCAACACCGCGTCGAGATCGGGAAGGCGAAACCCCGCCCATGCCCCCAGCTTGACCTCACGCTCGGTGGCCGATCTCGTCGGTGACACTAGTGCCCCAGCAGGTGACGTCGGCGATGCTCACGGCGGACCAGAGGCGCCGCTGGCAAGGACGCTGGACGAGGTCCCACCCTCGGCCGCGCGGCGAGGACGCGGACGCCGTCAGCGGTGGTCCTGGCCGGCGTGAGCGCGGTAGATATCGCCTGATGGGGCACTTAGCTGCGCCTCACCGTGTCGGCCTCACGCCGCCGCCGCCCCCGCTCGAAGGCCAGCTCGTGCAGGCGCAGCTGGCCATTGACCCCCTTCTCGACCTCGAGCTTGTGCCACGACCCGTCGGCGTGCAGCTCCGACGCCAGAAGATCGTCGGACAGGCACACATCGAGAATCTCCTGGAGACGAGCCTGCAGCTCGGCATCCTCCACGGGCGTGACGGCCTCGACGCGGCGGTCGAGGTTCCGGGGCATGAGGTCGGCCGAGCCGATGAGGTACCGGCGGGCCTCGCGTTGTCCGAAGGCGTAGATGCGGGAATGCTCCAGATAGCGGCCCACGATCGAACGGACCCGGATGTTGTCGGAGAGCCCTGCCACGCCCGGCCGCAGGCAACAGATCCCCCGCACGATCAGGTCGATGCTCACACCGGCCTGCGACGCGGCATAGAGCTCGTCGATAGCCGCCGAGTCGACCAGGCTGTTCATCTTCATCACGATGCGCCCCTCGGAGCCGGCATCGCGCTGGGCCTGAACCAGGCCCACCATCTCCGAGCGCAGCGACAGCGGCGCCACCAGGACCTTGCGGTAGTGCGACTTGCGGCTGTAGCCAGTGAGGTAGTTGAACAACTCGCTGAGGTCGGACCCCAGGTCGGGATCGGCCGACAACAGGCCCAGGTCCTCATAGAGGCGCGCCGTCTTGGGGTTGTAGTTGCCGGTACCGATGTGGCAGTAGCGGCGGATCCCTTCGGGCTCGTCGCGCACGACGAGCGCCGTCTTGGTGTGGGTCTTCAGCCCGACCAGCCCGTAGACCACGTGGACCCCTGCCTCCTCGAGCGCACGGGCCCAGGCGATGTTGGCCTGCTCGTCGAAACGAGCCTTGAGCTCGACCAGCACGGCGACCTGCTTGCCCACCTCGGCGGCGCGGATCAGCGCCTTGACGATGGGGCTGTCGCCCGACGTGCGGTAGAGGGTCTGCTTGATGGCCAGCACGTTCGGGTCGGCGGCGGCCTGCTCCACGAAGGCCACGACCGAGGTGGTGAACGAGTCGTAGGGGTGGTGGACGAGAACGTCGCGCTCGCGCAGCACGGCGAACAGGTCGGCGGGGTCGCCTTCGGCGTCGACAAGCGTTGGCTGGGTGATGCCGACCCAGGTCTCGTCCTTGAGGTCGGGACGGTCGAGCTCGTAGACCGACCACAGCCCGGCCAGGTCGAGCGGCCCTTCGACGGCGTAGATGTCGTCGGGCTCGATCTCCATCTCCCGCATGAGCAGCTCGCGGGTCTCCTCCGACATCTTGGCGTCGACCTCGAGGCGTACGGCCCGACCGAACCGGCGGCGCCGCAGCTCCAACTCCACCGCGACGAGAAGGTCGTCGGCCTCACCGTCCTCCATGGCCAGGTCGGCGTTGCGGGTGACCCGGAACGACTCCCGGGCCTGGATCTCCATCCCCGGAAACAAGGTGCCCAGGTGGGCGGCGATGACCTGTTCGACGGGGACGAAGCGCTTTCCGTCGGGCATGACGACGAAGCGGGAGAGCAGCGGGGGGACCTTCACCCGGGCGAAGCGGTTCTCGCCGGTCTTGGCGTCGCGCACGGTGACGGCCAGGTTCAGCGACATGTTGGAGATGTACGGGAAGGGATGGCCGGGGTCAACGGCGAGGGGTGTCAGCACCGGGAAGATGCGCTCGTGGAACGCCGTCACCAGAAACTGGCGGTCGTCGTCGTCGAGCGACTCCCAGTCGGACAACACCACGCCGGCGTCGGCCAACCCCGGCTCCACGCCTTCGAGGAAGGCGCGGCTCTGGCGGGCGAACAGGCCGTGCACGCGTTCGCGGATGGCCCGTAGCTGCTCGGTGGGACTCATGCCGTCGGGGCTGGTTGCCCCCAGGCCGGCGGCGACCTGCTCCTTGAGCCCGGCCACCCGCACCTGGAAGAACTCGTCGAGGCCGTCGCTGAAGATGGCGAGGAACTTGGCCCGCTCGAGCACCGGTTGGTTCTCGTCCTCGGCCAGGGTAAGCACCCGGGCGGCGAAGTCGAGCCACGACAGGTCGCGGTTGAGGTATCTAGCGGAGCCGGTGGGCTCGGACGAGGCCCCTGAATCACCGCCCTCGGCTCTGACATCCAATTCGGTCACGATGCCCACGGTAGTAGTTGGCCGGGCCGCGCGATCATCCTCCAGATGAGCGAGAACCCGGTCGACCCCGGTCTGACCCCGGCGGTGCGGACCACGCTCGACGGACTCCTGGAGTCCGAGCGCGCCGAGACGTCAACGCGCCTGGCCGGCCTGGTGGGACAGCTCGACGCCATCATCGAGTCGAGCATGTTGTCGGTGGCCGACGACGAGCACGACCCCGAAGGCGCAACCCTGGGTTTCGAGCGCGCTCAGGTGGCCGCGCTGGTGAGCGAGGCACGTCGGCACCTCGACGCCATTGACGGCGCCCGGGAGCGGCTACTCGCCGGGACCTACGGCACCTGCGAGGTCTGCGCGCGCCCGATCGACTTCGACCGGATCAAGGCCCACGTCGTGGCCCGGACCTGTGTCGGCTGCGCGACGGACGCGGCCTCCAGGATCGGGCGGCTCAGCTCGCCGGGGTCAGGATGACGACGGGGATCTGGCGCGACGTGGCCTGCTCGTACTCGGCGAAGCCCGGGTAGTCGGTCTTCTGCTTGGTCCAGATGCGGTCCCGCTCGTCGGCTCCGGCAACCCTGGCCGTCACGTGAACCTTCTCCGTTCCCACCTCGGCCGTGGCCTGGGGGTTCGCCACCAGGTTGTGGTACCAGTCGGGGTTCGTCGGCGCGCCTGCCTTCGACGCGAACACGGCCAGGTCCGACCCCACTGCCTGGTACATCACCGGGGTGACTCGCTCCTCGCCGCTCTTGGCTCCGGTGCTGTGCAAGAGGAGCAGGGGCGCACCCTCGAACTGGCCGCCCACCTTGCCGTCGTTGCTGCGGAACTCCTCGATGATCTTGGCGTTCCAGTCGTTCATGTCCGTCATGGTGCCTCGCTTCCCGCGCTCTGTCTCGGTCGGGCCCTACGTTAGCGACGGGCCCGGCATGAACCCCGGCGGCTTTCGGTCGGTCGATACCTGGTGGGGCTCGAAACCTTCGTGTCCTGGCTCACGGCCCGTCGTGGAGGGTCGCGAACCAGGTCACGGATGGAACTGGCGCCGCCACTGTTCTACGCCCCCGACATTGAGGCGAGATGAACTGCGGGAAACGTCCGTCCAACCGGCAGATGGATTGTGAGAGCAGGGGTCAGTGCCTCTGGAGGTGTTCGAAGAGGTGCTCGGTGTCGCGGGTCGCCCACACGATCGCCAGAATGCCGACCAGGGCCAGACCGGCGACGAGCCCCACCAGCACCGTGCGCCGCCGGTCGGGCTCGGGTTCGAGCAGCGCCGCCACCCGTTCGGGGGCGCCGAGGCGACCGAGCTCCAGGGCCAGGCCGAGGTTCACCCGCTCGTGGACGCTCGACAGCTTGGCCAGCGCCGCCTTGGCCAGGGCGCGAGCGGTCACCGTGCGACTCGTGCGACTGGCCGCGTCCTCGTCAGCCCACCTTTCGAGGGCGAAGGTCACGTCGCCGGGGCAGGGCCACAGCACCGGGTTCATGGCCGCGGCCAGACCGGCGACGACCACGAAGCGTCGGTGGGCGTGGGTCAGATGGGCGCGCTCGTGGGCCAGCATGGCGGCCCGTTCGTCCCCGTCGAGGGCGTCGAGCAGCCCGGACGACACGACGACCACCCCCGGGCGGGAGAGGGTGCCCGGTAGGGCGTGAGCACTCGGTCGGTGGTCTTCGATCACGGTCACGCCGGCCACGCCGGTCACGCCGGCCACGCCGGACGGTGCCGCCAGATCGGCGTGCATCCTCGACATCGCGACCAGCCCGTCGCGAAACCGAAGGGCCTGGCGCACCACCAGCGTGGCCATTGCAGCCAGAGCGACCGAGGCGAGGAACGACACCAACTCGGGCACCGGCACGCCACGATTCACCGCACCCGGTTGCCATCCTCCGAGGTGGGCGACTATCGGGAGACGCGCCGCCAGCGGCCAGGCCAACAGGGCGAGGGCGGCCACCGTGGAGCCGGCCAGGAGCACCATCGCCACCGTGACCGACCATGCTGCGGGCCGTGGCGACGTCCGACGGCACACCAGGCGGCTGAGGCCGACGAACACCAGGCTGAGGGCGAACGGAAGGTAGATCACCGTCCGCATTTCACGACTCCTCCATGTCGGCGAGCATGGCCCGCAGCATGGCTTCGTCCTCCGGGCGGAGGCCGTCTATGAAACCCTGCAGCACGGCGGCGCGGTCGTTGCCATGGGCGAGGAGGCGACGAACTTGGTCGGCCACCAACTCGGTCTCGGCCACCACCGGTCGGTAGGCGTACGCCCGGCCGACCTTCGTGCGCTCGATCAATCCCTTGCCGTGCAAACGCACGAGGATCGTCATGACGGTGGTGTAAGCCAGGTCCCCGCCCATGGCGGCCTGCACCTCCGCCGGCGGCATCGGCTCCGACCCGGCCCATAGAACGGCCAGAACTTCGCTCTCGAGCTCACCCGGGCGACGTCGCGATCCGACACGTCCCCTGCTCCGATCTCGACGCGCAGGCACGCCTGACCTTACCGTAGGGCACTGCTCTACGACAGACGTAGTAGAACGGGCGCCATGATCACCTACTTCCAGGCCATCGTGATCGGCCTCCTCCAGGGCGTCACCGAGCTGTTCCCGATCTCCAGCCTGGGCCACTCGGTCCTGGTGCCGGCGTGGCTGGGATGGGACGGCCTCGTCACCGCCCAGTCGGCCGACGAGTCGTTCTACCTGGCCTTCGTGGTCGCCCTACACGTGGCCACGGCCGTCGCCCTGCTCGTGTACTTCCGCGCCGAGTGGGTGCGCATCATCGGTGGATTCTTCCGCACCCTGCGCACCAGGCGGATCGAAACGCCGGACCAACGCCTCGCCTGGCTGCTCGTGGTGGCCACCATCCCCACCGGGGTGGTCGGCCTCGCCCTCGAGCACACGCTGCGCACGCTGTTCGCCAAGCCCGTGGCCGCGGCCATCTTCCTCACCCTCAACGGGGTAATCCTCCTGGCCGGCGAGCGGGTCCGGCGGCGGTCGGCGGTCCGCAAGCTCATCGCCGCCCACCCCACGACGAGCTCGGGCCACGAACAGGGCCGGCGCCTCGACACGCTCGACTTCAAAGAGGCGGGCGCCGTCGGTGTCGCCCAAGTGGGTTCTCTCTTCGCCGGCATCAGCCGCTCGGGCATCACCATGGTCGCCGGTTTGCTGCGGGGCCTCGACCACGAAGACGCCGCCCGCTTCTCGTTCCTGATGGCCACTCCCATCATTCTCGCTGCCGGCATCTACAAGGTGCCCGACCTGGCCGGCAGCCTGGGCGACGGTGTGCGGGCCCAGGCCGTGGTCGGCAGCCTCTTCGCCGGCGTCGCCGCCTTCGTGTCCGTGCACTTCCTGGTTCGGTTCTTCCGATCCGGGACCCTGCTCCCCTTCGCCATCTACTGCCTGGCCGCCGGCATCATCAGCATCATCCGGTTCGCATAGCGCACCGGAGGGTCAGCCTCCCGGGATCGCCGGCGCCAAGGTGCACAGCCGGTTGTTCACCATTCTTTCGTCCTCCGGCCATCGGGGTCCAGAGGGCCAACCCGGTGCCGTCACATCCTCGGCGTCAACCGCCTACATTCGGCGGGACTGTGGCCTCTCCCCTCTATTCCCGTCTGGACATGGACGCCGACGGCGTTCTGGCGGCCCTGGCCCAGGGTGGCTTCGAAAACGGGCCCCCATCCGCGATGCGCCGGACGCTGCTCGATACGTTCGACGGCCGACTCAACGCCGCGGGTCTCCGCCTCGAGTTCCAGGAGGCTCCGGGGCACGAGCTGGTGCTCACCGGTGGTGGTCCGGCATCGGCCCACATCCCGGCGTCCTCTCCGCCCCGGTTCGGTTCCGATCTCCCCGTCGGACCGCTCCGGGCCCGGCTCACACCGTTGCTCGACGTCCGGGCCCTGAGACCAGTCGTGAGCCTGGGCACCCGCCGGAGATCCGCCGTGCAACGCGACAAGCTCGGCAAAGCCGTTGCGTCGGTGGTCGTGCACGACCGGCTGGTCCTGAACGGCGAGCTCGGCGGGGACGACCGTGGCCTCGACCCGAGCTGGGTGGCCGAGGTCGACGAGTTGGCCGGCTACCCGAAAGCAGCCAAGCGGGCTCGAGCCCTGTTGGGTTCGCTCGGGCTGCACGAGCTCGACCGCGATCTCATGACCCTCGCCGCCGCCGGCGCCGGCGTCGAACTGGGCGGGCACTCTGGATCTCCCACGGTGGCCCTCGACCGCCGCGAGCCCGCCTTCGAGGCCTTCCGCCGGGTGTTGGCAAATCTGGCCGGCGAAGTCGACGCCAACTACGAGGGCACTATCGGGAACGTCGACCCTGAGTTCCTGCACGACTTCCGGGTGGCCGTGCGTCGTACCCGCTCGGTGCTGGCCCAGGGAAAGGGAGTGCTGCCGACAGAGGTTCGTGGTCGCTTCCGGGAGGAGTTCGGCTGGCTCGGCGCAGCCACCGGCCCGGCCCGCGACCTCGACGTGTACCTGATCGAGTGGGACAGCTACGTCGCACCCCTGGAACCCGATGTCGCCGCCGCCCTGAAGTCGCTGTTCGAACACGTCGACCACCGACGCCTCAACGAACACGTCGCCCTCGCCATGCTTTTGCAATCCAGGCGCTACCGCAACCTCATGGGAGCGTGGCACGACTGGCTGGCGGCGCCCGCCGGCGAACAGGACCTCGGCGTCGATGCCCCCGCCCCTATCGGTGAGGTCGCCGCCCGCCGTATCGGCGGCGCCAACGACCGCCTCGTCGCCCGGGGCAGGAAGATCGGACCGGACACACCGGCCGAGGAGCTGCACGAGCTCCGCAAGGCCGCCAAGAAGCTTCGCTACCTGCTCGAGTGCTTCGGCGCGGTGCTGCCGTCGGGCGAGCGCAAGGCGTTCGTCCAGCGGCTGAAGGCGCTCCAGGACAACCTCGGTGAGCACCAGGACACCGAGGTGCATACGGCCCACCTGCGGGCCATGTCCCACGAGATGATCGAACTCGGTGCCGGAGCCGAGACGTTGGTGGCCATGGGCCAGCTGGCCGGAGAGTTCGAGCGACGTCGCATCGCCGCGCGCTCGGAGTTCGCCGAGCGCTTCGCCGCCTACGACACCGCCAAGACCCGTCGCACGCTCGACGCGCTCCTCCGCTCGGCCGCGGTGACCGCCCCGTGAAGGTGCTGGCGACCTACAGCATCAAGGGAGGTGTGGGAAAGACGACGTCGGCGGTGAACCTCGCCTACGAGGCGGCCGGCAATGGTGCCCGCGTTCTCGTGTGGGACCTCGACCCCCAGGGTGCAGCCACGTTCTTCTTCCGCGTCAAACCCAAGCTGAAGGGCGGCACCGAGCGGCTGGTCAGTGGCAAGGGGGCGCTGGCCGCTCACGTGCGGGCCACCGACCTACCCGGCCTGCACGTCGTACCCGCCGACTTCTCCCTTCGTCACCTCGACCTGCACCTCGATGGTCGGAAGCGGCCCACCGAGCGCCTGGCGTCATTGCTCGACGCTGTGGCCGACAGCTACGACGTCGCCATCCTCGATTGCCCGCCGAGCATCTCGTTGGCGAGCGAGAGCGTGTTCGGGGCCACCCACGCGCTGCTCGTGCCCGTCATCCCCACCACGCTGTCGTCGCGCACGCTCGGACAACTCGCCGGTTTCCTCAACCGGAATCCCGATTCCCCCGGGCTGCTGCCTTACTTCTCGATGGTCGATCGACGCAAGCGCCTCCATCGGGAGCTGGTCGACAGTCTGCGGGCCGAGTGGCCGGACCTGCTCACCACGGTGATCTCGAGCGCCAGCATCATCGAGCGGATGGGTCCCGAACGAGCCCCGGTCGCCACCTTCGCACCGTCCACCCCGGCGGCCCGGGCCTTCCGCGCCCTCTGGGCCGAGGTGGCCGTCCGGTTGTGGGCGTGACCTGAGGCTGTCGGCTGAAATCCGAAGTGCCCGTTTAGCGCCCCGTCATTTCGGACACCGGCTGGGCGTCGCAGGCGTCGGGACCGAGCAGGTTCATGGCCTCCACCGTGCGGTTGTAGGACTCGCGGTAATGGTCCGGCGTGGCCCGCACGATCCGGTGGCCGGGAATCTCCACCCAGGTGGGGACATAGGTCATCTTGGTGGCCCGGAACCGGCCCGGGACGACCTCGTCGATGGTGAAGATCTGAAGTGAGCCGTCCTCGTTGTCGTCGGTCAGGCCGGGAGCCTGGGATCGCGCCTGGTTGGACAGGAAGTTGCCCATCCCGTACGTGACGTACTTGCCGTCGATCTTCTCGCACGGTTGCACGACGTGGACGTGGTCGCCGAGGATGAGGTCCACGTCGGGTGATGCCAGCAGGTCGTTGGCCAGTTGCCGTTGCTCGGCGTTCGGCTGGTGGACGTACTGGTCACCCCAGTGGATGCTCATAACCACGAACTCGGCCCCGCGCTCTTTGAGCCGGTGGGCCATGTCGAGCATGCCCTGCGCTCCGAGGGAGGGCCAGAGCATTGACGCCAACCACGGCGCCTCGGGTGGAACCGCGGGGTTCGGCCGGGCCGTGTCGTTGGTGATCGTGTAGCTGAACGCCAGATGGCCGACCTTCACGCCGTTGACGTCGTAGATCGGCGGGTTGTCGGCCTCCTCCTGGC
>JBBRXY010000074.1:0-15302 GCA_038238185.1 Acidimicrobiales bacterium
CCACCCTCGCGGTAGCGCAGGGGGTACATGTGGCCGGGCCGCACCAGGTCGATCGGGCGGGTACCGGGGTCGATGAGGGCGGCGATGGTAGCCGCCCGGTCGGCGGCGGAGATACCGGTGGACGTGCCCACCCGGGCGTCGACCGAGATGGTGAAGGCGGTGCGGTTCGACTCGGTGTTCTCGACCACCATCGGGGGCAGTTCGAGGGCGTCGAGGCGTTCGCCGGTGAGCGGAGCACAGATGACCCCCGACGTGTGGTTCAAAAAGAAGGCGATCTTGTCGGGAGTGGCGAACTCGGCGGCCATGATGAGGTCGCCCTCGTTCTCGCGGTTGGCGTCGTCGACCACCACGACGATCTCGCCACGGGCGAAGGCGGCGATGGCGTCGGGGATCGTCGAAAAGGGGCTGTCGCTCGAGATGTCGTCGCTCGATGCGATGGGCCCGGCGGTGGTGGGCCCGAATTTGGACGGCATTGCGGTCAGCTCCTGGTGACGAGTTTCTCGACGTACTTGGCGACGACGTCGACTTCGAGGTTCACCCGATCGCCGGGTTTCCTCCTCCCCAGAGTAGTGACCGCAGCGGTGTGGGGAACGATGGCGACGGCGAATCCGTCGGGATCGATCCGGGCCACGGTCAGGCTGCAACCGTCGACGGCGACCGAGCCCTTCTCGACCAGGTAGCGGTGCAAAGCGGCAGGGGCGCTGACGGCCAGGTCCGGAGCCGGTGCGGTGACCTGGCCCACGGCGTCGACGTGGCCCTGTACCAGATGTCCGCTCAGTCGGTCGGCCAGACGCACCGGACGCTCGAGGTTCACCGCCTCGCCGGGCGCCAGATCGCCCAGGGTGGTTCGGTCGAGGGTCTCGTCCACCACGTCGGCCGACCACCAGCCCGGACCCTGGTCGACCACCGTCAGGCAGCAGCCGTTCACCGAGATCGACGCGCCGGTCTCGGCATCGTCGAGCACGAGCTCGGCGGCGAAGGTGAAACGGCTTCCCTCGCGGGCCTGGAGCCGGCCCAGCTCCTCGATGATCCCGGTGAACACGGCGGCTCAGCCCCCCGCCGGTGCTGTTGCCGGAGCGGGTGCCGGGGTGACGTCGACCCTCAGGTCGGCACCCAGCTGCCGGACCTCGGCGATGCGGCCCCGCCAGGCGTCGGCCATGGTGGCGGCGCCGGGACCGGAGAAGACGGGCAGGCCGTCGTCGCCGCCCAGGAACGCCGGGGCCAGGTAGAACACGTAGCGGTCGACGAGCCCGGCCCGGTGGAACGCCCCGGCAACGGTGGCCCCGCCCTCCACGAGGACCTGGAGCACGCCCCGGCTGCCGAGGTCGTCGAGCACACCGCCGAGGTCGCCCCCCATCTCGATGGCCGGCTGTATGCGGGCATCCGGTGGAGCGTGGCCCAACACGATGCGAAGCGGATGGGGGATCGAGACGGGCATGTCCCCGCCGCCGGCCCCAGTGCCGACGCGTGCGGTGAGCTCGGGGTCGTCGGCCCGGACGGTGCCCGCGCCGACCAGCACAGCATCGCTCTCGCCCCGGAGACGGTGAACGTCGGCGCGCGCCTCGGCGCCGGTGATCCAGCGGCTGGAGCCGTCGGGGGCGGCGGTACGGCCGTCGAGGGTGGACGCCAACTTGACCACCACCCATGGGCGCCCGGTCGTGCGGTGCTTGAGGTAGGGAGCGAGCTGCTCGGTGATCTCCGCCGCGCCGACACCGGTCGTCACCTCGATCCCCGCGGCGCGCAGGGCCTGCACGCCCGCGCCCGACACCAGCGGGTCGGGATCGGACACGCCCACGACCACCCGGCCGACGCCCGCGGCCACGATGGCGTCGACGCACGGCGGCGTGCGTCCCTGATGGACACACGGCTCGAGTGTGGTGAACAGGGTCGCGCCGCGCGCCGTCCCGCCGGCCGCGGCCAGGGCCACGGCCTCGGCGTGAGGGCCACCGGGCGGCTGGGTCGCGCCCTCGAAGCCTCCCGGCTCGATGACACAACCAACCCAGGGGTTGGGCGACGTGGTGGCGCGGACATCCGCCGCCAGCTCACGCGCCCGGTCCATGGCGGTCTCGTCGGAGGTCACGGTCGGCCCGGCGGGGCTCACTTCGGGTGAGCCGTCGGGCGGTCGGCCAGGAGGGCGACGGCGTGAGGGAGCACGTCGATGACGGCGGTGAGCGACTCGACCGCCCCGGCTTCCGAGCCCGGGGTGTTGATCACGATCACGCCCTCCAGGGTGCCGGCCACGCCCCTCGACAGGCGCCCCTTGGCCGGGTTGGCCAGACGCATGGCCTCGGCCAGTCCCGGAGCCTCCCGGTCGATGACGGCGCGGGTGCCTTCGGGGGTGAGGTCACGAGGGGCGAAGCCGGTTCCGCCGGTGGTGACGACAAGGCCGGAGAACCCTTCGGCCATGGCCCGGAGCACCTGCGCCACCGCATCGGTCCCGTCGGCGGTGACCCGGTGGTCGACGACCTCCCACCCGCCGGCACCCAGGGCGGCGACGAGGGCCGCCCCCGAACGGTCCTGCCTGGTTCCCGCCACCACGCCGTCGGACACGGTGAGCACCTTGGCCTGCCGGACGCCGTCGGGCTCAGCCACCCAGGAGCTCCTCGGGACCGAGTCGGGCTCCGTTGCGCCATGCCCCGGCGCTCTGGACGGGACGCCCCTCGGGCTGCACCTCCACGAGCTGAAGGCCTCCCTCGCCGGCGCCCACCACCAGCGTGACCGGGTCGACCACCCCCGGCGGTGGCACCGGCGGGTCACCGACCAACCGGGTGCGGTGCACCTTGAGGCGCGACCCCCGGAACGTGGTCCACGCCTGGCCCACCCGCACCACCCGGTGCAGGTCGACGGCCGCACGTCGCCAGTCGAGTTGGTGTTCGGCCGGAGCGAGCTTGGCCGCGTAGGTGGGTTCCCCCACCTGGGGCCGGGGCGGGGGCAGGCCCTCGTCCAGCAGTCGCAACAACGTGGCCGTGCCCCGCTCGCTCAGGGTGGCGCGCAGGTCGTCGGCGGTGTCGTCGGGACTGATCGCCACCTCCTCGTCGGCATATACGGGCCCGGTGTCGAGTCCCTCCTCCAGGGCCATGACGCTCACGCCGGTGATGGCATCGCCGGCGAGCAACGCCCGCTCCACCGGCGCGGCGCCCCGCCAACGGGGAAGCAGCGAGAAATGGATGTTCACCATAGGCATGGCCGCGAGCACGTGAGGCCGGATCAGGCGTCCGTAGGCCACAACCACCCCGAGGCTGGCGCCGGTGCCGATGGCGTCGTCAACCGTGTCGCTGGTGGGCAACCCGAACTCGGTGGCGGCCGCTTTGACCGGGCTGGGGACGAGGGCCCCGCCCCTCCCCCGCTTCCGATCGGGCTGGGACACCACCAGGGCCACGTCGTGACCGGCCGCCACCAGGGCCCGCAGGGGACCGACCGCCACCTCGGGCGTACCGAGGAAGACGATGCGCAGAGGCGCGCCTATCGGCTGACCGACGCCGACTCGTCGACAGCCGGCTCGCCGGCGGCGCCGGCGGCCGATACGCCGCCGATCGACGACGCCGCGGCGTCCTCCGGGATCCCCAGAGCTCGCTGGCGCAGAGCTCGCATCGCCCCCTTGCGCTGGCGCTTGTCGAGTCGCTCGAGGAGCAACATGCCGTCGAGATGGTCGCATTCGTGCTGGAACATGCGGGCCAGCAGCTCGTCGGCGTCAATCGAAAGCTCGGCACCGGACAGATCAAAGCCGTCGAGGTGCACCCGCTCGTAACGCAGGATTGGCCAGGACAGATCGGGAACCGAGAGGCACCCTTCTTCGTAGGTCCACTCGCCCTCGTGTCCGGAGAGGCGGGGGTTCACCACCGCATGGGGACCCTCGCCGATGTCGTAGACGAAGAAGCGCTTCTGGATGCCGACCTGGGGGGCGGCCAGGCCCACGCCAGGCGCCTCGTACATAGTGACGAGCATGTCCTCCGCCAGCTTCATCAGGTTCTCGTCGATCTCGGTCACATCGTGCGTGGGTTGACGCAGGACCGGGTCGCCGAACACTCGGATCTTGAACGGTGCCACGTTCCGAGGGTACCCCGATCGGGATCCCCACGATGACTACCGGCGGCCGTCGTCAGCAACGCTGCGACAGCAAGGCCGCGGGCGATACCGGCCCGCCTCATCGTCGCCTGCGTCCGGGGTCGGCGGGCTCGGGCAGGCCCATCTCGTAGCGCACGCCTCCATGGAGGTCAGTGATGCGAGTGGTGTCGCAGGTGCCGTCTCCGATATGGCTCGAGGCGCGGACCGGGGTGATGGAGCCGTCGGCGATCGGCGTGCCGAGGAGGGCGCTCACCGTGGCCAGGTCCGAACATCGCCCACGGGCGGGCCGTAGTACTCGGTCCACATCACCGACCACTTTGTCTGCAACCCGAGGTAGCCGCCCTCGCCTCCCTCCATGCCGAACTGGTGGGCCCAGAAGTAAGTGGCCGCCGGACCGGGGTCGATCTCGGGAGTGAGGGTGTGCTCGAACGTGGCGAACCCCGGACGCCCGTCGGTCGTGGGAGGGGTCGGCCAGAACCATTCGGTGTACGGCCCCCGGGGCGTGGGCGGCATGGGGCCAGTTCATCACGCAGGCCGGGCATCCCCTGCCAACCTCACGCCGGTGTCGTTAGCCGTGCGCTCCTGGGGGTCGGGCTCCTACGGTGGTCGCAATGGAACACGTTCTCGGCTCGGAGAGGTCGCAGCACTTGGCGTCGAAGGACAACCGCGCCGGTCAGGTCGGCATGGAGCGGGCCGACCAGGTGCCGGGAGGTCTGTGCCACGCTGTTCCCGCCGGGTCCGACGTGGCCGTCTGCGGGGAAACGAGTCTCGTGATCTGGGCCAAGCCGTGGGCTGAAGGCTCGGTCGACCGATGCCTGGTATGCCTCGACCAATTGCCCCTGAGCACTTCCTGACCACCCCCCTCGGGCTACGGTCGCCAAATGGACGGGGACGCCGCGCCGGGGCCGGTCGAGGACGTGATCACCACGGCCATCGCCCTGGTGACCGGGCGACTGGCGCCGAGGGAGGCAGTGACCATCCTCGCCACCCTGGCACCCACGGCCGTCAGGGCGGCGCCGGCATTGCTGGAACGCCGCGCCGACCAGGCCGTCTCCCGGGCGGCGGTGCTGGTCACCTTGGCCGCCGAGGTAGGCGGGGCCGACGACGACGAGCGCCAGCGTCGCCGGGTGATCGGCGACCTCATGATGGTGGCGCGGGCCCTGGGCCACGCCGACGAGCCGGGAGATCAGCCGGAAGGCTGAGACTCGGGCACCTCGTCGTTCCACAAGAGAAGACAGCGCCACTCGTGCTCGTGGCCGAGCAACGACAGGCTGGCAGTGCCCAGGGCGAAGTGGCGGGCCTGCTCGGCCGGAAGCCTCAGGTAGCGGGCGGCCAGGATGCGGGAGAAGTGCCCATGGCCGGCCAGGGCCACGTCGCCGTCACCCTCCTCGGGGGCCAGCGACGCGATGAGGTCGTCGGCCCGGCGGCCGGCCGCATCGATGGTCTCGCCCCCCGGGCAACCGTCACGGAACAGGTCCCAATCGGGCCGCTCGGCACGGATCTCGACGGTCGTTCGTCCCTCGTAGTCGCCGTAGTCGAGCTCGGCCAGGCGATCGTCGGTGATCAGGCCGTCGCCGAGCCCGGCCAGGCGGGCGGTCTCGATGGCCCGCGAGCGGGGGCTCGACAGGCACGCCGTCGGCGCCACCCCCAGGCCGCTCAACAGGCCACCGAGGTGGGAGGCCTCCTCGCGACCCCTGGCGGTGAGGGCGATGTCGGTACGCCCCGTGTGCTGGCCGCTGGCCGACCACTCGGTCTCGCCGTGGCGGACGATGACGAGGCGCTTCATGCGCGCAGCGGATCGACGGCCACCCGGAGACGTCCCCGCGGCCGGGGGACGGCGGCCAGGGCCTCGGACAGGCTTCGATGGTCAGGAGCTCGGATGAGCCAAGTATCGCGGTTCGGGCCCATCACTTCCACGTCCGGCCTGGCCGCCGCAATCATGGCCGCGGCGTACGCCCCGGCAACCGACCCGGACACGACGGCGACGGCCCGCTCCGGAGGGAATCCCAAGGCCGCCCGCCGGGCCGACTCCACCAGAGCCAGCCGCGACGGATCGGCGTGAACGGCGGCGTCGACGACCTCGTGACCGGGCAAGCGGGTCTGCATCACGATGCGACCACCGCCGGCCCGTCCACCGACCACCCGGGCCGCCCGCGCCACGAGGGCCATGGCCGCCTCGGCCGCCCGCCAGCGGGGGGCGAGAAGCTCCTGATCGAGATCGAGGAAAACCACCGCCCAGGCCCGGGTGACTCGGTGCAACACCGCCGAGGTCCCGACCAGCACCGACGCGGTCGGTGGCGGCCCTGGAGCCGCCTCGCCGGTGATCTCCTCGACGGACTGACCGGCCAGGCGCTCCAGGTCCTCCCGCGCCCGGCTCACCCCCACCCGCAGCACTCGCAACTTCGACGAACCGCAGGACGCGCAGATGGCCGGACGCTGCTCGTGGCACCGCCGACAGCGCAGCGCCTTCATTGCCCCACGCCCGGGCCCCGCCTTCATTGCCCCACGCCCGGGCCCGGCCGGCACCCCGTCAGCACGAGCGTCGACCTCCTCGACCACGGCTCCACAGGTCTCGCACCGGGCCAGCTCACCGCACGCCGAGCAGGCCAGGAGGCGGGCCCGGCCTCGCCGGTTGAGCACGCATACCACCCGGCGCCCGTCCTCGGCCTGGCGCACGACGGCCACCAGACGCGACGAATACAGGCCCATACCCGGTTCGTCGTTGCGTCGGTCGATGACCTCGACGATCGGCCACCCCTCGCGCTCTTCGGTCCGCGACGGCGTCAACAGGCGCACCGATGCCAGCGCGTCGAGGGACGGGCACGGTGAGGTCAGCACACACGGCACGCCGGCCCGGCGGGCCCGCTCGAGCACCACATCACGCCCGTTCCACGTGGGCGCCCTTTCCTCCTGCCACCCCTCGTCGTGCTCGTCGATGACGACCACCGCCCCCAGCCGAGGTCGCGGGGCCCATGTCGCCCCCCGCGCCCCCACGGCCACGCACCCCCCCGCCGCAGCTCGCGCCCAGTCACCCGGCAGCAGGGCCACGACGTGCCCGGCCCGACGCAACCGGGCGGCGAGGTACGCAGCCCCGCCCACCGACGGGGCCAGGACGAGAGCGTCGCCCCGCCGGGCCGCCTCGGCCACATACTCGTACACGTCACCGGCCGGCGGCACGCGGACCACGACGGCTCCACCGGAGAAGGCGTCGGCGACCATCGGCGCCGGCGCGGCGTTCTGGGCAGGGTTGAGGGGGTCCTGACCCCCTAAAACCTGCCCAGAACGATCGGGGAGGCCTCGGACCGCGCCCGGGGACGACGCGGCGCGCAAGAAGGCCACGCGCGGCCCTGCCCAGCGCCACGCGGCCCACGACGACAACGCCACCAGGTCGGGGCCCGGGCCCCAGCCGGTGACCTTAGCCACCGGCTGGAGTGGGCGCCCGGTCTCGGCGGCGGCATCGCGCTCGACGACCCACCCCCTTACCCGACGGCCGTGCAGCGGTATCCGCACCAACGTGCCAACACGGATGTCGGCATCGAGGTGGGGAGGAACCAGGTAATCGAGCGGACGGTCGAGGGCGGCGACGTCGGGGACGATCCGCGCCACCCGAACGCCTCCGGGCGGAACTACGGGAGGTCGAGGGCCCGCTTGACGTCGTCGAGTCGGGTCAGGTGCTCCCAGGAGAACTCCTTGTCGGACCGGCCGAAGTGACCGTAGGCGGCGGTGCGGCGGAAGATGGGCTGGCGCAGGTCGAGGTCGCGGATGATGGCGGCGGGCCGCAGATCGAAGACCTCGTCGATCATGGCCTCGATCTTGCGGGGATCGACGGCTTCAGTGCCGAAGGTCTCCACCATGATGGACACCGGCCGGGCCACGCCGATGGCGTAGGCCACCTGGATCTCGCAGCGCTTGGCCGCTCCCGCGCCCACCACGTGCTTGGCCACCCACCGGGCCGCGTAAGCCGCCGAGCGGTCGACCTTGGACGGGTCCTTGCCCGAGAAGGCGCCGCCTCCGTGGCGGGCCGCTCCGCCGTAGGTGTCGACGATGATCTTGCGGCCGGTGAGGCCGGTGTCGGCGTGGGGGCCGCCCAGCTCGAACGTGCCGGTGGGGTTGGCCAGCAGCTCGTAGTCGTCATCGGCGAACTCGGTGGGCAACAACGGGTGGATCACGTGCTCGCGCAGATCAGGCTTGAGCAGCGTCTCGATGTCGATACCGGGCTGGTGCTGGGAGGAGATGAGCACGTTCTTGAGGGCCACGGGCCGCCCGTCTCGGTACTCGACGGTGACCTGGGTCTTGCCGTCGGGGCGCAGGTAGGGCATCACCCCGGCCTTGCGCACCTCCGACAGGCGCTGGGCCAGCCGGTGAGCGAGCCAGATCGGCAGCGGCATGAGATCGGGCGTCTCGTCGCAGGCATAGCCGAACATCATCCCCTGGTCGCCGGCGCCCTGGGCGTTGAGGACGTCCTCGCCGCTCTTGCCGCTCCGCACCTCGTAGGCCGTGCTCACGCCCTGGCCGATGTCGGGCGACTGCTCGTCGATAGCGGTGATCACGCCGCAGGTGTGGCCGTCGAAGCCGTAGGACTCGCGGTCGTAGCCGATGTCGCACACGGTGGAGCGCACGATCTTGGGAATGTCGACGTAGGCGGTCGTGGTGATCTCCCCGGCCACCACCACCAGACCCGTGGTCAGCAGCGTCTCGCATGCCACCCGGCCCTGAGGGTCCTCGGCCAGGATGGCGTCGAGGACGGCGTCGGAGATCTGGTCGGCCATCTTGTCGGGGTGGCCCTCGGTGACGGACTCCGAGGTAAAGGTCCAGGTGGTCACGATGTGCTCCTGCGCGTAGAGGCCCGGGGGCCGGTCGGTTGGTTCGGGGTGGCGGTGCGGTTGGGGTTGGCGGTGTCGAGGTGGCGGGACACTACGTCGAGCACCACCGACGCGAGGACCCGCTTGTCGACGAGAGGGACGTCGGTCGTTGTTCCGTCGGCCTCGATGATGACGGCGCGATTGGTGTCGTGGTCGAATCCGGCGTCGGCGGCGGACACGTCGTTGCCCACCACGATGTCGAGGTTCTTTTCCACCAGCTTGGCCCGCGCCCGTCGGGCGACATCGCCCGTCTCGGCGGCGAAGCCCACGAGGACCTGGCCGTCGTGGCGGGGGGACCCACCGAGGGCGGCGAGGATGTCGGGGGTCGCTTCGAGGACGAGCTCGGGCACGCCGTCGGCCTTCGACAACTTGGTGGCCGACCGCTGGCGAGGCCGGAAGTCGGCCACGGCGGCGGCCATGATCACCGCGTCGGCATCAGGGCTGCGCGCCAGCACGGCCTGCTCCATCTCGGCCGCCGTCCGTACCGCCACGACCTCAACGCCCGCCGGCGGGGGAAGGTCGGACGCGGTCACGAGCGTGACCGACGCCCCCCGGACAGCGGCCTCGGCGGCCAGGGCGTGGCCCTGCTTGCCCGACGAGCGGTTGCCGAGGAAGCGCACCGCGTCGATCGGCTCGCGGGTGCCGCCGGCGGTGACCAGCACCCGGCGCCCGACCAGGTCGGCCTCGACCGTTCCCGACCTGGCCCCGCCGTGGGCGAGGACCGCTTCCACCGCGGCAACGATGTCGGCCGGCTCGGCCAGGCGCCCGGGACCCTGGTCGCCACCGGCCAGGCGGCCGACAGCGGGCTCCACCACGTACACGCCCCGGCCGCGCAGGACGGCCACGTTCTGGCGCACGGCGGGGTGCTCCCACATCTCGGTGTGCATCGCCGGGCACACGACCACCGGAGCCCGGGTGGCGAGCAGGGTGGCGGTGAGCAGGTCGTCGGCGGTGCCGCCCGCGTAGGCGGCCAACAGGCGGGCCGTGGCCGGCACCACCACCACCACATCGGCCTGGCGGCCCAGCCGCACGTGGGGAATGGGGTCGTCGGCGTCCCAGAGCGAGGTCTGCGCCCGCTCGGAGGCCAGTGCCGAGAAGGTGACGATTCCGACGAACCGGGTGGCGTCGGCGGTGAGCACAGGGCTGACGTGGGCCCCGGCGTCGACGAGCCGGCGGCACACCTCGACGGCCTTGTAGGCAGCGATCCCGCCGCACACACCCAGCACGACGCGGGGGGATCGGGTCATGTCGTGTTGACCGCTGCGGTCGCCAATGGTGATCCCGTTCCGCCCCGGACCACCGTTACTCGAGACCGTCCTCGGTCTGCTCGCGGCGGGTGTAGGTGACCTTGCCGGCGACGATCTCCTCGAGGGCGATCGACAACGGCTTGCGGGACACCGACGCCACCTGCGGGGGGACGATGGAACCGAGGCCCTCGCCCAGCTGGCTGAAGTAGGAGTTGATCTGCCGGCCGCGCTTGGCCGCCAGCGTGACCAGGCTGAACTTGGAGTCGACCTGGGCCAGCAGGTCCTCGATCGAGGGGTAGATCATGGTGGCGCGCTCGGCCATCGGGCATCTCCGGGATGAAAGTTGGGGCGGTGGA
This sequence comes from Acidimicrobiales bacterium, assembly GCA_038238185.1. Classification (GTDB taxonomy): domain Bacteria; phylum Actinomycetota; class Acidimicrobiia; order Acidimicrobiales; family AC-14; genus DATAQC01. The sequence continues at coordinate 10,531 of JBBRXY010000074.1, forward strand.
CCGCGGGCCCGATCAGGCCGACGGGGTCTGATCACGCATCGAACGGTGGTCCCCAACGATAGCAGCGACCTCTGCCATGGCTCGGGACAGGTCGTCATTGACCACCACGTGGTCGGCCAGGGCCCTTCCGGTGGCCTCCTCACGGTCGGCATCGACCAACCGGCGGGACACCGTGGCCTCGCTCTCCCCCCGGCCCCGCAGCCGATCGGCCTGGGCCTGGCGGGACGGGGCCACGACCAGGACGACCACGGCGTCAGGCCGTCGCGACCGAACCTGAGTCGCACCCTGCACGTCGATCTCGAGGACGACGTCGTGGCCTTCCGGCGGCTGGGGCACCGGGGTCCCGTAGTGGTGATCGAAGACCCGGGCGGATTCGAAGAAGCCGCCGGACTCGGCCTGGCGGGTGAAGGCGTCTTGGTCAACGAAGTGGTAGGCGTCGGCCGCCTCGCCCGGGCGTCGCGGTCGGGTGGTCCACGACCGGCTGAGCCACAGGCCCGGGGTCGCCGAGATCAGCGCGGCCGCGATCGACCCCTTCCCGACCCCCGAGGGCCCCACGATGACGAAGAGGAGAGGTCGGTGCGGGGAAGGGCTCAGGACGAGGGGAACTGCTTCTTCAGCGCTTCCCGCTGCTGGGCCCCGAGGCCACGAACCCTGCGGGAGTCGCTGATCCTGAGCTCGTCCATGAGGCGCCGGGCGCGTACCTTGCCCACGCCGGGAAGGGACTCGAGAACGGATACCACTTTCATCTTCCCGACGACCTCGTCGCCGCCGGCCTGGGCCAGCAGTTCGTGCAGAGTGACCGAGCCCATCTTGAGTCTTTCCTTCAGCTCGGCCCGCTGTCGACGAGCTGCTCCGGCCTTTTCGAGGGCGGCCTGACGGGCGTCGGGTGAGAGCTCCGGAGGCAGAGGCATGCCGGGCACCATAGCGCGCGGACCCGCGCCGCCACCGGGTCGCGGGCACCCCGCCCAGGGTCCCCGCCCGGGGTCCGTCAGGCGCTCGCGGCGGCGACCGCGTCGGTGAGGGCGGCGGCGGCGGCCTCGGGGTCGTCGGCGTGGGTGACCGCCCGCCCCACCACCAGAAGGTCGGCCCCGGCCCCGATGGCCTCCCGGGGCGTCGCCACCCGGGCCTGGTCGTGATGGTCCCCCTGGGCCAGGCGGATCCCGGGGACGACGGCGATCATCCGGGGGGCCAGCTCCTTGGCCTCGGGCACGTCGTTGGCGGCGCAGACGATGCCGCCGCACCCGCCCTCGACTGCCGTCGTCACCCGCCGGCCGAGGATGTGAGCCGGGGCGCCGGCGTCGCTCGTGAGGATGGTGACGGCGATGGCGAGCGGGGCGGGAAGGCCGGCGGCCGCCGCGCCTTCGGCCAACCCGTCGACGCCGGCTCGCAGCATCACCGAACCTCCGAAGGCGTGCAGCGTGAGATAACTCGCCCCGAACGCACCGACGACCTGGGCGGCATTGCGCACCGTCGTGGGGATGTCGTGCAGCTTCAGGTCGAGGAAGACCTTGAAGTCGGCGTTCAGCATCGAGGCCACCGCGTCGGGACCGGAGGCGGTGAACAGCTCGAGGCCCACCTTGACGACGCCGAACCACGGTTGCAGGCGGCGGGCCAACCGCATGGCCGCCACCAGGTCATCGACATCGAGCGCCAGCGCCAGCCGGTCACGCACCTCCATGGACACGCCTTCTTTCGTCTGGATCAGCTCTGCGGCGACAACGGCCGGACGGACCCAACCAGGTCGGCCACCCGCGCCACATCATGGCCGATGCACCACGCCGCCAGTTCTTCGCCGACCCGCATGGTGGCCCGGGGGTCGGCGAACGTGGCCGTGCCCACCTCCACGGCATCGGCACCGGCGACGAGCAACTCGACGGCGTGGGCCCCCGTCGAGACACCGCCCACACCGACGATCCCGGCGGCGGGAAAGGCCTGACGACACTCGTGCACGGCGCGCACGGCGATGGGGCGCAGCGCCGGCCCCGACAGGCCACCACCACCGGCACCCAGCCGGGGTAGACGGGTCTCGGGATCGATGGACAAGCCCCGCACGGTGTTGACGAGGGTGAGGGCTTCGGCTCCGGCGTCGAGTGCGGCGCCGGCGATCTCGGTGATCGACGGCACGTCGCCACTGAGCTTCGCCCACCTCGGCCGCCCGCACCCGCCCGTGGCGGCGATGACGTCGGAGGTGGCGGAGGCCGAATGAGCAAACACATGCCGCCCCCCCTCCAGGTTCGGGCAGCTGAGATTCACCTCGACGGCGATGACACCAGGAGGGGCCGCAGCAAGCAGATCAGCGGCCCTCGCATAGGCGTCCACCGTCATTCCCCAGATGCTGGCCACAGCCCGAGCACCAGTGGCGAGAAGCCCAGGAAGTTCGTCATCGAGCCATGCAACAACGCCAGGGTTCTGCAACCCGACGCTGTTGAGCATCCCCGCATCCGACGAGTGCAACCGCGGCGGTGGATTGCCCGCCCAGGGATCCGCCGAAAGTGATTTCACGACCACAGCTCCGATGGCACCGAGATCGAAGTACGACGCCAATTCGGTGCCATGGCCGGCCGTACCAGAGGCAGTAAGGATGGGGTGCGGAAGCGAAACGGAACCGATCGAAGTAGAGAGATCGAGTCCGGATCCACCGACCCCTTTCCCAAACCTCACCGGATCGGTTCGCGCCGCGAGCGAAAGGGGGGACGGGTGGCCCGTAGGGAGGGGTAGGCGACCAAGGCCACCCCTAGACGTCCAACCGCATCTGACCCGCGGCATGGAACTCCTGGAGCGACCGGACCGACAGCCGGTAGCGCGCCCAGTCGGCGATCCCGCCGGCCGCGGCCAGCGCCGCGGCGATGGTGGTTAGGCACGGCACGTTATGGACGTTGGCCGCCCGGCGGATGTAGGCGCCGTCGGCCCGGGGCCCGCGACCCCGGGGCGTGTTCACCACCAGGTCGATGTCACCGCCGGCGATGAGCTCGACGGCCGTCGCCCCGCCGTTGCCCTCCCCCACCTTGGCCACGATGAGGCTCACGGGCACCCCGTGCACCTCTAGCTGGCGCGCCGTTCCGGCGGTGGCGGCGACGGAAAAACCCAGGTCGACGAAGCGCCGGGCGGCGACGACGCCGCCCGCCTTGTCGCGCCCGGCGAGGGAAAAGAACACCGTCCCTCCTTCGGGCAGGCGATCGCCGGCGGCCCGCTGGCTCTTGGCGAAGGCCAGACCGAACGTGGCGTCGATGCCCATGACCTCGCCGGTGGCACGCATCTCGGGACCGAGCAGCGTGTCGACGTCGGGAAAACGGTTGAACGGCAGCACCGCCTCCTTCACCGAGACGTGGCCACCGTCGACCGCGGGCTTGAGCAGGCCCTCGTCGCGCAACTGGGCGAGTGTCGACCCGGCCATGACCCGGGCGGCGACCTTGGCCAGCGGCACTCCGGTGGCCTTGGCCACGAAGGGCAGCGTCCGGCTGGCCCGGGGATTGGCCTCGATCACGAACACCTTGGGCTCGGAGTCGTCGCCCGTGCGCCGGGGCCCCACGTTGGTGACGGCGTACTGCACGTTGAGGGGCCCGCACACGTCGAGGGCGGCGGCGATGGCGCGGGTATGGGCCTCCATGAGCTCGACGGTGGCGCGCGCCAGGGTGGGCGGCGGGATCACGCACGCGCTATCGCCCGAGTGGACACCGGCTTCCTCGACGTGCTCCATGACGCCGCCGATCACCACATCGCCCGACGGGTCGCGCACGGCATCGACGTCGACCTCGATGGCGTCTTCGAGGAAGCGGTCGACGAGCACGGGCCGACCGGCCGACAGGCCTCCTTCGCGCCCGAGGCTGCCGAACAGCTCCAACTCGGTCATGGCCCGCGCCAACCCATCGTCGTCGTAAACGATCTCCATGGCCCGACCACCCAGCACGTAGCTGGGTCGCATGAGCACCGGGTATCCGACCTCGGTGGCAACCTTCAGGGCCTCGTCGTAGCCGTGAGCCGTGCCCCCGGCCGGTTGGGGGATGCCCAACCTCTCGCACAAGGCGTTCCAGCGTTCGCGGTCCTCGGCCTCGTCGATCGACGCCGGGCTGGTGCCCAGGATCGGGTAACCGGCCGCTTCGATGCCGTGGGCCAGCTTCAGCGGTGTCTGGCCGCCGAGGCTCACGATGACCCCGGCCAGGCGGCCCGATCGGGCCTCGGCCTCGAGCACGTTGAGCACGTCCTCGGGGGTGAGCGGCTCGAAGTACAAGCGGTCGCTGGTGTCGTAGTCGGTGGACACCGTCTCGGGGTTGCAGTTGACCATGACCGTCTCGTAGCCGGCGTCGCGCAGCGCGAAGCTGGCATGCACGCAGCAGTAGTCGAACTCGATGCCCTGGCCGATGCGGTTGGGTCCCGACCCCAGGATGACCACGGTGTCGGCCCCGGCGGCGACGGTCTCGTCGGCGTCCTCGTAGGTGGAGTAGTGGTACGGCGTGGCCGACTCGAACTCGGCCCCGCAGGTGTCGACGGTCTTGAAGGTAGCTGTCACTCCCGCAGCCAGGCGCCGGGCCCGCACGGTCGACTCGTCGACGCCCCACAGCCAGGCCAGCTGGGCGTCGGCGAAGCCCAGGCGCTTGACCCGACGCCAACTGCGGCGGTCCATGGCGTCGATGCCGATGGCCGACAGGTGAGCCCGCTCCTCGGTGATGGCGGCGATCTGGTCGAGAAACCAGGGGTCGACGCGCGTGACCTCGTGGAGGCGGTCGACGCTGATGCCGCGGCGCAGGGCGGCCTCCAGGTGGAACGGGCGGTCG
>JBBRXY010000075.1:0-15210 GCA_038238185.1 Acidimicrobiales bacterium
CCCGCTCACAGGGCCGCTCGGGCCCGTCACCCCGCTCACAGGGCCGCTCGGGCCCGTCACCCCGCTCACAGGGCCGCTCGGGCCCGTCACCCCGCTCACAGGGCCGCTCGGGCCCTGGAGTGGCAGGGGGCGGCGGAGCTGGCGCAGTTCCCGGCCCCGCTTCAGGCCGGTGGCTTCGGCGATGCGGTCGTGCTCGGGCCCGGGCTTCGGCACCCACAGGTGCACGTGGCCACCCCCCTCAGCCCGGACCACGGACAGTGCCGTCTCGACGAGGGTGGTGCCGATCTCGGGGTCGGTGTCGCGGTGGTGGGGATCGACGACGAACTCGAGGGCCCAGTTGCGGCCCTCGCCCCCGCCCTCCCGGGTGAGCTGGGCATAGCCGACGGGATGGCCGTGACCCGGCTCCCACGCCACCAGGCCGGCAAAGCCGGCACGGCCCCCGTGGACCAGGTCGAGCCACTGGTGCTCGCCGAGCGGAGCGTGACCGTCGACCCTGGTGGCCACGTCGAGCAGCTCGGAGACGGCGGCGATGTCGCCGCGGCCCATCTGGCGCTTTACCTCCAGGTGGCCCACGACGGCGAGGTTATCGGCGGCGGGTACCCGGGCCGACCCGTCACCTGGGCGGCCCTAGTCTCTCGGCCGTGGGGAGGCCGCGGACGCCGGGGGGACGGGCCCGCCTGACGGTCGCCCGCCTGGGCCTCGAGTATCCGGGCAGCGCAGCCGACCTCTGCGCCCTCACCTTCTCCGGCCCGTTCCAACTACTCGTCGCCACCATCCTGTCGGCCCAGACCACCGACGAGCGGGTCAACCTGGTCACGCCTGCGCTGTTCGCCAGATGGCCGACCTCGGCCGACCTGGCCACCGCCGACCCTTCCCAGGTTGAGGAGCGCATCAAGTCCATCGGGCTGTTCCGGGCCAAGGCCCGGTCGCTGGTGGGCATGGCCACCGCTCTGGAGGACCGCTTCGCCGGGGAGGTCCCGGTCGCCATGGACGACCTGGTGACCCTCCCGGGGGTCGGCCGCAAGACGGCCAACGTGGTGCGCAGCGTCGGTTTCGGGCTTCCCGGGTTCCCGGTCGACACGCATGTCGGGCGCCTGGCCCGGCGGCTAGGGCTCACCACCGAGCTCGACCCGTCCCGGGTCGAGGCCAACCTGAATGCCGTCGTGCCCCCGGCTGAACGCGGTCCCCTCAGCCTGCGCCTGATCCTCCACGGTCGCCGTGTCTGCCAGGCCCGTCGACCCCGCTGCGGGGACTGCATCCTGGCCGACTTCTGCCCGTCGGCGACGGTGGTTTCCGGCCCGTGAAGATTCCCCGGGGGAGTGGGAACAACAGGGTCTGAGGTTGCGTTAACATGACCACAGGGACCAGGTACCCGCCACCTAGGTCCCGCAGGCGGTCAACGGGTTCCGCCGCCCGGACCGCCCCGCTGACGGCGCCCTTTACAGGGCGCCGTCAGCCGCGTCCGGCCCCGCGTAAGGCATCGGCCAGGTTGGCCAACCTGCGGGCGGCGTCGGTCAGGCCCCGCTCGACCTCGAACAGCTCCTGGGACACCGTCACGACGCCGCGGTTACCCCTGGGAACCTGGTCGGTGCCGCCGGCTGACGCGGCCTCGGCGATCATCGCCACCCGCCGCACCAGGTCGTCGACGCTGGCCGCCATGGACGACAACTCAGAGCCGCGAAAAGCATCAGCAGGCGCGGACGATGTCACAACCCGGGTTTATCACCGGCCGGCCACAGGTAGCATCGGCGATCATGCTCACCCGTCTCGACCTGCGGGGTGCAGGCGGGGATCTTCGGGCCCGCCTGCCCCGCCCAGCCCAACCCGGTGCCGGACCCGTCGACGCCGTTCGCGAGATTCTGGCGGGCGTGGCCGCCCGAGGCGACGCTGCCGTCCGGGAGTACACCGAGCGTTTCGACGGCGTGGCCATCGACGACCTGCGGGTGCCGGCCGACGAGCTGAAGACGGCCCTGGAGGACACCCCGGCACCGCTTCGCGAGGCGTTGGAGGCGGCCAAGGACTCCATCTCCCTCTATCACCGGGCCCAGGTACGCGTCGACAGCCGCCACGAGCGCGATGGCATCGTCGTCCGGGAGCTGCGCCGGCCCGTGGCCCGGGCCGGTCTCTACGCTCCCGGGGGCCGAGCCCGATACCCCTCCACGGTGCTCATGACCGCCATCCCCGCGCGCGAGGCGGGCGTGCCCGAGCTGGTGCTGTGCGTGCCCCCCGAGTCCGACGGCCATGTCGCCGGAGTCACGCTGGCCGCCGCCGCCCTGGCCGGAGTCGACGAGGTCTACCGCATCGGCGGCGCCCAGGCCGTGGCCGCCATGGCCTACGGCACCGAGACCATCCGGCCCACCGACGTGATCGTCGGGCCCGGCAACACCTACGTATCGGTGGCCAAGCGTGAGGTTGCCTCCTCGGGCCTGGTCGGGATCCCGTCGGGTTACGCCGGGCCGTCGGAGGTAGTCGTCGTGGCCGACGAGACCACGCCGGTCGACTTCGCCGCCATCGACGTGATCGTGCAGGCCGAGCACGGGCCCGACGGCCTGGCCTGGCTCATAACCTGGTCCGAAGACGTGGCCGACGCCGTCACCGAGGCTGTGTCCCGCCTGGTGGCGTCTGCCCCCCGCCGGACCGACCTCGAGGCCACCCTCGCCTCGGGGGGGTACGCGGCCGTGGTCGACGGGCCCCAGGAGGCCATCGAGGTGGCCAACCTCATCGCCCCCGAGCACCTCCAGCTCATGTGCGCCGACGCCGAGGCGCTCCTCCCGCTCGTCCGCAATGCCGGGGCGGTGTTCTGCGGTCGGTCGTCGCCTGCGGCGATCGGCGACTACCTGGCCGGCCCGAGCCACGTCCTGCCCACCAACGGATCGGCCCGTTTCTCGAGCGGTCTGCGGGTCGACGATTTCACCCGCCACCTGCACGCGGTCATCGTCGACGACGCCGCACTGGCACGGGTCGCGCCCCACGTGGTGGCCATCGCCGAGGCCGAGGGGCTGGCCGCCCACGCCGCCTCGCTCACCATTCGTGGCGGTGCCCTCGCCCCCGACCCCCGATGAACGGGGTCCGAAACACCGAACTGGGCGGGACCGGCGTGACCATGCGTGACGACCTGGCCGGGCTCGAGGGCTACCACTCGCCCCAGGTGGCTGTCGACGTGCGCCTCAACACCAACGAGTCGCCGTTCCCGCCTCCCGAGGAATGGCGCAAGGCGTTCCTCGACGGGCTGGCCACGGTGGCCTTCAATCGCTATCCCGATCGCCAGGCCGGTGCTCTGCGACGGGCTCTGGGCGAGCTGCACGGCGTGGGCCCGGAGCGGGTGTTCGCTGCGAACGGGTCGAACGAGGTACTCCAGGCTCTGTGCCTCGCCTACGGGGGCAGCGGACGCACGGTGGCCGTCTTCGAGCCCACGTACGCCCTGCACAGCCACATCGCCCGCATCACCGGCACCGACGTGGTGGAGGGTGCACGGGCCGACGACTTTTCCCTTGACCTGGCCGAGGTGCGCCGGGTTCTGGTGCGCAGTGACGCCGCCATCACCTTCCTGTGCTCCCCCAACAACCCCACGGGCACGGTCGACGAGGCGTCGGACACTGCGGCCGTGGTGGCGGCCGCCCCCGGCTTGGTGGTGGTCGACGAGGCATATGGCCAGTTCGCGCCCCGTTCGGCCATCGGCGGGGTCACCGACGACGGCAACCTGGTCGTGGTGCGCACCTTCTCCAAGACCTGGGCCATGGCCGGCTTGCGCCTCGGGTACTGCGTGGCCCCCTCTGGGGTTGTCGCCGCCCTGGAGAGCGTCGCCCTGCCGTACCACCTCGATGCCGCCAAACAGCTGGCCGGACGGCTGGCCCTCGGCTTCGGTCCCGAGATGGAGGCCAGGGTGGCCACGCTCGTGGCCGAGCGCGACCGCCTGGCCGCTGCCCTCCACGACCTGCCCGTCGACAGCTGGCCGTCGGGTGCCAATTTCGTGCTCTTCCGACCCCGTTCCCACGCCGGGGCCGACGTCTGGCAAGCCCTGGTCGAACGGTCGGTGCTCGTGCGCAACTGCGCCGACTGGCCCCGCCTCGAGGGGTGCCTTCGGGTCACCGTCGGCACCCGCGAGGAAGACGATGCGTTCCTGGCCGCCCTCACCGAGGTGTTGAGATGACGACTCGCACGGCAACCCGATCGCGGGTCACCAAGGAGACCTCGATCGAGATCGAGCTCGACCTCGACGGCAGCGGCGTGGCCACCGTCGGCACCGGGCTGCCCTTCTTCGACCACATGCTGGCGCAGCTGGGCAAGCACGGTGGCTTCGATCTCACCCTCTCGGCCCGGGGAGACCTGGAGGTCGACGCCCACCACACCGTCGAGGACGTGGGGATCGCCCTGGGCGAGTGCCTGAAGGAGGCCTTGGGCGACAAGGCCGGCGTCCGCCGCTTCGCGTCGGTGTCCCTGCCCCTCGACGAGTCCCTGGTCGACGTGGCCCTCGACCTGTCGGGCCGGCCCTATCTCCACTACGCCGTCGAGCCCGGAAGCGAGCCCCTGGGCACTCCACCTTTCGACCCTCAGCTGGCCGAGGAGTTCTGGCGGGCCTTCGCCACCTCGGCGGCCCTCACGCTGCACCTCGATCTGCGCCGGGGCAAGAACCCCCACCACATCCTCGAGGCCTCCTTCAAGGCCGTGGCCCGGGCCCTGCGCGACGCCGTGCGTGTCGAGGGCTCCGACGTCCCGTCCACCAAGGGCCGACTTTGAACCTCGCGGTTGGTTTTCGCCGGTGATCGCCGTACTCGACTACGGCATCGGCAACCTGCGGTCGGCTCAGAAAGCCCTGGAGCACGTGGGGGCCGACGCCCGCCTCACCGCCGATCCCGCCGAGGTAGAAGCGGCCGACGGCGTGGTGCTTCCCGGCGTCGGGGCCTTCGGGCCCTGCCTCCAGGCCCTGCGCGGCACGGGCCTCGAAGGTCCCGCCCGCGACGCAATCGAGGCGGGTACACCGTTCCTGGGCATCTGCATCGGCATGCAGATGCTCTACGAGGGTTCCGACGAGGACCCGGCGGCGCGGGGGATGGGCGTGCTCGAGGGTCGCGTCCGCCGTCTTCCCGACGGGGTGAAGCGTCCGCAGATGCAGTGGAACCGTCTCGACTGTCGGGCCGGGAGCGCCATGTTCGCCGGGCTCGACGACCGGACCTGGGTCTACTTCGTCCATTCCTACGCCCCCGAAGCCGGTCCCGACGTGGTGGCCACCTGCGACTACGGGGGGCCGGTCGTGGCCGCCGTGGTCCGGGGATCGCTGTGGGCCACCCAGTTTCACCCCGAGAAGTCCAGCGCCGCAGGGTTACGGCTGCTGTCCAACTTCGTGGCTGCTGCGTCCGGCTCGGGCTGAGCGGGTTGGAGCTGTTCCCGGCCATCGACCTGAGGGGCGGTCGATGCGTGCGTCTCTACCAGGGCGACTACGGCCGCGAGACCGTCTACGGCGCCGACCCGGTGGCCGTGGCGGTGACCTTCGCCGAGGCCGGGGCCCGCTGGGTCCACATGGTCGACCTCGACGCGGCCCGCACCGGTGTGGCTGAGAACCGTGAGGTGATCGGCGAGGTCGCCCGGGCCCTGGCCCCCGATGTCGCCGTGCAGGCCGGCGGCGGCGTACGCGACCACGCCTCGGCCGAGGCCCTGTGGTCGGCCGGAGTGGCCCGGGTCGTGCTGGGGACGGCGGCCGTGGAGCATCCCGATCTGGTGCGCGACCTCGCTGCCGAGCACCCGGTCGCCGTCGGTCTCGATATTCGGGGCGGCGAGGTGGCGGTGCGGGGTTGGACGGAGAGCTCGGGCCGCACCCTCGTCGATGTGCTGGCCGGCTACGCCGATGCCGGGGTGGCGGCCGTGGTGGTCACCGAGATCGGCCGGGACGGCACCCTGGCCGGCCCCGACGTCGAACTGTTCGCCAGCGTCCTCGAAGGCCCGGGCGGCATCGACGTGATCGCGTCCGGTGGGGTCGGCACCCTGGCCGACATCGAGGCTCTCGCCCGCCTCACCGCCGGTGGCCGCCGGCTGGCCGGGGCCATCGTGGGCAAGGCTCTCCACGACGGCGTTTTCAGCGTGGGGGAGGCGGTGGCTGCGTGCAGACCGTCCGGGTGATCCCCTGCCTCGACGTCGACGCCGGTCGGGTGGTCAAGGGCGTGCGCTTCGTCGACATTGTCGATGCCGGCGACCCCGTGGAGCTGGCGGAACGCTACGACGCTGAGGGCGCCGACGAGGTGGTCTTCCTAGACATCACCGCGTCGGCCGACGCCCGCCACACCATGGTCGAAGTGGCCACCCGCGTGGCCGAACGGGTCTTCATCCCCTTCACCGTGGGGGGTGGGGTGCGCAGCCCCGACGACGCCCGCGCTCTGCTCCGGGCCGGTGCCGACAAGGTGGGCGTCAACACCGCAGCAGTCGCCCGACCCGACCTGATCACCGAGATCGCGCGTGAGTTCGGCGACCAGTGCGTGGTCGTCGCCATCGACGCGCGTCGCGTGCCCGGCCCGGAAGAGTCGGCCGACACCTTCGAGGTCTTCACCCACGGCGGGCGGCGGGCCACGGGTATCGACGCCGTGGCCTGGGCGGCCGACTGCGAGCGACGGGGGGCGGGGGAGATCCTGCTCACCTCCATGGACCGCGACGGCACCCGAGATGGCTACGACCTGGAGCTGACCAGGGCGGTGACGTCTCGGGTAGGTGTCCCGGTGATCGCTAGCGGAGGGGTCGGCAGCCTCGACCACCTGGTCGAGGGCGCTCGCGACGGGCATGCCGACGCGGTGCTGGCGGCGTCCATCTTCCACTTCGGCGAAGCCACCGTAGGGCAGGCCAAACAGCGTCTGATCGAATCCGGCCTCATGGTCCGCCCGTAACCGGAGCGAGTTGGCGGCGGTGCCCGCCTACCATGAGGTCGTGCCCACCATCACCCCTATCGCCGTGACGCCCGCAGAGTTGGCGGGCGTAGCGTTCGACGACCGGGGGCTGGTCCCCGCCATCGTGCAGGAGCAGGTCACCGGCGAGGTGCTCATGCTGGCGTGGATGAACGAGGAGTCGCTCCGGCGCACGCTCGAGACGGGGCGGACCTGGTTCTGGAGCCGGTCGCGCCAGGAGTTCTGGTGCAAGGGTGAGACATCCGGCGACCGCCAGTTCGTCCGGGAGGCGTTCTACGACTGCGATGCCGACGCCGTGCTCGTGCTGGTCGAGCAGGAGGGTCGGGGCGCCTGCCACACGGGCGAGCGCACCTGCTTCTACCGGGCTTTCGGTTCGCCCGCCGCGTCCGGAGCTAGGATCGAAGCACAGCGGAGGCCCACAGCTCCCGATGGGCGCGGTGGGTCCGGTGCTGCGACCCACTAGGGAGGAGTTCGCCCGACTGGCCGCCGACCACACCGTGGTACCGGTGTGGCGGGAGCAGGCCGCCGACCTGGAGACGCCCGTGTCGGCCTATCTCAAGCTCGCCGGGTCGGGGCCGGGGTTCTTGCTCGAGTCGGTCGAGCACGGCGACCGTTGGGGGCGCTTCTCCTTCGTCGGGCGAGGTCCCTCGGCCGTCCTGGTGGCGGCCCACGGACGAATCACCGTCGAGGGTCGCCTGTCCGCCGAGGTGCCGCTCGATCGCGGGGTCCTGGCCGCCATCGAGGCCCTCCTCGAGGTGTACCGCTCGCCGGTGCTGGCCGAGCTGCCGCCCCTGCACGGTGGCGTGGTCGGCTATCTGGGCTACGACGTGGTTCGCGAGGTCGAGCGCCTCCCCGACGTCCCGCCCGACGACCTCGGCCATCCCGACGCCGTGCTCGCGGTCATCGGGCAGCTCGCCGCCTTCGACCATTGGCGCCAGCGCGTCTATCTCATCGACAACGTGGTGGTGTCCGAGGGCGCGACTCCAGCCGACCTCGACGCGGCCTACGACCGGGCCGGTCAGCGGGTGGCCGAGCTGGCCGCTGATCTGGGCCGTCCCCTCCCGTATATCCCGGCCGAGCCGCCCTCGCCCGGCGACCCCCTGCCCGAGGTCCGATCCACCGTCGGACGCAGTGCCTACTGCGATGCCGTCAACGCGGCCAAGGATCGGATCCTGGCCGGTGACATCTTCCAGGTCGTCCTGTCCCAGCGGTTCGACCTCGACCTCGGGGCCGACGCCTTCGACGTCTACCGGGTGCTCCGCCAGGTCAACCCGAGCCCGTACATGTACTTTCTCCGCCATCCGACCATGTCGATGGTGGGCTCGTCGCCCGAACCGATGGTGTCGTTGCGCGACGGCCGCGTCATCTCCCGGCCCATCGCCGGGACCCGTCCGAGGGGCCGGACCGACGACGAGGACCGACGCCTCGCCGGCGCCCTGGCCGAGCACCCCAAGGAGGTCGCCGAGCACGTGATGCTCGTCGACCTCGCTCGCAACGACGTGGGCCGGGTGGTGGAGTTCGGCACCGAGGTGGTCGACGAGCTCATGACGCTCGAGCGCTACAGCCATGTCATGCACCTCACCTCCCAGGTGTCGGGCCGGTTGCGCCCGGCGCAGGGCCCGATCGACGTCCTGCGAGCCACCCTCCCGGCCGGCACGGTCTCGGGGGCACCGAAGGTCGCGGCCATGAAGATCATCGACGACCTCGAGCCCACCAAGCGGGGCCCGTACGCGGGCGTCGTCGGTTACTTCGACTTCTCCGGCAATCTCGACACCGCCATCACCATCCGTACGATGCTCGTCGGCCCCGACGGGCGGGCATCGGTCCAGGCGGGTGCCGGGATCGTGGCCGACAGCGATCCCGAGGCCGAGGATGACGAGTGCCACGACAAGGCCGCGGCCCTCCTCGCCGCCGTACCCGCGGCCCGGCGCATGCGGGCCGCAGCGGCAGCCGAGGTGGCAGGGTGACAATAATGAGTGACGACCCGGGGGTGACCGCCGGCTATGCCGCCCTGCGCCACGCCGCCGGAGTCGTCGACCTGGCCCGTGACGTGGTGCGGGTGGTGGGGCCCGACGCGACATCGTTCCTGCAGGGCCAGCTCTCCCAGGACGTGGCGGTCCTCGCCACCGGCGCCTCGGCCTGGTCGTTGCTCCTGGCGCCCCAAGGCAAGGTCGTGACCCTCCTGCGGGTGACCCGCGAGGCCGACGACAGCTGGCTGATCGACACCGACGGTGGTTGGGGTGAGGCCATGGTCGAACGCCTCCAGCGCTTCAAGCTCAGGGTGAAGTGCGATCTCGAGCCCCTGACGTGGCGCTGTGTGGCCCTGCGCGGCCCGAAAGCCCACGACGTCGCGTCCGACGGCTCCGGGCTTGCCGTCGATGCCGACTGGCCCGGCCTGGCCGGCGTCGACCTGTTGGGTGAATCGCCCTCATCCCCGCTCGGGGTCGTCGCCTGCCCCGTCGATGCCTACGAGGCCCACCGCATCGAGTGCGGCATACCCGTGATGGGCAGCGAGCTCGACGAGCGCACGATCCCCGCCGAAGCCGGCGTGGTCGATGCCACGGTGAGCTTCACCAAGGGGTGCTACACGGGCCAGGAGCTGGTGGCGCGTATCGACTCGCGGGGCGGGAACGTGCCCCGGCGTCTCCGGGGCCTGATCGTGGCCGACGACGTCGTCCCGCCGGTGGGTGCCGCCGTCCGATCCGACGACAAGCAGGTCGGCACCCTGACCAGCGTGGCCCGTTCCCTCGAGCTCGGGGCATCGGTCGCCCTCGCCTATGTGGGCCGGGCGGTCTCGCCTCCCGCTGATGTCGACATCGCCTGGGAAGGCGGCTCGGCCCGGGCGCGGGTCGAGGCCCTGCCCCTCGTGCCCTGAGCTGGTGATGCCGGTCTGTGAGGCACGACCGTCGGCGCGGGTACCGAGACCGCCACCTTCGGGAGGGTCGAAGTCGAGGGTGGTGCCCCTCGTCGGGGCGGCGATGGCCGTGCTCGTCCTCGCCTCGGCATGCACGGGGTCGAGCTCGCGCCGCGCCGGGAAGGCCGCGCCGACCACGGCGGCTCCCAGCACCGTCCCGGCACCGACCACCACGGTGGCCGCCAGCCCCCGTACCCTTGTCACCCTGCCCTCGGAGCTGGGTCCCGGCCCGGCGCACGTAGCCGGCACCGTCACCGGCCCCGAAGGCGTCGTTCCCGGCGCGACCGTTCGCGTGGAGCGCCTGCTGGACGACACCGCCGTCGCCGCCACGACCGTCCAGAGCGGGGCCGACGGTCACTGGGCTGTCGACTCGGTGAACGGCGGGCGCTACCGACTCCGAGCGTGGAGGCCTCCGGACCTCGCTCAGGTCACGGCGATCGTCGCCTTCATCACCGTCGACGACACCAGGCCCATCGACCTCCCCCTCCTGCGCTACGCAGGCGGCGCCAACGCCCTGGCCAACGTCGTGCCCAGTCCGCCCGTGGTCGGCCAACCGGCGATCCTCGTGGTGAGCGCGGCCAACGGTGACGTCGACAGCGAGGGCGTGGTCCGTTCGGGGGCCCGGCCGGGCGTGCCCGTGACGCTTGTCGTGTCGGCCAACGTGGTGATCAGTACGGCGAATCCCCGCGCCACCGACGAGTCGGGCAACGCCGGCTTTGGGATCACGTGCAGCCAGCCCGGCCCCATCACCGCCACGGCCACCGTCGGCACCACCCCGCAGCCGATCCAGCTGCCTGCCTGCTCGACGGCCTGATCGTTTCCCCGGGCCCGAGCGGCCCTCCGAGCGGGAGGCGCCGGGTCACTGCCACTGGCGGAGGCTGACGACGACGCGGGCGCCCCCGTCGCGTCCGGCTTCAGCGCGCACCGATCCTCCCATGGCTTCGACCAGCTCGTGGACGATCGCTAGACCGAGGCCCGTCCCCACCTGGCGGGTGGGGGAGCGCGTCGACTGGTAGAAGGGTTCGAAGATGTGGGGGAGATCGCCGGCGCCGATCCCCGGACCGTCGTCTTGCACCCACAGTCGCACCTGTCCGCCGGAGCGGTCGGCGCCGACGTCGATGCTCAGGCGGGCGAACTTGAGGGCGTTCTCGACCAGGTTGGCCACGACCTGGGCCAGGCGATCGGGATCGGCGGCAGCCACGACCTCGCCCTGGGCGGCGCCGGCGACATCGAGCCTGACCCCCGCTCCTTCGGCCGCCGGGGTGAACCCCGCCGTGGTGTCGCCGAGCACCTCGCCCACGTCGGTGCGGCGAACGTCGAGGGAGAACCGGCGGGCCCCGAGCTTGGCCAGCTCGAGCAGGTCGGCCACCAGCCGCTCCAATCGCCGGGACTCGGCCAGTATCACCGACGCCGCCTGTGCCGGATCAGGGGCGCGGTCGTCGGCCAGGGCCTCGGCGTAGCCCCGTATCGACGTGAGCGGGGTACGCAGGTCGTGCGACACCGAAAGCAGGAACTGGCGTTCCAGGCCCTGCGACCGCTCGAGGCTCGCGGCCATGGTGTTGATCGACTGGGCCAGCGTGGCCAGATCGTCACCGTCGGACGGGTTGACCGGTAGCCGGGTCGCCAGGTCGCCGGCGGCGATGCGGCGGGTGGCCTGCTGGGCCGCTCGCAGCGGGCGGATCAGGCGTCGTCCGAGGCTGGCGGCGATGGCCGCGGCGATGGCCAGGGTGACGACACCCACGAGGGCGATGATCGGGCCGTTCTCCCAACTCCCCCCCAGACGGCGGGTGACGACCACGACCAGGAGGGCGTTGGTGGGGCGGCTCTGGCCGGCGGGGGGCTGGCCGGCCGGGGCAGCCGCATAGAGCAGGTCCCCGTGGGCACCGGACACGGTCTGGCCCTGGCGGAGTCGGGCGGCCTCGAGGTCCTGGTTCATCACCCCCTTGGGCAGGTTGGCGGGTCGGGCCACGCTGTCGGGGCCGATGGCCACGACCGCCTGGTCCTCGAACCGGAGGGCGGCGCCGACAGCCCTCAGGATGTTGGGCTTGTCGACGTCTTCGATCGAAGTGGCCAGGTGCTGCGCCTGGCGCACGAGGTCGTTGCGGGCATGTCGGCGGGCGTCGTGGCGGGCCAGGAGGAGGGTGACGACGCTGGCGACGAGCAGGGCGCCGGCGACCACCGCGACCATCGTGAGGGTGATGCGCCGGGTCACGGGTGCGTTGCCTGACGGGCCATTAGCCCAACCGGTATCCGACGCCCCAGACGGTGGCCAGGGGCAGGGCCTCGCCGAGCTTCTTCCTCAGCTGGCCCACGTGCACGTCGACGGTCCGTTCGTCGCCGTACCACCCCGGTCCCCACACACCGTCGAGCAGTTGCCGGCGGGAGAGGGCCAGGCCGGCGTTGTCGGCCAGATAGCGCACGAGGTCGAACTCGCGGGTGGCGAGGGCCACCACCTCGCCGGCGACCCGGACTTCGCGCCGGCGCACGTCGACCTCGACGGTACCGACGGTGACGACGTCGGCGTTGCGCGGGACACCCTCGGTCCGGCGCAGGATGGCCTTGACGCGAGCCGCCAGCTCCCGGGGCGCGAAGGGCTTTGTCACATAGTCGTCGGCGCCCAGCTCGAGCCCGAGGATCCGGTCGATCTCGTCGTCGCGGGCGGTGAGCATGATGATCGGCACGTCGCCGCCGTGGCGCAGGCGGCGACAGACCTCCAGGCCGTCGAGCTTTCCCGGGAGCCCGACATCGAGGATCACCAGCGCCGGGGACTGGTTCCGGACCGCGGCCATGCCGGTCTCGCCATCGGCCGCCTGGATCACCCGGAACCCGTCCTGGCGAAGGTACAGCTCCACCAGGTCGGCAATGTGGGGGTCGTCTTCGACCACAACGACGGTGCCGGCGTCACCGCTTCGGGCCATCTCACCGTTCCTGGCCATGGGGTCATCGTCGCACGCCGGCATCGCGTCGGGGCCCGCGGGCGCCGTTTCGCCGAGTGGTTCGCCTACCCTCGCCTTCCATGACCAGCGTGCTCGACGGGATCGTCGCCGCTCATCGGGCCACCGCTGCGGCCGACGACCGGTCCCTCGACGCGCTCCTTGCCCAAGCCGGGGCGATGCCGCCACCGCGGGCGTATCGGGCTGCTTTGACCCACGCCGCCGACGACGGCGATGTCGGCATCGCCGTCATCGCCGAGGTCAAGCGCCGATCACCGTCGGCCGGGGCGCTGGCACCCGATCTTGATCCCGGTCGCCTGGCCCGGTTCTACGAGGGGGGCGGCGCGGCGGCGCTTTCCGTGCTCACCGACCTGGCGTTCTTCGGCGGCTCGCCCGACGACCTCGAAATGGCCCGAGCCGCGTGCGCCCTGCCGACGCTGCGCAAGGACTTCACCGTATGCGAGGCCGACGTGTGCGATGCTCGCCTCATGGGCGCCGATGCGGTCCTGCTGATCGTCGCCGCCCTGTCCGACGACGAGCTGGAGCGCTTCCGATCCTTGGCCGCCCAGCTGGGGATGGCCGCACTGGTCGAGGTCCACTCCGACGAGGAGTTGGCCCGGGGCCTGGCCGCCGGTGCCGACCTGATCGGCGTGAACCGCCGCGACTTGGCTACCTTCGAGGTCGACCTGGGGCTGGCCGATCGGTTGGCCTCCCGCATTCCCGAGGAGGTGGTGACCGTGGCGGAGTCGGGCGTACGCGGCCCGGACGACGTCGCCGGCCTGGCGGCCAGCGGCTACGACGCCGTGCTCGTGGGCGAGACGCTGGTGACTGCGCCCGACCCGGGCTCGGCTCTCCGGGCCCTGCGGGGCGCCTGATGTCCGCGGCGAGCACGCGTTGGACATTGCCCTCCGACCGGGTCCCCGAGGCCTGGTTCAACGCCCCCGGGCACTTGACCACCCCCCTCGATCCGCCTCTCGATCCGAACACCCGGGGCCCACTCCGCCCGGATGCCCTCGCTCGTCTCCTGCCCATGACCCTGGTCGCCCAGGAGCTCACCGCCGAGCCATGGGTCGAGGTGCCCGGCGGGGTCATCGACCTATTGCGCCAATGGCGTCCGACCCCTCTGGTCCGGGCCCGCCGGCTGGAAGCGGCGCTGGCCACGCCGGCGCGCATCTACTTCAAGGACGAGTCGGTGTCGCCGACGGGGTCGCATCACCTCGCCACCGCCGCACCCCAGGCGTTCTACGCCAAGGCGGAGGGCGGGAAGCGCCTCGTCACCGAATCCGACACGGGGCGGTGGGGGAGCGCAATAGCGCTGGCCTGTGCCCTGTCCGGCCTGGCCTGCACCGTGTACACGGGTCCAGAGGCGTCCGCTCAGGAACGGATCAAGATCGCCGCGTGGGGCGGGTCGGTCATGGCCTCGGCCGTGAGGCCCGGTGAAGAAGCCCTGGGCGACGCCGCCGACGGGCCCGACAGCCGCTTTGCCGCGGGCTCGGTCTTCAACCACGTCGTGTTGCACCAGACGGTGATCGGCCTCGAAGCCAAGGAACAGCTGGTTCTGGCCGGCGAGGAACGTCCCGACGTCGTCATCGGCCACTGCGGGGGCGGCTCCAGCCTGGGGGGCACGGCCCTACCCTTTCTCGACGACGACGAGGTGCGTCTCGTTGCCGTCGAGCCGTCGTCGTGGCCGACGCTTACCTCCGGCCGCTTCGACCACGTGCCCGGCGATACCAACGGCCTGCTCCCGATGCTGGCCATGTACTCCCTCGGCCCCGACTCGTCCCCACCGGCCATCAACGTCCCGGGCATCCATTCAGGGGGCATCGCCCCCATCGTGTGCGAGCTCGTCCGGCGGGGCCGCATGGAGGCAGTGGCCCAGCCCCTCGACCGGGTGCTCGCTGCCGCCGTGCTGTGGGCCCGCACCGAGGGCCCAATTCCCGCCCTGACCACCGCCCATGCCATCCGGGCCGTGGTCGATGAGGCGCTCCTCGCCAAGGAGGACGGCGCCGGGCGGGTCATCCTCTTTCCCTGGTCGGGCCACGGAGTCGCCGACCTCGATATCTATGACGCCTACCTCGGCGGTCACCTCGACGGCTGACACGCCTTCACCCGACTGCGAGTCCCCCGCCTCAGCGCCCCGGTCCGACCTCGTTGTCGAAACCGGGGCGCTGCGTCGGTGAGGAGATCAGGGGAAGAAAACCTGGCGGATGGCGACGGGAAGGGGCAGGGCTAGGTCGCCGGAGCCACCCCAGCCGACGGTGACGCCGCCTCGCACGAACCACGTGCCCGTCGAGGGGCGGAACACGGCGATGTCGGTGGACCCGTTGCCGTCGTAGTCGCCGGGAACGGGGATGTCGCCCGACGTGCCGAAGGCAGCGCCGGCCTGACCCTGCACGAACCACGTGCCCGTCGAGGGCCGGAACACGGCGATGTCGGTGGACCCGTTGCCGTCGTAGTCGCCGGGAACGGGGATGTC
>JBBRXY010000076.1:0-15101 GCA_038238185.1 Acidimicrobiales bacterium
CGTCCCCCTCGCTCTCGACCAGATGGTCGGCAACCCCCGGACCGTGGCCCTTCCGGTCCTCGGCAGTGCCATTCACGACGACGACCTCGTGCACGTGCCCGAGGAGATGACTGTCGAGCTGGCCGAGCTGGCCGGCTATGCCGTCGGCTCAGGGTCGATCGATGCCGACGGTTTGCGCTTCACCGCCGCTCGGGCCGACTTCGAGGTGGTCGAGCGCCTGGAGCGCCTGGGCAAGGCCGCCTTCGGATCGCCGCCGGCCGTGGCCCTTCGCCCCGGTGCCGTCGTCGAGGTGAGCGTCGCGTCACCCCGGCTCGAGGCGTGGTGGGCAGCGGCGGGGCTGGGCGAGTCCCGCCTGCCCCACGCCGTGCTGGCCACCAACGACCGTTGGGTCTACACCGCCTTCCTCCGGGGCCTGTTCGAGGGTTCCGGACGGGTCGTCGACGGCTGGCCGCAGCTCACCACCACATCGGCCGACCTCGCCCTCGACGTCCAGGCCCTGCTCCTGGCCCTGGGCTACCCGGCCCACCGCACCGAGGTGGCGGCACCCGATGGGGGCGCCGACGTCACTTTGCTCGATCCCTTCTCCACCGGCCGGTGGTTGGAGGAGGTCGGCTTCGTCAGTGGACGCAAGCAGGCCCAGGTGCTCGCCGGCCACGACCGCCGCACCGGCCACGACGACTTCATCCCCTTGCCCGTCGGCCTGGTCGAGCGTCTGGTGCCCACCCGGGGCCGGCTGCGCCAGGCCGTGCTCGCCGAGGTTGGCGCCGGCGGCCTGTCCCGTTCGGTGGCATCCCGCCTCTGGGCCCGCACCGGCGACACCCAGCTCGAGCGTCTCCTGTCCTTCTCCTACGACGCCGTGTCCGACGCCGACCTCGGCGCCGAGGAGCTCACCTTCGACCTGTCCGTGCCCGACAACGTCACCTACGTGGCCAACGGGTTCGTGAGCCACAACACCATCGGCCTCATGATGGACTGCGACACCACCGGCATCGAACCGGACCTGGGACTGTGCAAGACCAAGAAGCTGGTCGGCGGGGGCACGATGTCGATCGTCAACCAGACCGTCCCCCGGGCATTGCGGCGGCTGGGATACTCGCCGGTGCAGGTGGTCGACATCATCTCCTACATCGACGAGCACAAGTCGATCCTGGGTGCTCCCCACCTCAGCCAGGATCACCTGCCCGTCTTCGCCTGCTCGATGGGCGACAACGTCATCCACTACAGCGGCCACGTGCGGATGATGGGGGCGGCCCAACCGTGGATTTCTGGCGCGATCTCAAAATGCGTAGTGGGCGACACGCTGATCTCCACGGTCGACGGGCTCGTGCGCATCGCCTCGCTCCACCGGGGAGAGGCGCCGGATACCTTCCGTGACCACGTCACTGAGGTGGCCTCGCTCGGCGGCACCCAGAAGACCGCGGCCTACTACTACGGCGGCACGCGCCAGGTGCACAAGGCCGTGCTTCGATCGGGCCAGCGGATCACGGCCACGCCGAACCATCGGCTCCTCGTGGCCGCCGACGGTCGCCTCGACTGGCGGCGGATGGACGAGATCGAGGTCGGCGACCACGTGGCCCAGCACTACGGCGCCGAGCTGTGGTCGGTGCTGCCGGCCCGGTTTGACAACTTCCGCGCCACCGCGTCGTACGGCTCCCGGAAGGCGGTCAGCATCCCTGCAGAGATGACCGAGGAGCTGGCGTTCCTCCTGGGTGCTTACGCGTCGGAGGGCCACACCACCCGCTCCAACTGGACCGTCACCATCACCAACTCGGTCGACAGCGTCCTCGAGCGGGTCGCGGCCGCATGGCGGAGCGAGTTCGGCGTCGAGGCTCGCATTGTCCGACCCGTCGACCGCTGCGCCGGGGTGGTCGTGTCGTCCAAGACCATCGTGGAGCTCCTCGACCACCTGGGCTGCGGGGCCCGGGCCTCGACCAAGCGCATCCCCGACGCCGTGCTCACCTCGCCCCGTGAGATGGTCCTGGCCTTCCTCCAGGGCCTTGCCCTCGACGCCTACGTGTCGGTTACCAACATGCCCAAGTGGGCCATCTGCGTCGACTCGCCGGCGCTGCTCGACGACCTTCAGGCCGTGCTCACCAACCTGGGAGTCGTTCACGGGCGTATCTCGAAGCTCAATCGTACGTACGCCAAGACCTACGACGAGGTCTACTCCACCGGCGCCCAGGCCCAGCACCTGGCCCGGCTGGTGCCGTTCATGGAGCCCGACAAGGCGGCTCGTGCGGCCGTGCTCGACGCCCGAGTCATCGACGCCGCCCACGACACCGCAAGTGTCGTCCCCGGGATCTCCACCTACGAGCTGTACCGCCTCCTGCCTCCCGGCACCCGCACGCCGTTCGCCTATCTGTGCGACCCCCGCACCCTCCACGTCACCCGGCGCAGCATCGAGCGGGTGGCGGCGGTGCCCGGTGTCGTGCTTCCCTCATGGCTGCGGACGGTGCTCGACGACGGGCTGCACTTCAGTCCCGTCGCGTCCGTCGGCGTGGCCGGCGAGCGCGAGGTGTTCGACCTCTCCGTACCGACCACTCAGGCGTTCGTGGGCAACGGGATCGTCAACCACAACACCATCAACATGCCCGAGGAAGCCACCGTGGAAGACGTGGAGCAACTCCACATCGACGCCTGGCACATGGGACTCAAGGCCGTGGCCATCTACCGTGACAACTGCAAGGTGGCTCAGCCCCTCTCCAACACCAAGAAGGCCACCGCAGCCACCACCGCCGTCGCCGCCGCATCAGCGCTGGCCGCCCCGGTCGAGACATTGGTCGAGACCGTCGTGGTACGCGAGCCGGTACGGGCCAAGCTGCCCCGCCGGCGCAACTCCAAGACGATGTCGTTCCGGGTTGCCGACTGCCACGGGTACGTCATCGTGGGCGAGTACGACGACGGCCGCCCCGGGGAGATCTTCCTCAAAGTGGCCAAGCAGGGCTCGACCCTGGCCGGGATCATGGACGCCTTCGCCATCTCGGTGAGCCACGGTCTGCAGTACGGCGTGCCCCTCAAGGCCTTCGTCGACATGTACACCAACATGCGCTTCGAGCCCGCAGGCATGACCGACGACCCAGACATCCGCTTCGCCAGCTCGCTCGTCGATTACATCTTCCGGCGTATGGCCGTGGAGTACCTGCCCTTCGACGACCGCGCCGAGCTCGGCATCCTCACCGTCGGTGAGCGCACCCAGCCCACCCTGCCCGGGGTCGAAGAGACCACCACGCTCACCTCCACCGGGTCCGACGTGGTACCCGACCCCCCCCGCCTGCTGGCACCTGTACCCGCCCCGGCCCCGGTGGTCGAGCCGGCCTTCCAGCCAGCCGCCTCGGATGCGCCCTACTGCTACCAGTGCGGCATGGTCATGCAGCGGGCCGGCGCCTGTTTCGTGTGCTCCAGCTGCGGCACGACCAGCGGTTGCTCCTGAACTGATCCGCTCGCTAGCTGCTCGGGCACGGTACCGACGTGTCCGAGTAGCCGCCGAAGTCGGTCGTCCAGTACCAGCCGTAGGTCGCCGCTGCGGAGTACGACCGGCTGATGCCGATGACCTTGTAGGCCGAACTCAACATGTTCTGATTGTGCCCAGCCGATGCTTTCCACTGAGCGAAGGTGGCGGCGGCGGTGGCGTTGCCGGCAGCAATATTCTCGCCCTTGGCCGTGCTGAAGTTGTAGCCGAACGCCGCCATTCTCTGGAAGGGATCGCGGCCGAGGCTGTCGGTGTGGCTGAAGTAGTTCTTCTGGGCCATGTCAGTGGTGTCCCACTCGGCCGCCTTGGCCAGCGAGGCCGAGACCCGGAGCGACCCGAGACCGTTCTGGGCCCGGTAGTCGTTGATCGTCCGGCAGAAGGCCGCCTCTTCGCCATCCAGGGTCGGC
Source organism: Acidimicrobiales bacterium (assembly GCA_038238185.1). GTDB lineage: Bacteria > Actinomycetota > Acidimicrobiia > Acidimicrobiales > AC-14 > DATAQC01. The sequence continues at coordinate 3,877 of JBBRXY010000076.1, forward strand.
GCCGATGCCGGTGCCGCCTTGGCTGGCCTCGTGCGGGCCGAGGCCTTTGTCGCCGAGCCGCTGACCAGGGCCACGGCCACGACGAGCACGACGATCGCCGAGGTACGCAGCGTCATCCGCCGGGGGGAGTCGGTGAAGAAGAAGGGCGCCATGGTTGGTGCATCGACATTTCCGTCGAGTGCCTTGAACGCGCTGCTCAGAGCAGGGCGCCCACCACCACGAGGCCCACACCGATGACCACGTGCAAGATGTCGTCGGTGTGCTCCCACCGGAACAGGGACTCGGGAAACCAGTGCTGGAGGCTGGCCAGCGCCTGGTAGAGGTCGAGCAGCCCGAACCCGATGTTGAACGACCGGATCGCCGCCGAGTTCCCCCATACCACCAGGGCGAGGCCCAGAGTCCCGAAGACCAGGTGGAAGACGTTGTAGGCCGGAGCGCTACTCGTGGAGCCGCTGTCGCTGGGCATCACGAACCCGGCCACGCCGACCACCAGCAGCAAAGGGGCGAAAACCCCGAGGACCCACCGGTTGATCATCGACAGACCATAGGGGCCCGAGCGGCCCTCCGAGCGGCCCTCCAAGCCGGGTGACGCGTTCAGATGTTCGATTCGTCCCCGGGAACTCCCACGGGTCCCGGGGGGCCGCCTTCGTCGGCCGTCGCGACCCGGTCGCTGTCCAGCTGGACGGGTTGGGGGGCATCGAGCGTGTACGACGTCATCGACAACGACCCGTAGGCGTAGCCGTCGATCAGGACCTCCGCCGGTCGGCCCGCGGCCCCCGCCAACCCGGCCAGGTAGAGAAGCGGGATGAAATGGTCGGGAGTCGGCACGGCACGAGCGAAGTCGCCCTGGGCGGCAAGGCTGGAGGCATCACCGGGGCTCGACGTCATCACCGACCGGGCCGCCTCGTCGAAGCGCTGCGCCCAGGCCTCGCCGGTGCCGGGGGCGCCCCAGTTTATCTGCCGGAGGTTGTGCACCACGTTGCCGGACCCGACGATGAGCACCCCGCTGTCGCGCAGCGGGGCCAGGCGGGCACCAAGCTCGAGGTGGAAGTCCAGGGGCTTCGAGGCGTTGATCGACAGCTGCACCACCGGGATGTCGGCCTCCGGGAAGGCGTGCACCAGCACCGACCAGGTGCCATGGTCGATGCCCCAGCTGTCGTGGTCGAGCCCGACCCCGGTCGGCTTGACCACGTCGACCACCTCCTCGGCCAGCGCCGGGTCACCGGGCGCCGGGTAGTCGACGGCGAACAACTCGTCGGGGAAGCCGTAGAAGTCGTGGATCGTGCGCGGCGTCGCCATGGCGGTAACGGCCGAGGCGTTGATGTACCAGTGGGCCGATATCACGAGCAGGGCCCGGGGGCGGGCGAGCCCGGCGCCGAAGGCACGCCATGCCTCGGTGTAGCGGTTGTGCTCGATGGCGTTCATGGGGCTGCCATGACCGACGAACACCGCAGGCGTCGGGTCGCTCATGGCTCCATGTTGACCCCTTCAAGGCCCGTGGCCGAAACAGACCTACGATCGCCTGGTGGCGTGGGCGTCGGAGGACAGCGCACAACCGACTCTTCGCCGGGCCACGATCGATGCGATCATCCCCGCTCGCAACGAGGCGGTGACGGTGGCGGCGGTGGTCACCGCCTGCCGTGGCTGTGCCTCCATCCGGGAGGTGATCGTGGTCGACGACGGCTCCACCGACGGCACTGCCGACGTCGCCGTTGCCGCCGGGGCCAAGGTCGTGCGTCGCCAGACGGAGGCCGGGGGCGCAGGCTCGAAGGCCCAGGCCCTGGAAGCGGGCGTGGCGGCCAGCGGCGCCGACGCCTTCCTGTTCTGCGACGCCGATCTGGCCGGGCTCACCCCCGGCCACCTCGACGCCATCTGCCGCCCCTGGCTCGAGGGGCGGGCAGCCATGTCGGTGGGCTGGTTCGACTACGGCTTGTGGAACCCCGTGGTCAAACGTCTCGCCCCCACCACCGGTGAACGCCTGGTACCGCGCTGGGTGTGGGAGTCGGTGTCGCCGGCCAAGCGCAGCGGCTACTCCATCGAGATCATGATCAACGAAGTCATCGCCGAGGGGCGCCTGCCCACCACGGCCCGCATCCTCGCCGGTGTGACCCATCGGACCAAGCGGGCGAAGTACGGCCGCCATGCCGGCCGGCGGGAGACCTGGCGCATGTTCTGGCACCTGATCGGCCTCCCCACCCTGGGCGTGGTGCGCTGGCGCACCTGGTGGTTCTACCTGCGCCAGCTCACCGTGGAGGAGTAGCGGCTCAGGTGATCACGGGCGGTCGTCGCTCCGGCGGGCCACCACCGTCACGAGCGGCGGGAGGACGACCGGGTCGTCGCCGGGGTCCACACCGGTGAGGTGCGCCAGGTAGTCCCGCACCGGGCCGGGCCCGGCTGCGGCCTGCGACTCGGCCCAGGTGTCGACCACCACCAGCCCGGCGTCACGAACGAGCGCTGGTAGTTGGGCACCGATGTCGGGATGGAGGGCCTCGGGCATCGAAAGCGGCCGCCCGCCGACCCGGCCGGCCGAAGTCAGCGGTTCCTGCGCCACCACCCACCCGAAGGGGCGCACGGCCTGGCCCATGCGGCGAAGGACCACGATGGGATCCACGACGTGCATGAGCAGGAATCGGCAGAAGGCCAGGTCGACGGGTTCGGGCAGGAGGAGCTCCTCACCCTGTTGGGTGATGGCCACGACCTGGCTGTGGGCGGCGGCCGCCTCGGCGACCTGGTCGCGGGCATGGGGATCGGAGTCGACGGCGTAGATCCGCCCGTCGTGGCCTACCACCTCGGCCAGGGCCACGGTGACGTCACCGCCGCCGGCACCTACGTCGACGCAGCGCCAGCCCTCCCGGAGACCGAGTCGGTCGAGAGCGGTGTTGAGAGGCCGCCGGTACACGTCGTTGCGCAAGCCGAGCTCGATCACGCCACGGACCCTATGCGCCCCTACGATCGGTCGGGCCATGACCACCGCCTTCTCCGAGGTTGTTTTGGCCTGGGGCCGCCAGAACTACCGCGATCTTCCCTGGCGACGCATCCGTGATCCGTGGGCGATCCTCGTCAGCGAGCTCATGCTCCAGCAGACCCAGGTCGTGCGCGTCCTTCCTTGCTGGACGGCGTTTCTCGTGCGCTTCCCCACCGCCTCGGCCTGTGCCGCCGCTCCTGTGAGCGACGTGGTGCGGGCGTGGGCGGGCCTGGGCTACAACCGCCGCGCCGTCAACCTGCACCGGGCCGCCATCGTGATGGTCGACTGCCACGGTGGATCGCTGCCGAACGACCTCGAGGCCCTTCTCCGCCTTCCCGGCGTGGGTGCGTACACGGCCAGGGCGGTCCAGGCCTTTGCCTTCGGTGTCGACGTGGGGCTGGTCGAGACGAACGGCGCCCGGCTCCTGGCCCGCGCCGTCGCCGGGACACCATTGACGGCGGCCGACGCCCAGGCCCAGGCCGATGCCCTCGTCCCCCCGGGAGGCGGGTGGGAGTGGAACCAGGCGGTCATGGATCTCGGGTCGAGGGTGTGCCGCCGTCGGGCCCCGGACTGCGCGACCTGCCCGGTGGCCGGGTTGTGCACCTGGAACCGGGCAGGACGGCGGGCGCCCGACCCGGCCGAAGGTTCGGCCGGCGTCGGCACCCGCCAGTCGGTGTTCGCCGGGTCCGACCGTCAGGGTCGAGGCCGCCTGGTCGCCGCTCTGCGGCTGGGCCCGGTACGCCTCGACTACCTTGCCCACACCGCCGGCTGGCCGGCAGATCCGGATCGGGCCCGACGGATGGCCGACGCCCTCGTCGCCGAGGGCCTGGCCCGCTCGGACGACGGTGTCCTCACCCTGGCGTGAACCGATACACGGTTACGACCCGGCCGACGGGTGCCGGAGGGCGAGCTACGCAGCATCGGTCTTGGTCTGCACGCCGTCGCGGTCTATGACCGCGGTCATTTCGGATAGGAGCCCACACTGTTCTCGAGCTCGCGTTCCTGCAGCACCAAGGCGTCCACTTCGGCCACGTTGGCGTTGTGGACCGCGACGGTGGCGTTGAATTGGTCGATCAGCGCGTCGATCTGGTCGGCCTGAGCATTCTGTTCCGGGATCAGGGCGTTGTAGGAGCGGATGTCGCCGGCCCCGTCCAAGGCTACGAGGCGGTCCTGGAGCGCTTGCAGGGTGCCCTTACGAGCGTCGATGTCCTGCTGCGAGCGGCCGAGCCGGCCGGAAAGATCGGTGATCTCACGATGAAGTCCGTCAACCTGTTCGCGTAGCGCCTTGAACGGCGCCTTATACGATTCATAGGCGTCGACGACCGTGGAGCGGGACGTGAAGTACCGGCCGTAGTAGTTCTCGAGTGATGGGCTCAGGGAACGAAGGGTCGTCGGAAGGATCGAGTGGAGCTCATTGTCACGCTCCAGCGGTTCACTGCGGTCGTAGATGCTGAGCAGGTCACGCAGCTCCGGGTCATTCAGCGTTCGGTAGTACGCGTCGAGCTCTTGGTCGATCCGGACTCGTTCTCCAACCGGCAGGGCCTCGTACCCGGCATGGAGCAGCTCATGGGCCGCTGTGGACTGCATGACCCTCGAAAGATCGGCGCGTCCGACACGAAGGACGAAGATTCGTCCGTCGCTGTAGCAGCCGAGGACGATCGCCGCTTCCTCCGGGGTCGGGCAGGCGACGGCAAAGGCCGCCCGATCGAGAATCTCCGGCCTGGTGGATGCGAAGAGCCGTTTGCCTTCGGGCGTCAAGGCGCCGTCGACCAGGGCGTCGACCTCGCTGAGGGGTACCGCCGTGGTGGCAACCGGAGCCTGGGACTTCGGGGGGATCGCACCTCCCTGGGACGTCGGGGTGGCAGTTCCTGTCGCTGGGGCCGCTCGTTGCGGGTCTCGGTGGCCCCCGCTTCCCGCCGCGACGAGGGCCGCGACACCAGCCACGACGGCAACCAGCGACAGCAAGACAAGCGGTCGTCGGACGCGTCGGTGCGACACTGACCTCGATGACCGACCGGACTCCGTCGAGACCGTCGCCATCGCGGGTGTCAGAGACGGGCTCGGGGAACCGGCCGCCACCGCGGGGGCCTCGGTATCGGTGCCGGTGGAGGGCCGCTTGAAGTCGTCGACGACGGGCGCCGAAGCTGCGACCTGCATCGCCGGTGGCTCCTTGGGCAGGCGCTTTCGTCGCACGACCAACGGTACGCCCGGCTACTCCGCCAGGTGTCGGATCCAGTCCTTTGGTCAGCTCCGGGGGACGGCTAGGTGCTCGCCCGCCTGCAACGCGCCGCCACCATGGGCCGCCACCAGGCGGTCGACCAGCGGTCGGAGGTCGCCGTCGGGCTGGAGACGAGAGGCGATGCTCCAGAAGGTGTCGCCGGGGGCCACCTCGATGGTGAGCGGCGCGAGCGCCGTGGACGCCGACGCAGAGGTCCCCGAGATTCCCAAGGCTCCGGCGAGGGCTTGCAGGCCGATCCACGCGCCGAGCATCAGGCCGACCACGACGACCACGGCCACGGCCCGCCGTAGCCGGTAGGCGGCGGGCGCCAACCGAACGGAACCGGTAACGCGCGGGGAAAGAATGACCTGCCCGCCGACATAGCCGGGCATGTCGGGAACCGGCGCCAGCAAGCGGGTGGGCCTGGGGTTGCGCCAGCTGGGTGGGATATCGGTGGTGATGGCTGCCACTGGGCCTCCTCTGCGGGATCGACACTGCCGGGAAGTCGGCGGACATACCCGAACGTGTGTTCTAGATCGAGTGAACCACGAACGAACGTTCCCGTCAAGGGTTGATCGAACGAATGTTTGCTCTCGCTCCGTCAGGGTGCTACGCTCGGGCGAACGCCTGTTCGGCACGGACCGGGCAGCACGAACCAGGACCGGAGGTCGACGATGGTCGAGGTGGACGATGGTTGAGGTACAGCTGACCGGACGGCAGCGGGAGATCCTCGAGGTCATCGAGGCCCATATGCGGGCGCGCGGCTATCCGCCGTCTGTGCGCGAGATCGGTGAGGCCGTCGGGCTCACGTCCACCTCTACAGTGCACGCCCACCTGGCCAGCCTGCAACGCCTGGGCTACCTGCACCGCGATCCGTCCAAGCCCCGGGCCATCGAAGTGCGCTTCGACCCGGGGTCGGGAGCCGCAGTCGAGCGCCGTCCCGCCCGCCACGTCCCCCTGATCGGCGACGTCGCCGCCGGTACCGACGTGCTCGCCCAGGAGAACGTCGAGGAGCTGCTGCCCATGCCGGCCGACTTCTGCGGCGAGGGCCAGCTGTTCATGCTACGGGTCCGGGGCGACTCGATGATCGACGCCGGCATCCTCGACGGCGACTACGCCGTCGTCCGCCAGGAGACCGAGCCCCGCAAGGGCGACGTCGTGGTGGCCGGGATCCCCGGCGACGAAGCGACGGTGAAGACCTGGACGCGCAAGGGCACGAAGGTCACCCTGCTACCCGCCAATGCCGCGTTCTCCCCCATCGAGCTCGACGCCGCCGACGTCACCGTCTACGGGAAGGTCGTCACCATCCTCCGCCGCCTCTGAGGCGGTCGAACCCGACCCAACCGGTGGCTGAGGCCGAGCCGATCGCCAACACCACCGCCAGGGCCAATACCACGGGGTTCCGCCCGCCACCGCTGCCCGCGCCCGCTGCTCGTTCCTTGCCCTTGGCCGACACCTTCGGTGGCGTCGGCACCTCGCCGGCAGGAGTCGAGGTGCCCGTCTGCTGATCGGTCGATGCCGGCGACTTGGCCGGGTTGGCCGGAACGGTCGTGGGCACGGTTGTCGCCGGCGGCGGGGGCGGACCACCCCGGGCCACCGCCGCGGCCAGATCGAGGCGCCCCTGGCAGCCGTCACCACACGGCGTCAACCTGTCGGCGGTGGCCAGCACCCGATCCACGGCCTGGGGGGCATTCAGGCCCATACCCAGCAGGATGGCCACCGCCGCGGCCACGTGCGGGGCGGCCGCCGAGGTGCCGGCCACGGCCGTATATCCACCGCCCAGGCCGGTGGTGATCACGTTGTCGTCGGGAACGCCCCCCCGGCCGACCCCTCCTGGGGCAACCAGGCCCCATTTGGCGTTGCCGATCGAGGTCGAATACGGGGCCACCTCGTCGGACTTCGTGGTCGCCCCCACCACCAGTGCGTCGACGTCGCCGTAGTTCGGGCTCCCGGTGATGGGCGTGCCCTCCCGGTAGTTTCCCGAGGCCAGCACCGCGACTGCACCCCGGCTCCAGGCGTACTCGATGCCGGGACGCAGCGGCGTTCCCACCTGGCTGGTCAGACCGAAGTCCTCGTCTCCGAGGCTGAGGTTCACGACCCGGGCCCCGTGGTCGACCACCCAACGGATACCGGCGTTGATGTCGTCGACCCGGCCGGAGCCACCGGACTCGAGGGATTTGGCCACGACCAATTTGGCGTCGGGTGCCGCTGCGGCGATTCCCTTCCGGTTCCCGGTCGCCGCGGCAGCGATACCACTGACCTCGGTGCCGTGGCCGTTGTCGTCCTGGCCCGCACCGTCGCGACACCCATAGGTGTTCAGGCAGTCCGCCGCGGCCACCACCTTTCCCTCGAGGTCGGGGTGCGACAGGTCCACGCCGGTATCGACCACGCCGATCAGCACGTTGCCACCGGTGGCAGTCGCCCAGGCCTCCGTGGCCCCGATCTGGGTGAGGTTCCATTGCCGGGGGAACAGCGGGTCGTCGGTGGCGCCGGCCGGACTGACGGTGACAACGGCCAGGGCCAGCCCCATCACGACCGCCAGCGAAGCGACTCGACGACCCGCGCCCGCCGGCCGGGAGCCAGTGACCGCTCCAACCGACCGGGAGGTCGTGCCCTCGCGCATTCCAACCATCCTCTCAGGCGCCTCCGCCGTTCACCCGCCGCCCTGACGGAGCAGGGTTTCCAGCACCCGGTGCACCGTCTCCAGCTCGGCCCGATCGACCCGCTCGACGGCACTGTGAGCCACGTGGGGATCGCCGGGCCCGAAATTGGTGGCGGGAACGCCCCGGGCGGCGAAGCGGGCGACGTCGGTCCATCCCAGCTTCGCCCTCGGAGGGGCGCCAGTCGCCTCGGCCAGGGCGGTGAGCAGATCGTGTCCGAGCGCGGGAGGGGCCGCCGGCGCCATGTCGACCACCTCGAAGCCGTCGACCTCGCCCACCAGCGACCGCACGAAGGCCTCGGCCGCCTCCGGTGTGCGGTCGGGGGCGAAGCGGTGGTTCAGCGTCAGCACGGCCCGGTCGGGCACGACGTTGGTGGCCACTCCCCCGCTCACGACCACGGCCTGGAGGGCCTCCCGGAACTCGCAACCGTCGAGCACGATCCGGCGGCCTTCCCAACCCTCGATGGCGGCCAGTACCGGCGCCAGGCGGTGAATGGCGTTGCGACCCAGCCATGGGCGGGCCGAGTGGGCTCGCTCGCCACCGACGGTGACCTCGACGCGCATGGTGCCCTGGCATCCGGCCTCGATGCGGGCACCGGTGGGCTCGGCCAGCACGGCGGCGTCGCCGGCCACCAGGTCGGGCCGCTCGGCGAACAGTCGCTCGAGACCGTTGTAGCGGGCGTCGACCTCCTCGCACTCGTAGAACAGGTAGGTGACGTCGATGGCCGGCTCTGCCACCGTACGGGCCAACTCGGCGATGACGGCCACGCCGGCCTTCATGTCGGCCGAGCCGATGCCCCAGCACACGTCGCCCTCCACCCGGGCCGTCTCGTTACCGTTGGGCGGGACCGTGTCGGTGTGGCCGGCGAGCACCAGTCGCTGGGTTCGGCCCAGGTGCGTGCGGGCCACCAGCGTCTCGCCCAGCCGGGTTAGCTCCAACCACGGCACCGACGCCAGCAGGGACTCGAGGTGGTCGGTGACGGCCCGCTCGTTGTGGCTCACCGACGGGATGTCGACGAGGGCGGCAGTGAACGCCAGAAGGTCGGTCACGACGAACCGGTCAAGTTTCTGGGGGCCATAGCCCCCAGAAACGTGACCAGAACGCCACGAGTTGTCGGCGGACGGCTCAACCGGGCACGGCGTGCTGGCGGAGCACGGCCTCGAGCTGTGACTTGTCGTGCCGGTCGCCCTCGGTGAGGCGCTTGATCACCAAGGCGCAGGGCAGGCCGAACTCGCCGCCGGGAAAAGCACGCGGGCGGGTGGCCGTGACCGCCACGCACCACGGCGGGATGACGCCGCGGCCCAACTCGACGCCGGACTCGGCATCGATGACGGGGATCGAGTCGGACAGGATCAGGCCGGCACCCAACACCGCCCCCCGGCCCACCCGGGCGCCCTGCACGATCATGCAGCGGCTACCGATCAGCGAGTCGTCGCCGATCATGACCGGCGCGGCCTGGGGAGGCTCGAGCACGCCGCCGATCCCAACACCTCCCGACAGGTGCACGTTGGCTCCCACCTGGGCGCACGATCCGACGGTGGCCCAGGTGTCGACCATGGTGTTGGCCCCCACCCGGGCGCCGATGTTGACGTAGCTCGGCATGAGCACGACGCCCCGCTCCAGGAACGATCCCCGGCGCGCCGAGGCCCCGGGAACGGCGCGTACCCCAGCGGCGGCATAGCCCTTCTTGAGGGGGATGCGGTCGGCGTACTCGAAGGGACCGAGCTCGGTGGTCTCCATGGCCGACAACCGGAAGAGCAGGAGGATGGCCTGCTTAAGCCACACGTGCACCGCGACCTCACCCGTGGCGGAGTCGAGCTCGGCCGTGCGGGCCTGGCCGGAGTCGAGTAGGTCGATGGCCAGGTCGACCACGGCCCGGGCGTCGCCGTCATCGGGCGTCAACTCGTTTCGCCGCTCCCACAGCTCGGCGATCTGTACCTGCAGGTCTGCCATGTCTCCTCCGGAGGCGAGCGTACCGGAGAGTCCCGGCCGGTCCCCGCGGTCATCGCGGGGTCCGAGTACCCCCGCCGGCGATGAGGTCGCGGACGACATCCTCCCCGAGCGACCGGGTGGCCCGGCGGTTGATCTCGGCCCCGGCCACCGCCCCGGCCAGAAGAGGTGCCAGGGTGGGCAGGTTGCGGACGGCCCGACCGGCCAGCCGGCGTTGGAGCAGCCGGGTGACCTCCCGGCGGGTCGAGCGCCCCAGCGCCTGCCCGAGGCCGCCGGGCTGCACCAGGTCGCGAGCCGTCACCCCTCGGCGCTCGGCCCACGCTTTGGCCACGGCCAGGCCGCGCTCGGCGGGAGTACCGGTGACCGGCCGCCCGTAGGCAGCCTGCAACTCGGCCACCAACTTCATCTCGACGGCCACGACGGCCAGGGTCTCGACGACCAACTCGGCCGGCAAGGCCAACCACGTCGGAGGGAGGAGCTCCTCGGCCCCCACCACCGCACCTGCCACCGCGCCCATCGTGGCCGTGGTGAGAGAGGCGTTGCAGATCAGGGCATCGGCCAGCTCCCGCCCCGACCGGCCGTCGTGGTGGGCGCGCAGGGTGGCCAGGTCGCGCGCCGGCAGGTGGGGGGCGGCCGCGAGCACCACATCGGCGAACCACCGGCCCGTGGCCACCGATCGGCCTCCGGCGGTCCGCATCGAGGAGCGCACGAGGGCGACCGTGTGGCCGACGGAGTGCCGGTCGTGGTCACCGGCGGCCAAGGCTCCGACGGCGCGTCCGAGGTCGTCGTTGTTGGTCACGGTCGATGATGTACCCAGAGTCGCCCCCCACCGCCCATCGCCACCGCCACCGCCGCAGATTCCGGCCGGCGGTCGTCACGCATCATGGACCGATCGGCGTATGGCGGCGTGGAGCGCTTCGAGGGTGAGGACCCCGCGATAGCGGCCCTGGTCGACGACTGCGACCCAACCGGCGTCGTTGAGGAGCAGCCGGGAGAAGGCGTCTTTCAGGGTGGCGTCGGCCTCGACCACGGCGGGAACCGGCCCGAGAACAGTGTCGACGTCGTCACCACAGCCGAGGTCGGCTCGGACCACGGCCCCGACCAACCCCCCGGCCCCGTCAACGACCACTGCCCACCCGCTCCCGGCGTCGTCCATGCGCCGGCGGGCATCGGCCGTCGACGCCCCTGGACCCACGACCGGCAGGGTCGTCAGTCCGACGCTGTCGATGGCCATCACCGAGAGGCGCTTCAGGCCCCGATCGGCGCCGACGAAGTCGGCCACGAACGGAGAGGCCGGCCGACCCAGGACGTCGGCCGGCGACGCGTACTGCTCGAGGACACCGCCTTCACGCAGGATGGCGATGCGGTCACCGACGCGGACGGCTTCGTCGATGTCGTGGGTGACGAACACCACCGTCTTGTTCACCTCGGA
>JBBRXY010000077.1:0-14855 GCA_038238185.1 Acidimicrobiales bacterium
CCCGTGCAGGGCCAACGAGAGAAGGGCCCGGCTGGCGTAGTCGCCTCTGGTCGAGACTCTCACCCCCCCCATGGTACGGGGTCCCAACGACCTCGGGGTGATGGGCACCCACGGTAGGGTGACCCGGATGGACGAGGGAGCTGGGCCGCTCGTCCCCGAATACGGGGGCGCATGCCTCGACGGGGTCGTCCCGGCCATCCTGGGGCGCCGGGACCGGGCCCCGGCCTGGCTGCCGTCCTCTGCGGCTCGAGCGGACCAGGTGGTGCTCCTGGTGCTCGACGGCCTGGGCTGGGAACAGCTCCAGGAGCGGGCATCGCTGGCGCCGACTCTGTCGGCGATGGAGGGCGGGCCGATCACCACGGTCGCCCCGTCGACCACCGCCACCGCTCTCACCTCGCTGTCGACGGGTGCCCACCCGGCCGCCCACGGTGTAGTCGGGTACCGGATGCGGGTGATGGGCACCGATGTGCTCAACGTCCTGCGTTGGCGCACGATGCAGGGCGACGACGCCCGCACCACCATCCCGCCCGAGACCATGCAACGCCTTGAGCCCTTCGGTGGCACCAAGCCTCCGGTCATCACCAGGGCCGAGTTCGCCGAGACGGGGTTCACCCGTGCCCACCTGGCCGGGGTCCGCCTGCTCGGGTACCGCGTTCCTTCCACCCTGGTCACGAGGGTGGCGATCGAGCTGGGCGATGGCGCCGACTTCGTCTACGCGTACTACGACGGTGTCGACAAGGTGGCCCACGAGTACGGCCTCGGTCGGTACTACGAGGCCGAGGTGGCCGCCGCCGACCGACTGGTGGCCGACGTGATCGCCGTGCTGCCTCCCGGCGCCGCTCTGGTGGTTTGCGCCGACCACGGACAGGTCGACGTGGGTGAGAACGTCATCGCCCTGCGGCGCGAGGTCATGGACCTGGCGTCACTACTGTCGGGAGAGGGCCGGTTCCGCTGGATCCACGCCCGAGCGGGTTGCCACGATCGCCTCGAGGCGGCGGTGCGGCGTTGTCACGGCGACCAGGCGTGGGTGCGCACCCGCGACCAGGCCGTGGCCGAGGGCTGGTTCGGCGGCCGGTTGACCCCCGACGTCGAAGCCCGGCTGGGCGACGTGGCCCTGGCGGCCCGTCAACCCGTCGCCTTCCTCGACCCTGCCGACACGGGCAACGTCCGGCTGCGCAGCCGCCATGGCTCGTTGACCCCGGCCGAGATGTGGGTGCCCCTCCTGGGGGTGGCGGCCTGAGATTCCCGGGGCTGGGCAGAGACACGGGCACCGCACCGCGAAAGGATCGGATGCCATGACCGACCAGGCACCAGCGAGCGAGCAGGTGGCAGCACCCGGCCCCGGCCCCGTGCCCGTCGATGCCGAGGCACTGCCCGACGGTGACCAGCTCGTCGACGACTCCTCGGGCGGTGCCGGCGAGATGATCGAGTCACCGGCCAAGGTCCTGCGCATCGGCACCATGACCAAGGAGCTGCTGGAGGAAGTGCGACGGGCGCCTCTCGACGAGGCCGGGCGTAGTCGGTTACGGGAGATCTACGAGACGTCAGTGCGGGAGCTCTCGAGCTGCCTGGGCGACGACCTGGGCGGGGAGCTGGCCCGCCTCACCTCCCCGTTCGAAAGTTCCTCGCCCTCCGAAGCCGAGTTGCGGGTGGCCCAGGCGCAACTGGTCGGATGGCTGGAGGGTCTGTTTCACGGGATCCAGGCCACGTTGTTCTCCCAACAGATGGCGGCCCGGGCCCAGCTGGAGGAGATGCGCAATCGGGGCCTGCCCCCGGGTCCCCCTCCCGAGGCGCCCCGTCCCGGCACCTACTTGTAGCGGCACCGGCAGAAGCTACGTTCCCGCCGCCGACGTGCGATGATCCGGTGAACCGGGTCGAGACCGGTCGACCATTACTCGCGATCCAGGGGGACCGATGACCTACGAACACAGTTGCAAGAAGGCCGGCGCCGAGGGCTGCGGATGGACCATCCGGGCGGGTTCCGAGGAGGAGCTCAAGGCCAAGGTCGTAGCCCACGCCCAAAAGAAGCACGGCGTGAAGAACATGACCGACACGATCTACAACTACCTCCGCGACACCGCCCAGAAGTAGCCAGGCCTGACCCACCGGGGCGGGAGCGGTCCGGCGGGGCCCCCTCGAGGGCGGGCCGAAGCCGGTCGAGTCGAGGCACGGGTGGGTCTGACCGTGGCAGAATTACAGCGGTGTCGTTCCCCCCCAGGTTGTCAACAGGTCCGAAGTTGCCAAGAGGCCACATGCGCGAGGCCCGGTTCGGTGGCTGAGGGCAGTTTCTGCCACCTCCACACCCACACCGAGTTCTCGATGCTCGATGGCGCGTCGCGCGTCGACGAGGTCATCGCCGCAGCGGCTGACGACGGCCAGCCCGCCATCGGGATCACCGACCACGGCAATATGTACGGCGTCCTCGACTTCTACCGGTCGGCCCGAGCCCGGGGGATCACACCCGTCATCGGCATCGAGGCCTACATGGCCCGCGGCAGTCGTCTCGACCGCCCCGTGCGCCGGGGCCGCGTCGACGACACCGGGGGTGAGGTGGGGGCAGGGGACAAGCTCTACTACCACCTGACCCTCCTGGCCGAGAGCACCGCCGGTTACAAGAACCTTCTCAAGCTGGCCTCGGCGGCGTATCTCACCGGCTACTGGTACAAGCCCAGGGTCGACTGGGAGCTCCTCGAGGCCCACCACGAGGGGGTCATCGCGTCCACGGGGTGCCTCGGGGGAGTGGTGTGCCAGGCCCTGCTCCAGGGCGACGAGGCCGAGGCCACCCGCCTCGCCGCCCGTCTCCAGGACATCTTCGGGCGAGACAGCCTCTTCGTGGAGATCCAGGACCACGGCATCAACGACCAGCACCGCACCAATCCCCAGCTCATCGCCATCGCCCGCAGCCTTGGGGCCCCGCTGCTCGCCACCAACGACAGCCACTACACGCACCGCGCCGATGCCGTCGCCCACGACGCCCTGCTGTGCGTGCAGACGGGCGCGTCGATCGACGACCCCAAGCGCTTCCGGTTCGAGGGCAACGAGCACTACCTCAAGTCGGCGGCGGAGATGCGTCACCTGTTCGCCGAGGTCCCCGACGCGTGCGACAACACCCTGCTGGTCGCCGAGCGGGCCAAGGTCGAGATCGAGTTCGGCAAACCTGAGCTTCCCCGCTTCGAGTTGCCCCCGGAGTTCAACGGCCCACCGCCCGAGGAGGCCGCAGAGAACTACCTGCGTCACCTCACCTGGACTGGGGCCGTCGAGCGCTACGGCGACCCCGTTCCTGTCGAGGTAGCCGAGCGGGTTGAGAAGGAGCTCGGCGTCATCACCGACATGGGCCTGTCGGCGTACTTCATCGTGGTCTGGGACCTCATCCGCCACGCGCGCGAGGTGGGTATCCGGGCGGGCCCGGGCCGTGGTTCGGCCGCCGGATGCTGCGTGGCCTACTGCCTGCGGATCGTCAACGTCGACCCGATCCGCTACGGGCTGCTCTTCGAACGCTTCCTCAATGCCGGGCGCAAGGAAATGCCCGACATCGACATGGACTTCGACGAGCGCTACCGCGGCGAGATGATCCGCTACGCGGCCGAGAAGTACGGATCCGACCACGTGGCCCAGATCGTCACCTTCTCCACCATTAAAGCAAGAGCGGCGGTGCGGGATGCGGCGCGGGTGCTCGGGTACCCCTATGCCGTCGGCGACCGCATCGCCAAGGCCATGCCGCCCCTGGTGATGGGGCGCGACACGCCCCTGGCCGCCTGCCTGGAGATCACCGCCGGCCACGAGGACGGCTTCAAGGTGGCCACCGAGCTGCGCGGCATCTACGAGACCGACCCCGACGCCAAGAAGGTGATCGACGTGGCCCGGGGGCTGGAAGGCCTCCGTCGCCAGGACGGCATCCACGCCGCGGCCGTGGTCATTACGCGCGAACCGCTCACCGAGTACCTTCCCGTCCAGCGCAAGCCGGAGTCGGGCGGCGACCCGGCCAACGCACCGATCGTCACTCAGTACGAGATGAACGGCGTGGCCGACCTGGGCCTGCTGAAGATGGACTTCCTCGGGCTGCGCAACCTCACCGTGATCGAGCGGGCCCTCGACCTGATCGAGGTCTCCACCCTGGCTGCGTGCCCGAACGCAGTGTCAGCGCGTCCCGACATCGACCACGTCGCCCTCGACGACGAGAAGGTCTTCGAGATGTTGCGCAAGGGCGACTCCATCGGTGTCTTCCAGCTCGAGGGCGGGCCCATGCGGGCGCTCATGCGCTCGCTGGCCCCCACCTCCTTCGACGACATCGGCGCCCTGATCGCCCTGTACCGGCCCGGGCCCATGGCGGCCAACATGCACAACGACTTCGCTGACCGCAAGAACGGCCGCAAGCCCATCGAGTGCCTGCACCCCGACCTGGCCGACGAGCTGTCCGACACCTACGGGCTCATGATCTACCAGGAGCTCCTGATGAAGGTGGCGGCCCGCTTCGCCGGGTACTCGTTGCAGGAGGCCGACAACCTGCGCAAGGCGTGCTCGAAGAAGATCCGGGCGCTCATCGCCAAGGAGCGGGAGAAGTTCGTGGCCGGGTGCGACGCCAACGGCTACGGCGCGGCACTGGGTACCAAGCTGTTCGACCTCATCGAGCCTTTCGCCGACTATGCCTTCAACAAGAGCCACGCTTACGCCTACGGCATGGTCACCTACCAGACGGCGTGGTTGAAGGCCAACCACCGCGTCGAGTACTTCGCTGCCCTGCTCACGTCGATCAAAGACGACAAGGACAAGAGCGCCGTCTACCTGTCCGAGTGCCGCACCATGGGCATCAAGGTGCTCGTCCCCGACGTCAACGAGTCGGCCTCCGACTTCACCACGAACGGCGACACCATCCGCTTCGGGCTCTCGGCGGTGCGCAACGTGGGCGAGGGCCTGGTGGCCCTCATCGTGGCCGAGCGGGAGAAGAACGGGCCTTTCGCCGACTTCTACGACGTCTGCGAGCGGGTCGACCCCGGGGTCCTGAACAAGCGGTCGATCGAGTCACTCGTGAAAGCGGGCGCCTTCGATTCGTTCGGTTACCCCCGCCAGGGCCTGCTCAATGCCTTCGAGCTGATCATCGACCGCACCCTGGCCCGGCGACGTGAGCGCGAGCTCGGCGTCATGAGCCTCTTCGGCGACGCCGGCGGCGGCGAGGTCAGCGCCGTGCACGACGAGCGGGTCCGCATCGAAGACGTCGAGTTCGACGACACCCGCCGTCTGGCCTTCGAGAAGGAGATGCTCGGCCTGTATGTGAGCAGCCATCCGCTGCTCAACGTCGAGGGGTCCCTCAAGCGCCATGCCGAGTGCGTTATCACCGATCTGCGGGAGCTGCGCGACGGCGAGTGCAAGTGGGTGGGCGGTGTCGTTACCGGTCTTCAGCGCAAGTACACCAAGCGCGGAGACCTGATGGCGGTGTTCACCTTGGAGGACCTCTACGCCGCCGTCGAGGTGATGGTGTTCCCCCGCACCATGCTCGAGTACGGCCCCCTGCTCGCCGACGACGCCATCGTCTGCGTCAAGGGCCGGGTCGATCTTCGCGAGGAACCACCCAAGTTGATCTGCCTCGAACTGAAGCGGCCGGAGCTGTCCTCCGACCCCGATCCGCCCATTCGGATCAAGCTCAGCCCGTCGGCCGTCACCGAGTCGCTGTTGGGCCGACTCAAGAGCGTGCTGCGAGACCACCCCGGTCGAGCCCAGGTCCTGGTGCACTTCGACCACACCGTGCTCCGGCTTCCCGACGAGTTCCGAGTCGACTCGCGCAACGGCCTCTGTGCCGAGTTGAGGGTTCTGCTCGGACCCAACGGTTTGGTGACCTAGGCTAGAGGGGCTCACTCGTTGCATATCCCGTGGAATACTGGAGTGCAGAAAACCGATGCCGATCAAGGTCGACACCAAGGATTGCACCGCTCTCAGCGACTCCGAGCTCTCGGAGATGGCTGATCTGTGCGCGCAGGCGGGCGTCGACTGGGACGTGGGCCTGCTGTCCAAGCAGTGTGAAGAGTGGGTGCTGGTCACCCAGGCGAGCGAGGGCGGCCGGCTGGCCGGGTTCTCGTTCTGCACCCTGGAACGCATCGGCGGTACGCCGAGCGTGCTCGTGGGCTTGGCTTCAGTCCAGCGTGGTGCCCGTTGCGCGCCCACGCTGAAAGCACTGATGGGCGATCAGCTCCGCCGGGCCGTCCTTGCCTTCCCCGACGAAGACGTACTCGTGGGCACTCGCTTCTCCGACCCGGCCGGCTTTGCCGCCTTCGCCGGTCTCGAGGAAGTTGTCCCCCGGCCGGGCCACAAGGCCAGCGGCGAGGAGCGGGCATGGGCCCGTCGCCTGGCCAAGCGGTTCGGGGCCGACGGTCGCATCGACGACCGCACGTCGGTGCTCGAGGGCACGGGCGATCCGGCCATGGTGCTCGATTTCGAGTGTCCCGAGGCTGATAGCCCCGAGCCCGAGGTTGCCGGCTTCTTTGCCTCCCTCGACCGCTCCCGGGGTGACGCAGTGGTGGCCTTCGGCTGGGCCATGGCCGAGAACCTGGCCGCCCTCGCCTGAGTTTGCGTTCTTGGCGCGCTCAGCGACGCCGGAGGGTGACCATGGCGACAAGAACGGGGAGGGTTTCAGGCTCCGGGCAGCAAGGCGGCGACGACCTTGTAGCAATAGCCCTCGTGGGGTGGGCTCAGGGCGACGAGTAGGCGCCGGACGCAGTGGCCCAGGACCGACTCGAGATCCCTGCTCGAGTAGCGGGGCCACCCCACGCCGTCGAGGCGGTCGATCAGGCGGCGATCGACGATGGGGAGGTGGTAGCGCATCGACTGCCAGTTGAAGCGGCATTCGTACTGCCGAGCCTCGCGGCGCACCTGGGTCCCGGCGACGAGGTCGACCAGGGTGAGCGACGGTCGGTCGCCGTTGAGGGTCCAGTAGGGCGCAACCGCCCCGGGGAACCCCAGCAGGCTGCGGCGGAGGGGATGGTGGAGGGGCTCGAGGTAGCGCTCGGCCCGTTTGGCCGACAGCGACCCGATACGTTCCGGGGGATGGTCGAGATACACGGTCTCGGGCCGGGATGCGTCGATGGGGTGGTCGGCGTCGGCGATCTGCCCGCTGGCGATGTCGAAGGCGGTGAGCGGTCCGGGATCACCGTGATATCTCGCCCGGACGAACGCACCGGAGTCGAGGTCGACACCGAGGCAACCTCCGGCGTCGGCGGCCAGAACAAGCATTCGTAACTCGGCTCCAACCACTTCAACCCGGCACGAGATAGCAGCCCGCATGACGCAATCGTGACCTTCCCGACGGCGCAAATGGTGGATGGTCCCGAACGCAAAGCGACTGTTGGGTCGTGCCGCCGGCATCCGCGACTGGTCAAATGGCCGCCATGGAGTTCCGAGAGGTCCTGACGCGACGGCGGATGGTGCGCAACTTCGACGACCGGGAGGTCCCCGTCGAGGTGGTCGAGCGGCTACTGGCCAGCGCCGTTCGTGCTCCGTCGGCCGGTTTCACCCAGGGCTCGGACCTGCTCGTCCTGGAGGGCCTGGCCCAGACCGGGCGCTTCTGGGCCTCGAGCACTCCCACCGACGGAGGGCGTGCTCGGGCCGGTTGGCCCGGCGTCGCCCGGGCGCCGTTGTTGATTGTGGCCTTGTCGTCCGAGGCCACCTATCGAGCCCGCTACGCCGAGGCCGACAAGGCGAACTCGGGACCGGGCGATGGTCCCTGGGCCGTGCCCTGGTGGCATGTCGACGCCGCCTTTGCCTCCCTCCTGGTACTGCTCACAGCCGTCGACGAGGGGCTCGGCGCCTTGTTCTTCGGCGTCTCCGACGCCGCCGGGCTACGGGCAGAATTCGGAATTCCCGATACCCACGCCCCAGTCGGCGCGATTGCCGTGGGCTACGCCCGGCCCGATCGACCGTCGACATCCCTGGCCCGACGCCGTCGGCCCCTCGACGAAGTCGTCCACCGCGGGGACTGGTGATGGCCCCGTCAAGGCAAACCCGTCGACCTCGGGCCGGTTTACCTCCAGCCGGCGCCGGCGCTCATTCGGAGCGGAGTTGGGCCAAGAGCTCGTCGACGTCGCCGGTCGGGGCCGCGCAGGTGTAGTCGCGGCAGACATAGGCCATGCCGTCACGGCGGTCGGTGAACAGGGGAGAGGCATAGGGCTCGCCCCAGGCCAGCACGGCGTGCGGCAACCACCGGCGGTGGACCGCCGACACCAGATCGGGCCTGTCCCCGAGGATGGCGACCTCCACGACTGGTCGCGCGCCAAGATCGACCGCCCACAGCAGATGGCAGAGGGCGGCGGGATGGTTGGCCAGGGTGTCGGCCATGAGGGCCACGACGGTCTCCGCCTGTTCGCGGTACCCGTCCTCGCCGACCAGGGCCGAAAGCCGATGGAGAGCGACGGCCGCCACCGCATTGGCCGACGGGAGGGCGTTGTCGAGCACGTCCTTGGACCGGGTGATGAGACGCTCGGCGTCGGAGCCGGTGGTGAAGAAGCCTCCGTTGGTCGTGTCGGCGAAGAGGTCGATGAGGGCATCGGCGACGGAGCAGGCCTCGGCCATCCAGCGAGCCTCGCCCGTTGCCTCGGCCAGCCGGGTGAAGGCGTCGACGAGAGCGGCATGGTCGCCGGCGTAGGCCAGGTGCTGCGCATGTCCGCTGCGCCAGGCGCGGAGCCACCGGCCGTCGTCGCCGCGGAGCTCACGCAGGAGAAACTCTCCGGCCGTGCGGGCATCGGCCAGCCAGTCAGCCCGTCCGGTGGCCGCGGCGGCCTCGGCCAGGGCCGACACGAACAGGCCGTTCCACTCGGTGAGGATCTTGTCGTCCAAGCCCGGGCGCACTCTCTTTTCGCGGGCATCGAACAGGGCCTGGCGCGCCCGTTCCGCTCCCTCGGAGCGGTGGAGGTCGTCCCGGATCCGACGGTGGAGGATGTTGGATCCAGTGGCTACGGCTCCCGTAACTCCGCCGCCCGAGCCGACAGGCTCCTGGAAGTTGCCGTCCTTGGTCACGCCCCACCAGGTGGATGCCTCGACGGCATCCGGTCCCGCCACCGCTTCCAGCTCCTCCGCCGACCACACGTAGAACCTGCCCTCGACCCCTTCGGAATCGGCGTCCTCAGACGAGAAGAAGCCTCCGTCGGGATGACGCAGCTCGCGCCGCACGTAGTCGATGGTCTCGGACAGGACCTGGAGGTGGCGGGCCTCGCCGGTGAGCTGCCAGGCGTGCAGATACGCCCGCACCAGCAGGGCCTGGTCGTACAGCATCTTCTCGAAGTGGGGGACGAGCCACCGGCGGTCGACCGAGTAGCGGTGGAACCCGCCCCCCAGGTGGTCGTAGATACCGCCGGCGGCCATGGCATCCAGGGTCGCGACGGCCATGTCCAGGGACCTGGCGTCGCTTTCGCGGGCGTTGAGGCGCAGCAGTAGCTCGATGGTGTCGGGCTGGGGAAACTTGGGCGAGCGGCCGAAGCCACCCCACTCCTGGTCGAACGAGGCGCCCAGGGCCTCCCTGGCCGCCAGGGAGGCGTCGAGACCGGGACGGTCGCGTCCGCTCGGAGCCAGGTCCCCCATGCGGCCCAGGACGCTGCTGAGCTCGGCCGCCTGTTCGGTGACGGCGTCGCGCCGGTCGGCCCACGCCTCGGCGACGGCCCGGCACACCTGCACGAAGCCGGGGAGCCCGGGCCGGGGCTCGGGGGGGAAGTACGTACCGCCGAAGAAGGGCTTCCCGTCGGGGGTGAGGAACATGGTCATGGGCCAGCCTCCATGGCCGCTCATGGCCTGGACCGCCTCCATGTAGACGGCATCGACATCGGGTCGCTCCTCGCGGTCGACCTTGACGTTGACGAACAGCTCGTTCATCACCGTGGCGGTGGCGTCGTTCTCGAACGACTCGTGGGCCATGACATGGCACCAGTGGCAGGCCGCGTACCCAACCGACAACAGGATGGGGCGATCCTCGGCCCGGGCCCGGGCGAAGGCCTCTTCGCCCCACGGGTACCAGTCGACGGGGTTGTCCTTGTGTTGTTGGAGGTAGGGGCTGGTCTCGCCGGCCAGACGGTTCATGGGTCGAGGCTAGACACCCTCACGCGGCTCACCGCACCAGGGACACCGGGGGTAGGCCCGCGACGCCGGACGTGCGCACGTGGGGCAGCGCACCATCTGGACGCGACCTCGACGGAGCCGTACGACGGCCGACCACAGCGTCCCGCCGACCGCCACGACGAGCAGGACCTCGGCGGCGTCGCCGACCAGGCTGGCGGAGCTCAGAAGGATGACTGCGTGGGCATTCTCTGAGCCACCGGCCTCAAGGTCCACCATTCCTCATGAAAAGTTCCCAGGCCACCGGGCTCCGGGTGTTCGGACGAGGTCGCTACTTGAACCGTAGGCCGGGCTGAACGCTGTGCATGAGGCCATCCTCGCAGGTCGCTGCCGACCGTCCGGCGTTGACTCATCGTCTGGTGGAGTGGGCCGGTCGTCCGGTCGAACGGTGAGCCAGGCCCCAGTTCGCTGATCAACGGTGTACGTGGCGGTGTACGTTGTTCGTGTGCGCAGGACGAACATCTATCTCACCGACATCGAGCAGGCCGCGCTCGACGCCAGAGCCGCCACCGAAGGTTCGACGAGGAGCGAGGTCGTACGCGCCATCGTCGATCGGGAGCTCAATCTTCGCCACGACGAGCAGAGTGACGTCGATCTGGTGCTCGCGGAGGTCGCTGCCGAGCTGGCCGAGCGCTCCAGGGTGCTCAGTCGTGACGACGTCGACCTTCACATCGCCTGAGTGGTCATCGTCGACGACCATCTCGCTCTGAGATCTGTTGCCGGCTCAGCGCCGGACCTTGGAGCGAGCGGGCCGGTGGTGACCACCTACGGCTTTCACTACCGGATGGCTCGTGCCGTGTCGGACTCGGCGCGGTCCGGGAGCTTGTCCCGGCGGTTGCCCGACCCGGCCTCCGCCGTCGGCAGCGTGCTCCACCCGCCCGCCCATCGCCTGGTCGTACTCGATCCTCGGTCGAGCATCGCCGAGGCGATCCGCATCGCCACCAACTACCGGGCGAACCTGCTTCTTGCCGAGTTGGTCGGCGCCGCCCTCCATCATCGGGCAGCGATACGCGTGACGCCGGGAAACGCGGGTCGGAGCTGGGCGGAGATCATGGAGGCCGAGGGCATCGACTTCGCAACTCTGGAGCCCTGAGAGGGGCTACTTGAACCAGATGCGGTGGTAGTCGCGGCTCTGGGGATGTACGAGCAGCGCCACCAGGGCACCGGCGAACAGGAGGCCGAGGAGGCCGAAGGCGCCGAAGATGTCGTTGCCCAGGTAGAAGAAGCCCAGGGCGAATGGCAGCAGGGCCATCACCAGTCCGACGGCGTAGCCCCACTTCTTCTCGTTGGCGATCCCGTACCCCCCGCCGGCGTAGCCGACGACGCACAGGAGCACGGCGAGGGGCACGCTGTGCACCACCAGCGACACCAGAGCGACCAGAATCGACTGGGAACGACTCAGTAGGCCCAAAACTGCGAGGCCGCCATCGAGGTACAGGATGAACACGGCGATCTGAAGGGTCTGGGGCTGCGACGGATTCAGGTAGCGCCGGTCTGACATGGCCGACATTGTGTCAGGCTGCGACGAGGTGGTGGCTGTCGTGCTGGCGGCCGGGGCCGGAGCCCGGCTCAGACCCCTCAGCACACTGCTGCCCAAGGCGCTGTGTCCGGTGGGCGGTGTAGCCCTCGTCGACTTGGCCGTGGAGCGGGCCCGGTCGGTCACCTCCCACGTGGCCGTCAACGTCCATCACGGCCGGGCGCTGGTCGAGGCCCACCTCGAGGCCGCGACGGCGATAGTCCGGCTCTCGGTCGAGGAGCCCGAGGCCCTGGGCACGGCCGGTGCCCTCGGGCGCCTGAAGGGGTGGATCGCCGGCCGTGGGGTGCTCATCGTCAACGCGGATGCCTGGCACCGCGGCGACCTACGCAACTTCGCCGGCGGCTGGGACGGCCGGCGGACCCGGTTGCTCACCGTGGTCGATCCGCGGCGCGGCACCTGGAGCGACCGGCGCTATGCCGGGGCGGCCCTGCTGCCGTGGTCTGAGATCAGCCGCTTGGACGACCGTCCCTCGGGGCTCTGGGAAACGTCGTGGCGGCGGTTGGTCCCAGGCGGCGACCTGGATCTGGTGGGCCACGACGGGGCCTTCTTCGACTGCGGCACACCGGCCGACTACCTGGCCGCCAACCTGGAGGCCTCGGGGGGCCGGTCGGTGCTCGGCGAGGGTGCGGTGGTGGAGGGCACGGTGGACTCGACGGTCGTGTGGCCCGGGTCGAGCGCGGTGAGCACCTGCATCGGGCCGTGCGGGCGACCGCCGGCATCACCGTTTTGGTTCGTTGATTTTCGTGGCCGCCAGCTGGCCGCAGGCGGCGTCGATGTCCGTACCGCGGTTGCGCCGAACCGTTGCGTTGACGCCGAGGCCCCGGAGCCGATCGCGAAAGGCCCGGACGCCGGCCGGAGCAGTGCCCCGGGTGAGGTAGCCGGGCGTGGGGTTGAGGGGGATGAGGTTCACGTGGGCGGCGAGGGGGTGGGCGAGGGCGGCCAGTTCGTCGGCGTCGGAGTCGCGGTCGTTTACCGAGTCGATCAGGGCCCATTCGAACGAGAGGCGACGACCCTTGGCCTCCCGCCAGGTCCGGCACGCGTCGAGGAGCACGGGAAGGGGCCACCGCCGGTTGATCGGCACCAGCTCGTCGCGTAGCTCGTCGTTGGCGGCGTGGAGGGAGACGGCGAGGTTCACCGGGAGGCGCTCCTCGGCCAGTCGGAGGATGCCCGGGACGATCCCCACCGTCGAGACCGTGAGGTGGCGGGCCGACAGGCCCAGCTCGCCGTGGAGGCGCTCGACGGCCGCCCAGGTCGGGCCGTAGTTGGCCAGCGGCTCACCCATGCCCATGAAGACCACGTTGGACAGTCGTCGGGGCAGCGCGGCCCGTCGGGCTCGCACGACCTGTTCCACGATCTCACCGGTGGTCAGGTGGCGGCGGAAACCGCCCTGTCCGGTGGCGCAGAAGGTGCAGGCCATGGCGCAACCGGCTTGGCTGGACACGCACACCGTGGCCCGCCCCGGGTAGTGCATCAGGACCGTCTCCACCGACGAGCCGTCGGCCAGCGACCAGAGCCACTTCACGGTGTCGGCGCCCTCGCTCACCGACGTGGCTGCCAGCGTCATGGCGTCCGGCAGCTCGGCAGCCAGGCGTCGACGGACCGCAGCGGGAAGGTCGGTCATCCCGGAGGGGTCGAGTCCCTGGTGGAGGGCCCGCCAGACCTGGCCGGCTCGGTACCGGGGCTCCCCGGACAGGAGTCCGGCGAGGTCGTCGAGGCTTAGGTCGAGGGGAACACCCATGCCTCGATGATGGTCCACGCCGCTGACGTGCAGTTGCGCAAGGTGGCCGGCAGGTAGATTTCCTTCACCGCCATGGCCCATCGACCCGTGAACTCTTCGTCCCCCGCCGCAGCCGCCGGCTCGGTGCCCGAACGGAATGACGGTGGGCCGGGCCAGGCCGGGTCTGCCAACGCCGAGCTGCCGCCTCCGCCCGAGCCCCATCACCGCAACATCCAGGGCGGCACCGCTCGCGCCGCCGTGTTCGGCATGAGCGACGGCCTCGTGTCGAACGTCGCCTTGATCCTCGGTGTGGCCGCCGCCAACCCGGCCGCCGGATACGTGCGCCTGGCCGGCCTCGCCGGCCTCATCGGCGGCTCCGTGTCGATGGCCGCCGGCGAGTACATCTCCATGACCGCCCAGAAGGAGCTCCTCGAGCGCGAGCTGGAGATGGAACGCCTGGAGCTCAAGCGCCGCCCCGAGCATGAACAGCAGGAGCTCGTCCAGCTCTACCGATCCCGCGGCATCGAGGAGAGCGTCGCCGAGGACCTGGCCGAGGCGCTGATGCGCGACCCCAAGGTCGCCCTGGAGACCCATGCCCGGGAGGAGTTGGGCATTCATCCGGAGTCACTGGGCAACCCTGTGGCTGCCGCCGTCTCGTCGTTCCTGGCGTTCGCGGCCGGCGCCCTCGTTCCCCTCCTGCCCTGGTTCTTCGGGACGGGCTCGGCGGCCACGGTCGTCTCGGTGGTGTTGGGCATGGTTGCCGCCCTGTGCGTGGGGGCCGCCCTCGCCGGCTTCACCGGACGACCGGTCGGCCGATCGGCGGGGCGCCAGCTCCTCTGGTCGGCTGTGCCCGCGGCGATCACCTACGTCGTCGGTTCCGCCGTTGGCATAGGCGTCGGATAAGGCCGCTCCTCAGCCGTCGATGTCGGCGATGTAGGCCCGGTCGATGTGGTCGACGCTGAAGCCGAGGTCCTCGTAGAGGCGCAGGGCGGGCGTGTTGTCGCCGTCGACGTAGAGCATCGCCGTCCTCAGCCCGCGCGCCGCCAGCGAGTTCAGCCCGGTAACGGCCAGGGCGCGCCCCAGGCCCTGGCCCTGGAAGTCGGGGTCGACGGCGATCACGTAGATCTCGCCCAACGGAGGATCGTTGTCGGGGTGGACCTTGGTCCAGCAGAAGCCGGCCAGGCGACCGTCGCGCTCGTGGAGGAGGAAGCCGTCGGGGTCGAACCAGGGCTGGGCCTCCCGGTCGGCGACCGTGCCGGCGTCCCAGCCGCCCTGTTCGGCATGCCACTTGAAGGCCCGGTTGTTCACCTCCAACCACGCCGCTTCGTCGCGGCCCACCTCGAACGACCGCACCTCTAGATCGCCCAGAGGGCCGCTCGGGCCCGTCACCCCGCTCACAGGGCCGCTCGGGCCCGTCACCCCGCTCACAGGGCCGCTCGGGCCCGTCACCCCGCTCACAGGGCCGCTCGGGCCCGTCACCCCGCTCACAGGGCCGCTCGGGCCCGTCACCCC
>JBBRXY010000078.1:0-14659 GCA_038238185.1 Acidimicrobiales bacterium
AGGGTCGCCCGCTCGGTCTCGCTGAGAGTGATCTGGACTGTCGGTCGGCCACGGCGCGCCACAACAAGCTCCTTCCGTCAGGGGTTCTACCTGATGACAGAACGCGCCTACGCCGAGAAGGTTCCCGATCCGGGCAGATTTCTTGGCGGAACAGGCTTACAGGACACTAGGTGATCGTCAACACCCCATGCATTTCGGGATGAACCGTGCAATGGAACGCGTAGGTTCCTGGCTTCGTGGGGGCCGTGATTGTGCCCGACTGACCACCGCCGATGATGCCGCTGTCGAAAGACTTGTCGTCGGCGGTCACCGAGTGCGGGGCCTGGTCGCTGTTCTTCACCGTCAGCTTCGTCCCAGGCGCAACTGTGTTCGCCGAGAACTGGAAGTTCTCGATGGCGACGACGTCGGGCGCCGGGGCTTGGGGCGCGGGGCCGGGGGGCGGCCCTTGGTTCTCGTTGGAAGGCTTGATCCCGCAGTACTTGGCTCCGTAGGCGTCGAGGTGGTCGCCGACGCTCTGGAACTTCGGGTCCTGGAAGGCCCGGGGCGGCCCCTGGAGCTTGCTGGAGTCATAGTCGACCTTGGCCAGCTCGTCCCGGGCGCTGGTAAACGTGTCGTGGGCGGTCACGATGTCGGGTCTGATGCTCTTTGGCGGGTTGGCGTCCAGGGCCTTCTGGGCCTGGGCCACCATGTCGTTTATCGCCACTTTGAGGTCGGCCGCCGAAGAGGGGCCGAAGACCTTCTCGAGGTCGGCGTTCACCTTTTCGTTGACGGGCTTGAAGTCTTTGCAGTAGGCTTGAGGGCTCTTGGGCCCACCCTTGCCACAGGCGACCACTCCCAGTGTCATCATCGCCAACAGCACAACGGCTTTTCGCATGGAATCCCCTTTTCTCTTCTCGTGTCCACCAGTGAACCGAGTATGAGGGGAGCCGCACGCCGGAGTAAGGGAGCCAGCCAGTGTCTTGGCGGGAGGGCTGGCACCTGGTGGGGCTCGTGCTGGCCCCCGATCCTCAACGCAGGTGGCGCAACGCCGACTGGGCCGCCCACCAGCCGCACATGCCGTGCACGCCGGCGCCCGGCGGCGTCGACGACGAGCACAGGTAGGCCGACATCCCCTCGATGGGGACCGCGTAGGGGTCGACCGCCAGCACGGGGCGGGCCAACACCTGGAGCCCGTCGTGGGAGCCCCCGGCCACATCGCCGCCCACCTCGTTGGCGTTGTGGCGCTCGAGGTCGGCGGGAAACATCACGTGGCGGGCCAGCACCCGGTCGCGGAAGCCGGGTGCGAAGCGCTCGATCTGGTCCTCGACGGCCTGGGTCATGTCGACGGTCGAACCGTGGGGCACATGGCAGTAGGCCCAGAAGGTGTGCTTGGCCCCGGGCGCCCGGCTGTCGTCGAACAGGCTGGGTTGGGCGCAGATGACATAGGGCCGTTCGGGGTGGCGACCCCGGGCCACGTCGTGTTCGGCTGCTGCCACCTCGTCGAGGGTCCCGCCCAGGTGCACGGCTGCGGCCCGGGCACATCCCAGCGCTTTCCAGGGGACGGGCCCGTCGAGGGCGTAGTCGAGCTTGAACGACCCCGGCCCGTACCGGTAGCGCCCGAGGCGACGGCGGTACCCGGCGGGCAGGCGGTCTCCGGCGATGGCCACCACCTGGCGGGGGGTGAGGTCGAACAGCACGGCGCGCGCCGAAGGGATGTCGGCCAGTGACGACACCCGGTGGCCGGTGACGACCTCGCCACCCAGGGTGGCCAGGTAGGACACAAGCGCGTCGGCGATGAGCTGCGAGCCGCCCCGGGCTGCGGGCCAGCCCACGGTGTGGGCGCTGGCCGCGAAAGTCAGGCCGAACGACGAGGTCAGCGGGGAGCCGAGATCGAGGATGGCGTGGGCGGCCAGCCCCGCGAATAGGCCCCGGGCGGCGTCACCGCTGAACAGGCGCCGGGCCAGGGTGGCGGCGGGAAGCAGGGCCCGTACCCCGAAGCGGGCCAGCACCAGGGGGTGGCGGGGGAGGCGGAGCATGGGCGCCAGCAGGGTGGCGTCGAGCTCGTCCCAGTGTTCCACCAGCGGGCCGACGAGGCGGCGCCAGGCCCGGGCATCGTTCGGTCCGAGGCCGTCGGCGGTGGCATCGAGCGACCGCTCCAACATGGCGACCGACCCGTCGGGCAGCGGATGAGCGGCCGGGGCCTGAGGGTGGGCCCAAGCCAGGCCGTGGTCGCCGAGGGGAAGGCCGGCGAAGAGCGGTGAGGCGACCCCGAGGGGGTGGATGGTGGAGCACACGTCGTGCACGAAGCCGGGAAGGGTCAGCTCCTCCGAGCGCGTGCCGCCGCCGGCCACGTCGGCCGCCTCGAGCACCGTCACCGACAGCCCGGCGCGAGCCAGGGTGACGGCGGCCGCTAGCCCGTTGGGCCCGGCTCCGACCACGACGGCGTCAGTCATCGTCGCCATGCCTACTCGGTCCGCAGCACTGTCGCCGGCCGCACCCGGCCCGCCATCCATCCCGGCCCCGCCGCCACCAGGTTGGCCACCGCCAGGGTCAGCGGGAGGGCCAGAGCCGCAGCCACCACCGGTGCCACCGGCCCCGAGCTGGCGCCCAGCTGGGTCGCCACCAGCGCCCAGGACCAACGACCGACGGCCAGGCCCAGCGGTAACCCGACCACCACGGCGACGACGGCCAGGGTGCTGGCCTGCCAGGCAACGGTGGCGTTCACCTGCCGGCGCACGAAACCCATGGTCTTGAGGATGGCGAGGTCGCGCCGGCGCCGGCGGATGGTGGTGACCAGGGCGTGGGCCATGGCGGCGCCGCCGAGTATGATGAGCAGGGCGGCGAGTATGTAAGGCAGGCTGGCGACCCGCCGCAGGTTCTGCACCTCCGGGGCGGTGACCGGGCCCAGCACGAGCCGGGGGAAGTCACGCTCCAGGCTGGCGAAGGCGGCCTGGCGATCGGCACCAGGGGCGTAGCGAACTGCGAACACGCCGGCGGGGCCGACGTCGGGCAGGAGCCGGCGTGCGCCTGCGACGGTGAGCACCGCGCCCTTGCTCATGCTGGTGGCCAGGTTACCGGCCGTGGGCTCGACGACCTGGGCGACGATGCGCAAGGCCTGGCTGCGGTCGCCGGCCTTCACGTCGACCGTGTCCCCGATCCGTCGCCCCGTCGCGGCCAGGGTAGCGCCGCCCAGGGCGATCTCTCCGGCCGCGCGGGGCGCCCGGCCCTGGACCACCGTCGGGAACACGTCGCCCTTCACCTCGTCGACGGCGCCCGCCTCCACCTGGTGGCCGGCGACCTCGATGCTCTCCACCGGCACCAGCCCGGAGAACGCCCCGACCAGGGGGTTGGCCGCCAGCCGGGGAACGATCTCGGCGTCGGCAACACCCAGGGTGGGGTTGCCCACCAGCGCGTCCCAGTTCCAGCTCTGCCGACGGGGGTCGTGAACCAGGCCGTTCAGGCTCAGGGCGAAGGTGAGCGCGGCCATGACTCCGGCCACCGCGGTACTGCCGGCGACCATGGCCGAACGCACAGGGATGGAAGCGGCCCCCTGGCCGGGGTCCAGGGCCATGGCGACGCCCGACGAGGCGGGCGCCGGCAGCCCGGCACTCGCCAACGAGGTGGCCAGGCGCCACCGCGTCGTCGGCGGGTTGACCGCGGCAGGCCCTGCCCTGACGACCCTGGCGGCCCGACGGGCGGCCGACCCGGCCCGCACCAGCAGCGCCGCCTCGGCGGCCAACGCGCCCAGACCGAGCACGGCCGGGTCGAGCGAGAGGCCGGGGTGGATCTCGGCATGGCCGGCCAGGCCCATCGGGAACAGCGGTGAGGCGACGACCGCCAGCGCCACTCCGGCCAGTACCCCGGCCGTGGCGATGACCGCTGTCGGCAAGATCGCCACCAGCACCATCCTGGCCGGGTCCATCCCCAGCGCCCGGAGGGTGGGGTGCTCGGCGCTGTCGAGGGTCACCTGGCGGGCCAGGGCCTGGCCCACGATGACCAGGGCGGCCAACCCGGCCAGAGCGGCGAAGGCGAGCAGGGCCAGGGCCTGGAAGTGGATGGCCCGCCCCGTCGACACCGCGGCGGTGGCGGCGTCGCCGCCCACCAGGATCTGGCCCTGGTCACCGATGAGCGGACGGGCGGCGGCGGTGAAGGCGCCGAGGTCGGCCAGGCCGTGACGGAGGCGGATCCTCACCCCCTCCATCCCCGGCAGATCGTCGACGCCCGCCCCCAGGGCCGCGGCGTACGTGCGCAGGAACGCCGGGGGTCAGCACCACCACCTGTTGACCGAGGTAGCTCACGTCGACGTCTTGCCCGGTGTTGACGTCGGCCGGGGCCCGCGCGACGCCGACCACCCGGACAGCGAAGGTGGGCCCGGCCGGGGCACCGTCCGCTGGTCGCCGATCCCACTATCTGGTCGAGGCTGTAGGCGTACAGGGTGAGGGGGCTGCCCACGCCGAGGTGGAGGCGGCGGGCCGTCATCTCGTTGACGACCACCTCGGTGGGGTTGTCGATGCGGGCCTGGCGACCACGAACCACGACGACCCGGTCCATGGTGCGGAAGATCCGTTCGTCGGCGGCCGCGAAGGTGGCCAAGGTCCCGGCATCGGCGCCGTCGCGCGTCCGGGTCAGGAAGAGGAAGGGGGATCGGCCGTGGTCCACGACCTGGGGCAACGCCGCCACCTTCTCGGTCGTGGCCGAGTCGGGTGCCTGCACGAAGAGGTCCTCGGGGCGGGAGTACTGGACGAAGCGGTCCATGGCGGAGTCGGTGCGCCGGGCGCCGGCCACCGAGGCCACGACCGTCCCGGTGGCCACGGCCACGAGAAGGGCCAGGACCACGGTCGTACCCGCCCGCCGCCCGAGACCAGTCCGCACGATGGCCCAGACCGCACTCACCTGCGGTCGCCGACCGCCGTTTGGCGGGCCGTGACCCCGGAGCCCGGGACCCCCACGCCGGCCACCGCTACGCCTCCTCGCGCCGGTGCCCCCGGCTCACCTCGGCCAGGGCCTCGGTGTCGATGTCGGCGGCGGGGGCCACCGAGACCTTGGCCGGCGTCACCGCCCGCAGGGTCGCCGTGCGGGTGCCACCCTCCAGGACGGCCCGCTCACCCAGCACCGCTCCCGGCCCCACCTCGGCCACCTGCTGGCCGTCGACCTCCACCGCCAGGACGCCATCGAGGAGCACGAAGAGCGAGTCCCCGGGGTCGCCCTGGGTCACCAGCGCCTTCCCGCTGCCGAGTGTCTTGATCCTGGGCTTGGCCCCCGCTTTCATGATCTGGGCCGAGAGCTGGCGCTCGAGGGCGGTCTCGGCCACCGTGACCAGGGCCGGCGACTCCTCGTCACCCCAAGGGGTATGGGACCCGAAGGCGGTGCGGTACCACTCGGTGAAGTCGATCATCCCCGTCTTGGCCGCGAGCCTCCTGTCGGCCCCGTAGATCCAGTGACGGGGGAACGGACTGGCCCCCACCACCTCCCAGTCCGAGGAGCCGTCGGCCCTGAGCGTGAGGGCCAGGGTCGACCACGCCAGCGGGGCCACGACCTGCACGAACGGCGGGCGCCTCACCCGCCTGGGGGCGGGGACACCGGTGCGCCCGCCGGCGGTCTGCACGAAGCGCACCGCCGTCTCCGACACCTCCGGTGGGGGCCGCAGATCGGGGAACGCCACCGCCGGGAAAACCACCGCCTTGGGCCCCACCGACAGGGTGGTGGAGCCGATGTAGCCCCTGCCCTGCTGGCCCGAGGAGACGATGCGGCCCTCGTAGACCTCCGCCCATGCCTTCAGCTCGTTGGCGAAGCGGAAGCCGTCGGCCTCTCGCAACGACTCCAGGTCGTCGACGACGTCGGGCGGGGGGGAATCGTAGTGGCTCACCCCCATCTCGAAGGGCAACCTGGTCATCCCCCGCACCGCCTCGGAGGGGATCCAGGAGAGGGATAGGACGGAGGACTCGATGCGCATGGGTGCCTTCCTCAGATGCAGGGACCTACGTGAACTGTAAGCACGCCTGGCGTCGGATCCCAGCGTGCTACCCCGTCTCCAGGGGTGTGGCAGGCCCTCCCTCGGGGAGTAGTGCCGATGCCCTTGCGCCGCGGGTCGTTCTGGGGCCTAATGCCCATGTGGCTGCGTCCCAGATCTCCGTGTTCCTGGCTGACGACAACCTGCTCGTGCGTGAAGGCGTCCGGGCCCTGCTGTCACTCGAGGCCGACCTCGATGTGGTCGGTGTGGCCGCCGACTACGACAGCCTGCTGGCCGGGGCCGAGTCGGCCGCCCCCCAGGTGCTGGTGACCGACATCCGCATGCCGCCGTCGTTCCAGCGCGAGGGCATCGACGCGGCCAAGGAGCTGCGCAAGCGCCATCCCGGCACCGGTGTCGTCGTTCTTTCCCAGTACGACGATCCCGAGTACGCCATCTCCCTGCTGGCCGAGGGATCCGCGGGCTACGCCTACCTCCTCAAGGACCGGGTGGCCGAGGGCGACCAGCTGGCCCGGGCCGTGCGCGAGGTGGCCACCGGCGGGTCCATGCTCGATCCGTCCATCGTCGCCGCCCTGGTGAACCCCGTCGCCCGGGCGGGCGAGCTCTCGGTGCCCGAGGACGAGCTGCTGCGCCTGGTGGCCGAGGGCAAGCCCATCAAGGCTATCGCCGCCACCCAGGCCACCACTGCCGAAGCCGTGTCCGATGCGGTCGAAGGCCTGTTCCTCAAGCTCGCCCAGGAGGCGAGCACCGGGACGGCCGGCGCCCTGCGGCGGCTGCGCATGCTCCACCAGGCCATCGTCGACCGCGAGGAGCAGGGTGAGAGCCTCAGCCGCTTGCTGCCCGGCGGCATCGCCGAGAAGTTGCGGCGCGAGGGACGGCGCATCGGGGAGACCGAGACCCTCGACGTCACCGTGCTCATGTCCGACATCCGCGAGTACTCCACCATCGCCGAGCACGCTGACCCGAGCGTGCTGGCCGGTCAGCTCAACGAGCACCGGGCGGAGATGAACGGCGCCATCCTCGACGTGGGCGGCACCGTGATGCAGTTCGTGGGCGACGCGGTCATGGCCGTGTTCGGGGCGCCGATCGCCCAGGACGACCATGCCGGGCGGGCGGTCACCGCCGCCCTGGCCATGCACCGGCGCCAGTCCTCGGTCAACGACGGCTGGGTCGCCCGGGGGCTGCCACCGTTCGGGCTCGGCATCGGCCTGTCGACGGGCGAGGTGGCCGCGGCGCTGCTCGGATCGGAAGAACGACTGGAGTACACCCTCGTGGGCGACACCGTGAACCTCACCCAGCGCCTGCAGCAATGGGCCCGGCCCGGCCAGACGATCGCCAGCGAGGCGACGGCCACCGCCCTCGACGGGCAGGTGGTGCTCGAGGCGCTGGAGCCCGCCATGGTCAAGGGACGCGATACGCCGGTGCGGGCCTTTCGCATCGACTCAGCTACAACAACCACGGCCGGCGGTGGGGTGGGGGCCCCCGCCGCTTCGGAGGAGGCCGGGTTGGGGCCTCGGCCGGGGCGGCGAAGCCGCAGATGACTCAGGAGGGAACATGAACGTGCTGGAGACCAAGGGCCTGCGCAAGACCTACGAGTCCGAGGGGGTGCCGGTGCGGGCCCTGCGGGGCGTCGACATGGTGATGACCGAGGGCGAGTTCATCGCCGTCATGGGCCCGTCGGGCTGCGGCAAGTCGACCCTTCTCAACCTGGCCGCCGGCCTCGACAGCCCGAGCGACGGTGAGATCGCCGTCGCCGGGGAGTCGCTGGTGGGCAAGGACGAGAACCAGCTCGCCCGTATGCGGCGGGCCCACATCGGCATCGTCTTCCAGTTCTTCAACCTGCTCGAAGGCATGAGCGTTCTGGAGAACGTGGCCTTGCCTGCGATCATCGCCGGGTCCTCTCGCAAGCAGGCCGAGACCCGGGCCCGGGACCTGCTCGACCTTCTGGGTCTGGCCGACAAGTCCCGCAACGCGCCGGGTGTGCTCTCCGGTGGTCAGCGCCAGCGCCTGGCCATCGCCCGGGCCCTGGCCAACAAGCCCACCCTGGTGCTGGCCGACGAGCCCACCGGCGCCCTCGATACCGCCGGGGGGGCCGAGGTGCTGGAGCTGTTCCGCCGCCTGCACGCCGATGGCCAGGCGATCCTGATGGTCACCCACGACCAGGAGGTGGCCGCCGCCGCCGATCGGATCGTCACCATGCGCGACGGAAGGATCGACGACGGTACGCCCGTCACACCGGGGTCGTCCTCGCCGGATCTCACCTTCAAAAGCGCCGCTGAGGCCTAGGGCCCCGGGGTGTCGGCCGTCTGGTTCCGCGCCTGGGCCGATCTTCGGGCCCGATGGCGGGCGTGGGCGGGGCTGGCCCTTCTCGTTGGGCTCTCCGGTGGCGTGGTCCTGGCAGCTGCCGCGGGTGCCCGCCGTACCCAGACGGCCTATCCCCGCATGGTGGATGCGACCCGGGATGCCGATGTGCTGGTGGGCGCCGAACACACGGGCCTATCCGGGTTTTACGACGAGGTGGGACGGCTACCCGCTGTGGTCGGCATCGGGGAGCTGGCGGGCGTGAACCTCGTCGTGGTGGACGCCGCCGGCAAGCCCGACCTGGTCGACGACCCGGCGGTGGACGCCAGCGTGGACGACCGCGTCGGCTACACCATCTTCCGCCCCAACCTGGTGGCCGGACGACTACCCCGCCCCGATCGACCTACCGAGGTCCTGGCCAACCCGGCCATGGCGCGCCTGCACCATCTGAAGGTCGGTACGACCGTTGCCGCGCTGGCCTTCCGTGAATTTCCCGACGACATGCGCCAGGTCGACCCGTCACTGGGCCAGCCGGTAGCACTCGAGGTTGTCGGCATAGGCGTGCTCCCGCCCGAGGTGGTGCCTGTTTCCCCGCGCGACGCCGGCCCGCAGTTCACCGTGACCTCGGCGTTCTACCGGGCCTACGCCGATCCTGAGCATCTCCCCTACGACGCCGCGGTCGTGCGGCTACGTCGGGGGACGGCCATCAGCGAGCTCAAGGTTCAGGTCGACTCCATCGCCGCCGGGCGCCCCGAGGTCGGTGAGGTGTTTTTCACCCTCCAGGTTGACCGTCGGATCTCGGCGCAGCGGGCCATCGAGCCCCAGGCCGTCGCCTTGGCGGCCTTCGCCACGCTCGCCGGCTTGACGGCGTTCCTGGTGATCGGCCAGCTTCTGGTTCGCCAACATGCCATGGGAGCCGGTGACCATCCGGCGTTGCGTTCTCTGGGGATGACGCCCGGCCAGCTCTTCGGGGTGGCCATCGTCCGCGCCACCGTCATCGCCGCCTCCGGCGCCGCAGTGGCCATGGTCTTGGCCGCGGCCACGTCTGGCCTGTTTCCGATGGGTCCCGCAGGGGTGGCCGAGCCCAACCGGGGGCTTGCCGTCAACATGGGGCTGCTGATCGCCGGGATGGCAGTCATCGTCGTCCTGATCGCGGGCCGGGTAGCGCTGGCCTCGTGGCGGAGCGCGGTCTCGCCCGGGCGGACGGGTTCAACGGGCGCGGTAAGCCCGTCCCACCTCGCCAGGACCGCGGCACGACTCGGGTTCCCGGTCAGCGCGACCATTGGCGTGCGCATGGCCATGGAACCGGGTCGCGGGGCGGCCACCGTGCCCGTGCGCACCACGGTGGCGGGCACGGTGATGGCCATCATCGCTGTGATGGCCGCGCTCACCTTCGGCACGGGGCTCAGCCGCCTGGTCGGCAGTCCCCGGCTCTACGGCCAGGACTGGGACGTCGCATACGACGCCGGTTTCAGCGTCATCCCCACGGGCGAGGCCAACGCGCTCCTGAAGGCAAGCCCAAGTGTCGTGGGCTACTCGGGCGGGGTCTATGGAGACGTCTCCGTCGGCGGCGGCCCGGTGGCGGCGGTTGGCATCGACCCGATTGTCGGGTCGGTGTTCCCGACGATGCTCGCCGGGCGGCCGCCGCGCGCGGACGATGAGATCGTGCTCGGGACGAACGTGCTCTCCCGCCTCCACAAGGGTCTGGGCGACACGGTCACCGTCGGGGTGGGCGACGGAGGGCGGCCTATGCGCGTGGTCGGTCGAGCGGTGTTCCCCAAGCTGGGCAGGGGCAGCTTCTCCACCACCTCACTGGGTGAAGGCGCGGTGGTGACCGCCTCGGTCCTGGCCCCGCCCGCCCCCGAGTCACCGGCGGACATCTACAACTTCATGCTCATCCGGTGGAGCCGTGATCCCGCTCAACAACAGACCAGGCAACGCCTCGTCGCCCATCTGCG
This sequence comes from Acidimicrobiales bacterium, assembly GCA_038238185.1. GTDB lineage: Bacteria > Actinomycetota > Acidimicrobiia > Acidimicrobiales > AC-14 > DATAQC01. The sequence goes on from JBBRXY010000078.1 coordinate 10,207, forward strand.
CGATCTGGCCGCCGGCTGTAGCGGCGCCAGCGGTGATTGCCTGCCGACCGACCAACGGCCGGGGCTCATCGAGGGCTACTCGCGGGTGCGCGCTACGCCCGTCCTGCTGGCCGCCATCCTGGCGGTCCTGGCACTCGCCACATTGGCCCACACGCTGGTCACTTCCATCCGCCGGCGTCGCCGCGACCTGGCCATTCTCGAGACCCTCGGCTTCGGCCGCCGCCAGGTGTCGGCGGCCGTGGCCTGGCAGGCGACGGTGCTCACTACCATCGCCTTGGTCATCGGTGTACCACTGGGTGTGGCCGCCGGTCGCTGGCTGTGGTCCGGATTTGCCGGGCAGCTGGGGATCCCGGCGGAAGGGCGCATCCCGGTCGCAGCCGTGGTCCTCGCTGTTCCCGCGGCCCTGGCGGCCGCCAACCTCATCGCTGCCGTTCCTGCCCGGGTCGCAGCGCGCATCCGACCGGCCGTTGTGTTGAGGTCGGAGTGATGGACGCCGTCCCAGCGCCGGCCGACGTGGCCGTGGGGAGCTAGTGATGGCCGCTCTCGGTTTCCGATTGCGAGCCGAAGCTCGCTCCCGCTGGCGGGCGTGGGTCGGCCTGGCCGTGCTCATCGGTGTGTTCGCGGGGGCGGTTCTCGCCGTAGCCGCCGGTGCGCGCCGCACCGACACCGCCTACCAACGGTTCACGGTCGCGGCCCGGGCGGCCGACGTTCTCGTGTTCAGCGTTCCCGGAGGGGCCCTCGCCACGGTGGACTTCGACCAGGTCCGCCGCCTTCCCGAGGTGCAGGACTCGGCCCTGAGCGCGCAGTACCCGACCGATCAACCCGCGGTTCAGCTGGCGGCCATGTCCGACGGCTACGGTACCCGCTTCAACCGCTTCCGGCTCCTGTCGGGACGCCTGCCCGACCCCGAGCGCATGGACGAGACTGCGATCGGTTTCACGCTGGCGGAGAGCCGCCATCTCCGGGTAGGCAGCACACTAGACATCGGCCTTGTGCCGGCTACGGGTGTCGATCACGGCGCTTCGGATGGAGGCGGACAGGCGGCAATGGTCGCCCCGCCGCGGGCTGTCCTGAAGGTGGTGGGCGTGGAGGCGGGTCCCGGCGAGTTCCCGCCCCAGATCGGCACCGGCACCCAGCCGGCATGGGTCACTCCCGCCTTCGCCCGGGCCCACGCCACCGACATCATCGGCGAATCGGTGCTCGCCCTACGTCTTCGAGGAGGGGCTGGCGATGTCCCGGCTTTCAAGGCCACCGTCCAGGGCATGGGGGGCGGCAAACCGGTGGCCATCGACGAGCTCGGGCCGCAGGCGGCGAGTGTCCAGCGCTCCCTCCACCTCCAGGCCGTCGCCCTCGGGATCCTGGCCCTGCTGGGCGGACTCACCGTCGGGCTCGTTTGCGGCCAGCTCCTCGGGCGCGCCACCGCGCTCGAATCCGTCGACCATCCCGCTCTCGCTGCCGTCGGCATGACCGGTCGCCAGCTCTGGTCCCTCGGCCTGGCCCGGGCGGTGCTCATCGGGACGGGCGCCGGGCTCGTGGCCGGAGCGATCGCCGTGGCCCTCTCCCCGCTCTTTCCGATCGGCCTGGCCGGCAACGCAGAGCCCACACCCGGCATCCAGGTCGACGCCGTCCTCGTGGTTGGCGGCATCGTCGCCGTCGTGGTCGCCGTGGTCTTGCTGGTAGCCGTCTCGACGTGGAGGTTGGCGGGCTCGGCCGCCCGGGGCGTGGCTGCCGGAGCTGCGGGCGCCCGCCAGAAGCCATCGGCGGTGGCCGAGCTCCTGGCCCGAGCCGGATCACCGCCGACCGTGACCGCCGGGGTCCGGATGGCCCTGGAACCCGGGCGGGGGCGCACCGCGGTGCCGATCCGCACGACGGTCATCGGGTCGGTGGTGGCGATCACCGCGCTGGCTGCGGCGCTCACCTTCCAGGCCAGCCTCTCCCACCTCCTCTCCACCCCGCGCCTGTACGGGGTCACCTTCGATGCCGAGGTGAACCGCACCAGCGGCGACGACATCACGCTGGGACCGGCGACACCGGCGTTGTTGGCCGACCCGGAGGTGGCCGACCTCGCCGTCGGCTACAGCGCCGCCCCGGTGCGGGTGGGCGACGTGGACGCCGGGGCCCTGGCCCTGCAGGTCGACAAGGGGACGTTGCCCCCGCCGCTCATCCTCGAGGGCCGCGCCCCGACCGCCACCGACGAGGTCGCCCTCGGGACCCGCACCCTCCACGACCTCGGCGCCCACGTGGGCCAGACGGTCGACGCGGTCTTGCCCGAGTCCACCGCCCACCCGGTACCCGTTCGCATCGTCGGGCGCGCCGTCCTGCCTCAGGCCGACGCGTCCGCCGGCCTCGGGCGCGGGACGGTGGCCACCATCGACGGCGTGCGACGACTCGCCGGCGACAGCGGTGAATTCCCGGACCCTACCAACGCCTTCCTACGCTTTCCCCCCGGAGCCGACAAGGCGCGGGCGCGGGCGCGCCTTCAGGACAGGCTCGACGCGACGTTGGGGAAGGGATGGACGGTCGCCGCCCCCGAGAGGCCCACCGACGTGGTCAACTTCGGTCACGTTCAGAATCTCCCGGTCGTGCTGGCGGCGGTTCTCGCACTGTTGGCCGCGGCGACCATCGGTCATCTCCTGGTGAGCTCGGTAAGGCGTCGCCGGCGCGACCTCGCTGTGCTCAAGAGCCTTGGTTTTGTCCGCCGGCAGGTGATGGCCACCGTCGGGTGGCAGGCCACGACCCTGGTCGTCGTCGCCCTGATCCCCGGAGTTCCCCTCGGTGTGGCCGTGGGCCGGCGGACATGGGACGTGCTGGCGCTCCAGCTCGGTATTGCCGCCCAGCCGATCACCCCCGTCGTGGCTCTTCTGGTCCTGGTGCCTGCTGCCCTTGTGCTGGCGAACGCCGTGGCCGCCGCCCCGGCCTGGTCCGCCGGTCGCACCCAGGCGGCCATCGTGTTGCGATCGGAGTGATCATGGGCGCCGTCGTGTTCCGGGCCCGGGCCGACCTTCGCGCCCGGTGGCGGGTGTGGGCCGCACTGGGCCTGCTCGTCGGCGTCATGGGCGGGGCGGTGACGGCGGCAGCCGCTGGGGCCAGGCGGACGGACAGTGCCTACGGGCGGTTCCTGGAATCCACCCGGGCGCCCGACTTGCTCGCCTACGGCTCGCCGCAGAGCGACTCGTTCGCCGCTCTCACCGCGGACCAGTACGCCCGTATCCCCCAGGTGGCCCAGGTGGTGACTTCCACCCTCTTCGCGGTGTTCGACCCCCCTGACGCGTCGATCAGCGCCTCGCTCGATCCGGGCCTGGGGACGGTCATGGCCCGCTACAAGATGCTGGCCGGCCGCCCTCCCCGGCCTGACCGGGTCGACGAGGCCATGGTGAGCTTCACCATGGCCGATCAACACCACCTGCACGTAGGCGACACCCTGCGGCTGTCGGTCAGCAGCGCCGAGGGTGTACAGCCGGCGGTCGTCCCCGTGGTGTTCCGGGTCGTGGGCATTGAAGCGTCGGCCGGCGAGTTCCCCCCACAGGTGGGAACGGGTACGAACCAGGTGTCGACCACGCCCGCGTTCTACCGGGCGGCCGCCGGCACCCTGAGATCGTTCGACGTCGTGCGCCTGCGGCTTCGCCGTGGAGTGCGCGACGTCCGCGCCTTGGAGGGCGAGGTGCAGCGACTGGCCGCCGGCAAGCCCACCAACCTGTTCACCCTGGATGACCAGTCGGTGAACACCCAGCACTCGATCCATCTCCAGGCTGTGGCGCTCTGGCTGCTGGCCGGGCTGCTGGGCATGGCCGGGATGCTGGTGGTAGGCCAGCTCCTCGCCAGGCAGGCCCACCTCGACTCGGGTGAGCACCCTGACCTGGCCGCCCTGGGCATGACCCGGAGCCAGCTCTGGGGGATCGGCATGGCCCGAGCCGTCGTGGTGGGCGCGGCGGCGGCGGCGGTCGCAACAGCCGTGGCCCTGGCCCTGTCGCCGCTGACACCGGTGGGCCTGGCCCGCACGGCCGAGCCTCATCCCGGACCGTCCGCCGACTGGTTGGCTCTCGGGCTGGGAGCTCTGGCCACGGTCGTCGCGGTGGTCCTGGCCGGCGCCTGGCCGGCGTGGCGGGCAGCGACGCGCTCCGGCCGGCCCTCGGCGACGACTGGGCAGGCGCGGCCGTCGGCCGTGGCCGGGGCTCTGGCGCGCGCCTCTGCCCCGGTGCCGCTGACCACCGGCGTGCGTCTGGCCCTGGAACCGGGCCGGGGGCGCAGCGCGGTGCCCGTGCGCAGCACCCTGACGGGGGCGGTGATCGGGGTGGTCGCGCTGGCCGGCGCCCTCAGTTTCAGCGCCAGTCTCCAGCATCTGTTGGCCACACCCCGCCTCTACGGCGTGACCTACGACGCCAGGATCGGGTCGACGGAGTTCCCGAACGACGTCGGCGACGCCGCCCTCCCCGCGGTGGCCGACGATCCCGAC
>JBBRXY010000079.1:0-14546 GCA_038238185.1 Acidimicrobiales bacterium
CCTGCAGTTTGATCATGGCCAAGACCAGGCACAAGTCGCCCCGGACGGCAATCCGCTACGACAACCCCGGCCCGGCGGCCGTCGCCGAGGTGACGCAGCTGCTCGACCCGCCCCGGCGGACTCATTGACGCTGCGGACGGGCCCGGTTACTTCTCGCGTGCCTTCCCGTGGCGCTGGCTCGGGGGTCGCTCCGTTGTGTCAATGGCCAAGTTGGGTCGATGACGGCGATGGCACATGCCGGGCCCTATACGACCCGAATCTCGAGCGCCAGGGTCTGCCCGAATTACTCACTCCCCTGGCATCGTCACGGCCGGGCTCCTGGGCGGCGCCGCGCTTAGCGCGTCCGCCGCGTGGAGCGACAGTCGGGTCACTCGGGCTGCGGTCCTCAGCATCACAGCGGCCCACACGGGCGTTGCGACCCTTCTGGTAACGGGAGCGGAACTCGAAGGAGCGAATCGGCCGCCCGCGCAACTACCCATCGGCCCGCCGCCGGTACGTTCCGGCCGCCCGATCCCGACTGGCGACTGCGGGGGTGAGAACGGGTGTCACCACGAGCGGCGCTGGCAATCGTGAGCAGACTTCGGTGATCGAGACCTTGGGCCAATCGCGGCCCGTCCCCGAATGCCTTGTCCATCTGAGCCGCTTCCGACGAGGATGGGTACCCGATCGTTCCACGCCTCTGGCCCGGGCAGGCCGTAGGCCGCGTCCTCGTCGCTAATGTCGCAACGACCCCGCAGGCGAGCACCGCGAGAGAGATCATTGTTTCGGGCAATGAAATACCGGGCAGGCACCATGGGGGCCTGAGCCGGCCCCCCGGATGGAGACGGCCCGCACGGCTGAGTCGGGAGTTGGTATTGGAAGGGCGACACATCGTGGTTGTGACAAGGGCATCGTCGGGCGTCGGTCGGGCGGCGGCCCGCCGGTTCGCCGCCGACGGTGCCGACGTGGCCCTGCTGGCACGCGGGCATGACGGCCTCCAAGCCGCGGCCAAAGAGGTCGAGGCCACCGGGTCCCGGGCCTTGGTCGTTCCGACCGACGTGGCCGACAGCGACGCCGTGGAGGCAGCCGCTAGCCGCATCGAGCGTGACCTCGGGGCGATCGACATCTGGGTCAACGTGGCCATGACCACGGCCTTCGCACCGGTGTGGGACATCGAACCCGATGAGTTCCGCCGGGCCACCGAGGTTACCTACCTGGGTCAGGTGTACGGCACCAGGGCCGCCCTGCGGCGGATGCGGCCCCGTGACCGCGGGGTCATCGTCAACGTCGGGTCGGCCCTCGCCTACCGGGCCATTCCCCTGCAGTCGGCGTACTGCGGGTCCAAGTTCGCCGTTCGCGGCTTCACCGATTCGGTGCGCACCGAACTGGCCCACGAGCACAGCGGGGTCAGGATCACCAGTGTCCATCTACCCGGCCTGAACACGCCTCAGTTCGGGTGGTGCCTCAGCGGCCTCCCCCATCATCCCCAGCCGGTGCCTCCCCTTTACCAGCCCGAGGTGGCGGCCGAGGGCATCTTCTTCGCCGCCGGCCACAAGCGGCGCGAGGAATGGGTTGGCGCCACCACGGTGGCCACCATCGTGGCCAACAAGATCGGCCCGGCCCTGCTCGACCGCTACCTGGGGCGGACGGGGTTCGCCTCCCAGCAGACCGACCAGCCCGTGCGGGCGGATCGGCCGGCCAACCTGTGGGAACCGGTCGACGGCGACCACGGGGCCCACGGGATCTTCGACGGCGAGGCCCACCATCGCAGCGCCCAGCTGTGGGCCACCCGCCACCGCCGCGCCCTCCTCGCCGCAGCCCCCGCCACGACCACGACGGCTGCCGAGTTGGGCCTGGGGCGATCCTGAGCTCCCTAGACGCATCACGCCGCCCGGCTTCACCCGCCGGACGACCCGACCCCACGGAGACACCATCATGGCCATGACCGTGCCGACCACCTGCTGGAGCGCCTGCGGGAATGGCGGATCCACCGGGTCTTCGGCTACCGGGGTGACGGCGTCAACGGGATCGTCGGAGCGTTGGGGCGGGCCGGCAACGAACCCCAGTTCATCCAGGCGCCACGAGGAGATGGCCGCGTTCATGGCATGCGCCGAGCGGGTGTTGCTGCCCGCAGTTCGCGAGGATTCGCCGGCCACGGTCGTGGTGGCCGACGGGTTCAGCTGCCGCACCCAGATCTCCCAGGGCACCGACTGCCGGGCGCTGCACACCGCCGGGATCCTGGCCATGGCCCTGCACCGTGAGTAGGGGGGCGCGGGCCGCGACGGTAGGCGCGGTGGCCGCCCTGGCCATTGGTTGCGGCTCCGGTGGCCACACGAGAGCCCAGCCCGCTCCCGCGATCACCGCGTTTACCGGGGGTGCGTTCGACCAGATCCCTCTCTACCCGCGCAGCGAGCCCCTCGGTCCCCGCAACAACACGACGACCATCTCCCAGCAGAGCTTCCAGGCGACCGGGGCCGACGCCGAGCAGGTGGTCGACTGGTACCGCGATCACCTGGATGGCTGGACGGTGATCGAGGCGCCCCACGGCACCGGAAGCACCGACTTCGCCGGCGAGTGGGAAGCAGGCGACCGCCGGCTGCGGGTGACCGCGGGCCCGGCGCCCACCCTCGGCTCCCGCTCCACCATCCAGTTCAGCCTGCTCGTCCGGCCCCGCTGACCACCCGAGTCTGCATCCGTGCTCCGGTCCGCGAGACGGCTGAAGAAGGACGACAGCTGCCCCGCGCCCGCGAATCGGGCCTATCGGGGCCGGGTGCTCCTCCTGCTGTTTCTCGTGTTGGGTCTCGAACACGCCGACCGGGCCGCGCTGGGAGCGGTTGCCCCCGTCCTCAAGCGGGTCTTCGACATCACCAACGCCCAGATCGGCCAACGCGCCGCCGCCGTCAGCCTCGCCGGGGCGCTCGCCACCGTTCCCGTCGGGATCCTCGCTGACCGATCGAGCCGCACGCGCCTGCTCGCGGTGGGCGTGGCGGCATGGTCGGCGGCGATGGCGCTCGCCGGGGCCGCCGTCTCGTTTGCCATGTTGCTCGGCAGCCGTGTCCTACTGGGAGCGGTCACGGCAACAGCCCGACCGACGACCTCATCGATGGTGGGGGATCTCTACCCGGCCGAGGAGAGAGGCCGGGTCCTCGGTGTCATCGAGAGCGGGATGTTGCTCGGCACGGTCGCCGGCTTCCTGATCGGAGGCATCACCGCGGCGTTCGTCTCGTGGCGACTCGCCTTCTGGATCCTTGGGGGCGCGGGCATCGGACTGGCCGTGGCCTTCTGGCGACTAGCCGAGCCTGCCCGCACGCGGATGCGCCGAGCTCCCTCTGACTCCGGTCGCGAACCCGGGGCGGATCCGGATGGCGCCCGTCCGGCGGTCGTTGCCGATCCGCGCCTGGTTCTCGACGGTGACCAGGCCGATCTGGCGCTGTGGAGCGCGGTTCGCTACCTCCTGTCGATCCGCACGAATGTCATCGTCCTCGTGGCCACGACGGTCGGGAACTTCTTCTTCGTCGGTGTCGAGATCTTCGCCATCGTGTTCGTCGTGAACCAGTACCGGATCACGACGCTGACCGCCGACCTCGGCGTAATCGTCATCGGGCTGGGTGCGCTGGTCGGCGTGGTCGTCGGCGGCCGCCTCGGCGACGCGCTCCAACGCCGCGGCTATCCGGGTGGACGCCTGGTGACGGCGGCGGTCGGCTTCAGCGTGGGAGGGCTGGTCCTGTTGCCGGCGGGCCTGACCCACTCGCTGGTCGTCGCCGCGCCATTGTTGGTGCTCGGCGCCGCGGGTGTGAGCGCCGCCAATCCGGTGCTCGATGCCGTACGCCTCGACGTCGTTCATCCACAACTGCGGGGACGAGCGGAGGCCGTGAGGAACGTCGTCGACACCGGGGTGGGATCCTTGGCACCCCTCGTGTTCGGGACGCTTTCCACCCATCTCGGTGGCGGAGGGGAAGAGGGTCTGCGACTCACGTTCTTCGTCATGCTCCCAGCGCTCGTCGCCAACGGCCTGTTGCTGCTCCTCGCCCTGCCGAGTTACCAGCGCGAGATGGTGGCGGCAACGGCCTCGGTGGAACCACTGTGAGGTCCGCACCCGCCGACCCCCGGCAGGCGGCGTAGATCGTCCATCGCGGTCGCTGTTAGCGTGAACGCCCGGCGTGGTAGGTAGCTCGCAAGGTACCTCCGTCGGCTGATGCCCGCACCCGTCGTCGCGCTGGTACGGCGGCTCCGGGACGCGCCGCAACCGACGCCGGCTGGGCCCTGCTGGCGGCGCTCGTGAGGAAGGCTCGCGCTGGTGACACTCGTGGTCGGGCCCCTCCTCGGCGCCGTGGGGGTGGGCCGCCGCCGTGGGGGTGGGTGGCGCCTTCGCCACGGCATGGGTATGGGGTCCGCGTCCACCAACCAGGTGTTCGGTGTCCTGGGCGGTCGCTCATCCTGCTCGTCTGGGATCTACCTGCTCGGTCTCGGGATGTTGATGGGCGGCGAGCTCAACGCCGTGCTCATCCGCCGCCGTCCCGACTGACCGGCATTCACACCGGCGCCGCGAGACCGCGGCGTGGAGCGGTGCAGAATGGCCCCGTGCGCATCCGTATGAACTCGCTGACCGAACGGCTGCGCGCCAGCCTCTTCTTCGTGCCGATGGCGTCGGTGGTAGCTGCCGTCATCGTGGCCGAGATCGGCATCCTCACCGACAGCCGCCTCGACCTGGATACCGCCAGCCTTCCCCTCGGCATGGCCTCCACCGTCCAGAGCGCCCGGGCCGTGCTGAGCACCGTGGCCGCCGCCACCATCACCTTTGCCGGGATCGCCTTCTCCGTGTCGCTGCTGACCATCCAGCTCGCCTCCAGCCAATACTCGCCGCGTGTCGTCCACACCCTTTTCCGGGACCCGTTCAACAGGCGCGTCATGGGTCTCGTCGTCGGCACGTTCGTCTTCTGCCTGGTCGTTCTCCGCGCCGTTCGCTCCCCGCTCGAACAGGGCGGTACACCGGTGATCCCCAACCTGTCGGTGGCCTTTGCGGTTCTCCTGGGTGTGACCGCCATCCTCGGCCTCATCGCCTTCATCGACCACAGTGCCCACACAATGGACGTCAGCGAGATCCTGGAGCGGGTGAGCACCGAGACGCTCGCTCACATTCGCCGTGAATGGCCGCTCCATGCGCCACCGATGCCGGCGGGCCCGCCCGACGCACGGCCGGCCCATGTAGTGCGCTTCGACCGGACCGGCTGGGTCCAGCAGATCGATGCCGTAGCGATATTGGGCTGTGCGACACCGGGCGGAGTGATTCGCGTGGCGACCCGCCCCGGCCGCTACGCGGTGGTCGGCGCCCCGATCTGCGCCATCGTGCCACCGCCGGAAGATCCCCAGGCGGCCGAACGCCGGGTCTTTGGCGCCGTCGTCATCAGTGCCTCTAGGACGATGCAGCAGGACGCGCCCTACGGGCTGCGCCAGCTTGTCGACGTTGCCCTCAAGGCGCTCTCCCCCGGCGTGAACGACCCGACGACAGCCCAGGACGCCATCTTCCACATCGCCGCCGTGCTCGCCGAGCTCCTGCGCCGCAACCCACCGCCTTCGGTACGAGCCGACGATGACGGGCGACGGGTCATCCTCGATCAGCAGTACACCCACCATGACGTGGTCGCACTCGCCTTCGACGAGATGCGCGTCGTCGCATCCGGCCAGCCCGCGGTCTGCATCTACCTCCTGGAGGCGATGGCGCTCCTCCACGAATCGTTGACGGTCGCCGGCCGCACCTCCCAAGCCTCCCTAGTGGAGATCCAGGCGGGGCTGGTCGTTGCCGGCTGCGAGTCCGCCGACGTGTTGCCGGCGGACGTCGAGCGTGTTCGTGACGCCCACAGCAAGCGATTCGACCCGACCGGGGGGTGAGGCGGTGACCGGCTATGGGAACCGAGCGTCGGCGAATGCTGACACGGCCCCCGGCGGGTCCCCCGGACGAGGAGCCCCAGTTGCTCCGGGCTCGGCGCGGGTCGGGCATAGCCTCGGGTACCGTCGTCGAATCGTGGTCCCCTCTGTGTCGGATCGACCGCTCTGCGACGGCGTCAACGCCTGCCACTGCCGACTCGACGGCGGCTCAGAAGCCTGACGATGCGTGTCACCACGGCTACGACTTCTCCGATCGCCGCTGGTGCCAGCTCGGCCAGGTCCGCCCGCAAGCGTCCGTTGGCATTCGAAAAGCTCATCGGGCCGGCAGCTGCGAATCCATGTCTCGAGCTGCGCGAGATGATCGGGATGGTGCGCCCGATGTAGAGCATGTCGAGGTCGCGTTCGCAGATCACGCGGTTCAAGTACACGTCGATGAAGTTCTGGCCCGGTGTCGTTCCCAGTGCCCGACCACCAACGGCTTCACGTGCGCCAGCTCCAGCGACGGCGGCCTCGAACAGACCCGCATACCGTGGTGACGGTGCATGCTCCCGTCCCGAAGCCGGCGCCGGTCGGCTTGTGGGGAGTCGTCTCGATCGGCATCGGCGGCATGGTCGGCGGCGGCATCTTCGCGGTGCTCGGGCTGTCGGTTCAGATCGCGCAGGGCGGCGCGCCGGTCGCGTTCCTGGTGGCTGGCCTGGTGGCGCTGCTGACTGCACGGTCGTATGCGCTGCTGTCGAAGTCGTACCCGAGCCAGGGCGGGACGGTCACCTTCGTCACAAAGGGGTTCGGAACCGGCCTGTTCGGCGGGGGCATGAACGTGCTGCTGTGGCTGAGCTACATCATCATGCTGTCGCTGTACTCGCAGGCGTTCGGAAGTTACGCCGCGAGCCTGCTGCCCACCAGCGCCCAGGCTGTGGCCAAGCACTTGTTCCTGACTGCCGCGGTCGTGCTCGTCACGATGCTCAATGTCGCGGCCGCGTCGACCGTGGCCCGGGCGGAGCGTGTCGTCGTGGTGATCAAGCTGATGATCTTGGCGCTGTTCGTGGCGGTTGGTTTCGCCGGCGTGTCGACGTCACGTCTTGCGCCCGCGCAGTGGGGCACGCCCGTGTCGTTGGTCGCCGGGGGCATGATCGTCTTCCTCGCCTACGAGGGTTTCGAGCTGATCGCCAACACCGCCGAGGATGTCGCCGACCCGGGGCGCACCCTCCCGCAGGCGTACTACGTCTCGGTGTTGTTCGTGATCGTGCTGTACGTGCTTATCGCCGTGGTGTCGGTTGGGTCGGTCCCGGTGGCCGATCTCGTGGGGGCCCGTGACTACGCGCTCGCGGTGGCGGCGCGCCCGGCGCTGGGGTCGAGCGGCTTCAGGATGATCGCGGTCGCCGCGATGTTGTCGACCGCGTCGGCCATCAACGCGACGCTCTACGGCACCGCGCGTCTGAGCTACACCATCGCCGTGGCCCGGGAGCTGCCGAAACGGCTCGAACGGCCGATCTGGAACCGGCCGCTCGAAGGTCTCTTCATCACCGCTGCGGCCACGCTCGTGGTGGCCAACCTGCTGGATCTCGCCAGCATCTCGACCATGGGCAGCGCCGGGTTCCTTATCATCTTCGGGGTGGTCAACGTGGCCGAGGCCCGAACCTCGGCCAGCCGAGGCTCGGCGCCGTGGGTGTCGATCACCGCTTCGGTCGCTTGCACCGGCGCGCTCATTGCCCTCGTCGCCAAGAGCAGCCGGGGCGCAGACGCCTTCCTCGCGGCCATGGTGGCCATCGCGTTCGTCATCGAGTGGGCCTTTCGCCGGCTGACCGGCCGCCGAATGTCTCTGGAGACCCCGTGACGCCAGACACCTGCCGGTCAGCGACCCGTCACGTGGACTGGACGGAGACGACGAATCCGGTAAGACGCGTGGCCTACAAGACATCCGCATGGGGCGCCGGCACGCAACGCTCACGGCCGACGCAGAGTCAGGTCCCCCGCCAGCACGAATGGGACCACCGTTTCGCCAGTGGCATGGGACCACTTCCGGGGCCACCACCACCGACGGAACGATGATGGATCATGACGGTGTGAACGTCAAGGAACTCGATCCAGCAGGGACTCATCGATGGTGATGGCCTAATGGACCTGTGCGTGGGCAACGAGGTCTTTGATGCGGACGGTGGCCCGGCACAGGGTGCACTCGGTGGTCGGTCACCGACCGGTCCGCCTCTCAGACCCGGGGCGACGGGCAACGGGTAGTACGACAGGCCGCAGGTGGGTCCTTGCGGTCCACCCGGTGCAGTGGTGCCTCGTGGCGCTCATATCCCAGGACCAGACCTGGTTCGGTTCTCGGGCGACGAGCTCGGGGCGAACCCGGGCCGGATGCGTGGCCTGGCGCCGCCACACGCGCACCTCGCCTTCGCTGCGCAGCGCTCGGTACATCGTGGAGATCGATGCTACCGAGATCTCTTGGGGGCGGAGCCCCCGAATTTTGTGACAAGTTCTCATGCGGCTGTGCCGAGTCGGGCATTGGTGATGTAGGTGGCGGCCGTCCGGTCGATGGTGGTCAGGACGCAGCTCGATGGGCGCGGGCGGGCGGTCACCGGCGTTGAGGAGGGGGCCGAGCAGCTGGCCCCGGAGCTTGGTGTAGAACACGCGGTCCGGATGCCCTCGGGTGTCGTGGTGTAGGTGTTGGTGCTGGGGATCTTCTCGATCAGGCCGTGCAGTCGAAGCCTGCGTAGGTCATAGCTCATCTGGTTGGCGCTGTAGTCGGCGTCGAGGAGTCCGGCGACGAGCCTGCGAAGGCTTTTGTTGGTGAAGCCGGTGACGGCGTGGATGACACAGCAGAGTGCACCGGCCAGGGCCATGGCGCGTGGATCCCCGAAGCGCAGTGCTCCGGTTCGTTGGCCCTCTCGTATGTAGGGCTGGTGGAGGCGGTCGAACAGATCGTCTCCGATGGCACAGCCCTGACCGGCACGTTCAATCGATAGCAGACGGGCGTTGACCCCGCGGGCCTTGGCGATCAGCTCGGGCAGATGCTCGAGCCGGGCCAGGACCCCGATGTCGGAGCACTTGTTGATGACGGACTCGATCCGCAGCGCTCTCCCTTCCTTGAGGTACTGCTTGACGCGGCTGTGCTTGGAGGGCAAGTCCATCTTCACCTCGGTGCCCGGCCCGAAGACGCAGGTCCTGAACTGGCTGGAGGTGGTGCGACCCCGCCGGTCGCGACCGAACGCGGCGTGGACCTCGGCGGGGCGTCCCATGCCGATGTTGTCGGCCACCAGCGCCTCGAAGAAGCGCCGGGCCCGGCGAGGGTCATCGAGAACCAAGGTGCGGCTGACCTCGACCTGGCGCATCGACAGCTCCCCACCAGTAGCCGGCAGCGCGGTCGGTGGCGTGAACGGGGTGGGGATCTGGGCTATCCAGCGGTCGAAGAACCCCTGCACGTCGTCAGGCCCGAACCGCTCACAGATGGGCGCCAACCCGTCAGGGTCGGCACACGACGCGAATCCGTTGGCCAGCCCGGTGTAGGCGATCCCGGCATGGTCAGCCTGGCGCTTGGCCCACTCGTGGCCGTTCACCCACACCTTGGCCGGGTAGGGAAAGTAGGTGCAGATCTTGATGAAGCCCAGCCCGAAGTCGGGGTCCAGCACGTAGAAGTAGAAGGTCCCCACACGGCGCGATGACTTGGTGAAGTCGAACGACACCAGCCCCGGGGTGTCAGAACGGTTCCGGCCACCGAAGACCCACTGGAACTCCTGGGTCGCCACGATGGCCACCACACCGAATCGCCCGTTGGCGACGGCGGCATCCACATGGGCCGGACATGATCGACCTTGCGGTCATCCCAACGGGATCGATCCGGCTTGGCCAGATGCAGGATCGGGACCTTGTTGGCGGCGGCGAAGGCATCGACCTGGCGGCGGAACCGGTTGCCGATCTGGGTGAACAACGCCGGTGACGGCACCGGGTTGCCGAGATGCTCGGTCAAGAACCGAACGACCTGGCCACCGACCTGCAGGTTGGGGACGTAGGCGTTCAACAACATGCGGTCCACGCACTCCACCTCGAGCACGACATGGCCGTCGAGCACCTCGTTGATGTTGGTCACCGTCTCCATGCACACAGCTTGTGTGCACGAGGGCCGGCTTTGCCGGCCCGACAACATCACTGCCACGACGGTCGGCGGGAGGGGGCCGGGGGGGGGGGCGGCCCCCCCCCCCCGAACTGCCCGGGTCCAATAGGATCGCCCACACCTGGGCAGGAGCGAGGACCACGAGCTCCGGGGAGCGCAACAGATCCAACAGGGCGTCGAGCTCGACGTCGGTGAGCTTGTTCGGTGGCGAGCAGCGCGGCGCCGGTGGACCGTGCATGGGACCGGCCCAAGCGATTTGACCCTTTCGCGGACGGGTAGGGCGATGTGTCATGAGCTCGTGGTCGCTGCCGGTGCTGCTCGGGATTTTCGCTGGCGCTGCCGGCCTCGTGTGGGTGTCGGGGGTGAAGCTCTCCGATTCGACCGACGTGCTGTCGACGCGGTTGGGGCTGGGCCAGGCCATCGGGGGGCTCATCCTGCTGGCGGTCGCCACCAACCTCCCCGAGATCGCCATCACGGCCAGCGCCGCCCTGGCCCACGACCTCGGTATCGCCATCGGCAACATCCTGGGCGGCATCGCCATCCAGACCGTGGTGCTCGTGGCCCTGGACGCCTTCGGGGTCCGGGGCAAACGCCCGCTGACCTACCTGGGGGCGTCGCTGTCTCTCGTCCTCGAAGGCGCCCTCGTCGTCGCGGTGCTTGGCGTTGCCCTCATGGGTACCCGTCTTCCGCGACGCCTCATCGCCTTCCGGGTGGCCCCAGGGGGGCTATTGATCGCGGTGCTCTGGGTGGTCGGCGTCCTCCTCCTGAGCCGCCTGCGGGGCAAGCTGCCGTGGCAGGAGCAGGGCAACGCCCCGGGAGGTCAGGACAACCCCAGGGGCCACTCGTCGGCGTCCAAAGCGGCCCAAGCGACCGACAACGGCGTGTCGACGGCGCGATCCGCGGCCACGTTCGGGATCGCAGCCCTGGCCACCCTGGTCGCCGGGGTCGTGCTCGAACGCAGCGGCGGTGCCATCGCCGGCCATATCGGCATGACCGGCGTCCTGTTCGGGGCCACCGTCCTCGCTGCCGCCACGTCGCTACCCGAGCTGTCCACGGGCATCACATCGGTGAAGCTGGGTGACTACCAGCTGGCCTTCGGCGACATCTTCGGCGGCAACGCCTTCCTGCCGGTGCTGTTCCTCATGGCCAGCGTCCTGTCCGGGCAGGCGGTCCTGCCCCAAGCGAGTGACACCGACGTGTACCTGACTGCCCTAGCCGTGTTGCTGACGACGGTGTACATCTGGGGGCTCATCATCCGGCCGACCAAGCGGTTCCTGCACATGGGGATCGACTCACTGGTGGTCCTGGTTCTCTACACCGTCGGCATCGTAGGCCTCGTGGCCATCGCCAGTAAGTAGCTACGCGAGGGATGCAGCGGGTTGGGATGAGGCGATCTCGCTGGACCAGATACCAACCCCTGACCTGACGGCCGGGCCCTTCGTAGACACGCGAACGCCCCCGCACCGAGCGCGGGCCGCTCTTGGTTGGGGTCAGCAGCTGGTCAAAAGTGCGCCGGGAAGAGTCACGATGAAGCGGGCGCCGCGGACAGCGTTCTCGCTGCGGATCTTCCCGCCGTGAGCGGTGACGATCTCGCGAGCGATGGCAAGACCGAGGCCAGTCCCGCCTTCTTGGCGGGGTCGCGCTTCATCGAGCCGAGCGAAACGGTCGAAGATGCGTTCCTGTTGGTCGTCCGGCACGCCCGGTCCGTCGTCGGCGACGACGAGCTCGACGCGATCGTCGATGGTTTGGAGTGCGACGGTCACGGAGGATCGGCCGAAGCGCTGGGCGTTGTCTAGGAGGTTGCGCACGACGCGTCGGAGGTCATCGGGGCGACCTCGGACGGGGCCGCTGGTGACTCGGGTGGTGTCAAAGGTCAGTGGTCCCGCGCCCATCACTCGGTGCACCTCTTCGAGCACGATGTCATCGAGGTCGACGAGGCGAGGCGCTCGCGGAGGCGCACCTTCGTCGGCCCGCGCCAGGAAAAGGAGATCGCCCACGAGCCGTTCCATGCGTTCGCTCTCCTCGAGTACCTCGCCGGCGACTGCGGGCCAGTCGGCTAGTTCGCGGTGGGCGAGGGCGACCTCGAGCCCGGTGCGTACGGATGCGATCGGGGTTTGTAGCTCGTGGGAGGCGTCGCCGACGAAGCGACGTTGTCGGTCGGCGGCTGTCTGGAGCCGGCCGAGCATGGCGTTCATGGTGACGGCCAGGCGACTGATCTCGTCGTTGCCCGAAGGCTCCGGGACGCGTCTACTCAACGCGCGCATCGAGATCTCCTCGACCTCGGTCCGCATTGCCTCGACGGGGCGCAGGGACCGGCCCACGATCACCCAGGTCATCGTCGCCACGAGCATGACGAGCAACGGCGACCCGGCGAGCAAAATGCCCTGCACGGTCCGCAGAGTGCGGTCGACGGTCACCAGGCTCGCTGCCACGTACACGGTGAGGTGACCGCGGCCGGTCTCGGTGCCGATACCGACGACCCGGAATGGGTGGCCGCCGCCGACGGGCAGGTTCGACAAGGTTCGTGTTGCTGATCCGGTCGTCGGCGAGGTGAACGTCGCGATCGGGTCCTCGCCCTGCAGATTGGCGCTCGACGCGACGACGTGACCGCTCGTGTCGACGACCTGGATGAGCGCGTCCTCCTCCCGGACGACAGAGAGCGTGGCCGGCAGCGTGGTTTGGCGCGCCTGGGCCGCTACATCCTCAG
This sequence comes from Acidimicrobiales bacterium, assembly GCA_038238185.1. GTDB lineage: Bacteria > Actinomycetota > Acidimicrobiia > Acidimicrobiales > AC-14 > DATAQC01. The sequence goes on from JBBRXY010000079.1 coordinate 12,684, forward strand.
CGCGGCTGCGAACGGACTGATCGATGCTGTTTACCAGTGAGCGTTGGAGCACCACGAGCAGGCTCGCCGCGCCGATCACCAGCGCTACGCCCACAACAACTGTGGCTGCGAGGGTTGCCCGGCTCCGAACGGTGGCCAACGGTCGCCACGCCGGCGACCGCCGCTCAGCCGCCATCGGCGGCCAGTCGATAACCGACGAGGCGGACCGTCTGAATGGCGTTGCGGCCGTAGGGCGCGTCGATGTAGCGGCGAAGGTGGCCGACGTAGACCTCGACGATGTTGGGGTCGCCGTCGAAGGCGAAGTCCCATACGTGTTCGAGGATCTGGCTCTTGGATACGACCTCGCCTGAGTTGCGCATCAGGTACTCCAGCAGTGCGAACTGCTTCGGTGTGAGGGCGATCTCGTCGTCGCCGCGCCAACACTGGTGTCGGGCGGGGTCGAGTCGAAGATCGCCGGCTTGGAGCACGGCGGGGCGTTCGGTGCGGCCGCGCCGCAGCAGCGCGCGGATGCGGGCCATCAACACGACATAGGAGAACGGCTTGGAGAGGTAGTCGTCGGCACCGGTGTCGAGGGCTTCGGCCTCGTCAAATTCGCCGTCCTTGGCGGTGAGCATCAGAACCGGGGTCCAGTTGCCAGTGTCGCGCAGCGCTTTGCAGATCCGGTAGCCGTTGACGCCGGGCAGCATGATGTCCAAGACGATGGCGTCATAGGCACCCTCTGTGGCCATCCACAGGCCTTCGGTGCCGTCGAGCGCGACATCGGCCACGAAGCCTTCCGCCTCCAAGCCGCGTTTGACTGCACCAGCAATGTGGTTCTCGTCTTCGACGATGAGGATGCGCATCAGATATCATCCTGGCGCCGTGAACCTGAATACCCGCTGACCGCCCGCTGATCGGCGCGCCGAGGCGGGGGTGGCGGGCCCTGAGCGGTCGTGGCGTCCGTCCGGGCACCAGGGAGATGGAGGGTGGTGGCGACGAGCACGACGCAAGCGGCGACGCGCCTGCGGCCAGTATCGCGGCCAGGCTGCGACGGCGGCCTTGGTAGGCCGCCGTCGCCCGAGACGGGGAAGCGGTGGTCATCGTCACCCACAGCCCATGAGTCCAGACGCCGCTCACGCCCTACCAACGAAACGTTGCGGGCTCCGCATCGTCGGGTCACCATGTAATCGTCGGCCGCATGGCGCTGCTCGACATCGATCTCGTCGTGGCGGGCGGTGAGCATCACGATGGTTGCCTCGGGTGCCGATGCCCGAAGTTGCCGGCAGACCTCGATGCCGTCGAGATCGGGGAGGCCGAGGTCGAGGAGAATGAGCTCCGGCGCGTCGGCGTCGGCGCGCTGGAGGGCGTCGCGGCCCGTCTCGGCCCAGTCGGTGAGATAGCCGTTGGTTTGCATGGCAGTGACCAGCCCAGCTCCGATCGTGGGGTCGTCCTCGACGACCAGGATGCGGGTGCTCACGGCCTCCAGCGTAGGAGGGAGGCTCAGCGCCGGGTCAGCGGGCGTTCAGGACCTTTCCGTCATGGTGGGCTCATCAACCCACCACCACCCAGGAGGTCATCATGAACATCACGCTCAAGCAGAAGGTCGCCATCGCGACCTGCAGCATTCTCGGGCTCGGCGGACTCGGTGTCGGCACCGCGCTGGCACAGGCGTCGCCCAAGTCGACACCAGCGGTGCAGGCAAGCACCAACCCGGCCCCCGAGACGACGGCCGGTCCGGACACCGACAACGTGCAGCAGGGCGACCAGACCACCCCGGACGCCGCTGTCGAAGCCGGGGGCGAGAAGGCCGATGCGCCCGAGGCGCCCGAGGCCGGCGGAGCCAACCATCAGGATCAAAACGGCGTCAACGTCGACTACACCCCG
>JBBRXY010000080.1:0-14453 GCA_038238185.1 Acidimicrobiales bacterium
CAGCCTTCGAGGCGGCTCGGGTCGCCTAACCGAGATCTTATGAGCCCGCTGAACCACTGAGACACTTGGCTCCACGGCGCTGCACTCGTTCGGAGGCTCAACGGGGTTCGCCTAGGCGCTCGTTGCCTCGGGACGGAACCAGCTCGAGGATGGAGATGCGAGGTGCTGGTGACTGCGCCGTCGCCCCGAGTCAGGTGTTCTCGGGTGCCTGGGAGGTCTCTCGGGCCCGGGCTTCCCGCTCTGCGAGCAGCGCGTCGAGTTCGGCCCGGGTCATCGTGACCTCCTCCTGCGATGGAGGCGCCGGTTGCTCCGTGTGGGGCTCCTGGAGGCCCTTCTCGAACTCGGCTTTCGCCGAGCCCAGCGATCGAGCCAGCTTGGGGAGCCGGCTGCCACCAAACAACAGTGCGACCAGGACCAGGATGATCAGCAGATCGGGACCGATGATCTCGGCGAGCAGGGCACCGGTCATCTCCGGTCCGGTCCCATCGCCTCGTCGGGGGAGACGCGGGCAGCCTGGATGGGTGGCGCCTCGGGGGTGGAGGGGGCTTGAGCTGTCGACGGGGAATCCGCTGATGGCGCATCAAAAGAGACAGCGTCGTCCATCTGCGCCTTCATGTCTTCAGACCACCGCCGGATCTCAGCCATGCATCTCGCCGCCTTCCGAAGCGCGCCGGGAAGCTGCTCGGGACCCAACACGACGAGCGCGACCACAAGGATGATGGCAAGGTGAAAAGGCGAGGTCAGGCCTGGAGGCACGATCCCAGTGTACGGACACGAGCCCGCCGTTAGCCGCGCCGCCGGCGCAACCGTCGCCCAAGCCTGAAGAAGATCCCCCTTCGCGGGGGCGGTTCGGCGTCGGCGAGCAACGTCTCCACAGGACGGGCGTCCGGATCGACCCAGCGCTGGACGGCATCGCCGTTCCTCGCAACCTGGCAGCCATCCTCTGAGGGCCCATTCTCATCACCGTGGAGGCGACGGTGGCGCTGCCGATGGCCTGTTGTTACTCCTCGCCCTGCGGCGACCCGACGCGAGGTGGCGGCGGCACCGGCGTCGGCGGAACCATGGTGAAGGGGCGAAGGGTGGGCTGACCGCACCGCCACCGAGTCGCGGCGCGCTGACACGACGGCGCTGCGCTTGCCCACCGTCGGCCCGGCTCGGCCATGAGACCCCTCCCGCCGTGCGCCGGCCGCTCGACCCCGGCACAATGATTGCTTGTGCCGATCGCGTCCTGAGCGCCGCGGGGCGGCCCCTTGGCCGTGGTGACGCGATGAGACCCATCAGCACCGGCGAGGACGGCATCGCATCGACCAAGCCTCCGGGTCGGCCACGCCGTCCCCACCGGCGGTCGCCCTACCCGACTGAAGACCGACACCGGGTGATGACATCGCTGTGGTTGTCCCCTGGGGCGGCCTGGCGGCTCCGCTTCGGCGTCATGATGACCCTGTCGATCGTGATCGCCGTCACCGGGCTGCTGGCGGACTCCCCGGCGCTGGTCATCGGGGCCATGCTGGTCGCCCCCCTGATGAGCCCCGTATTGGGGTTCGCGGTGGCCCTGTCGATGGGATGGGCCCGCCACATGATCCGAACCGCGGCAACGGTGTTGCTCGCCTCGGTGGGATCGGTCGGGCTGGCGTGGCTGTTGGCTTCGATCCTGCCGTCGCCGGGCGCCCCCCTCACCCACGAAGTGGTCAGCCGAACGGCGCCAAGCGTCCTCGACCTGCTCGTCGCCCTGGCGGCGGGCGCGGCCGGGGCCTATGCCACCGTGCGCGAGGACGTGTCAGCCGCCCTCCCGGGCGTGGCGGTGGCCGTGGCACTCGTGCCCCCCCTCGCCACCGTGGGGGTGACCCTTCACCTGCACCAGACCGGCCTGGCGAAGGGGGCGATCCTGCTCTACCTGGCCAACCTGGTCGCCATCGTGCTGGCCAGCATCGCGGTATTGCTCGTCTCCGGGTTCGTTCCCCTGCCTCGCTTGAACCAGGTCAAGTGCCGGGTGGCCGCCGGCACGATGGCGGTGGTGGTGGCCACTATCGGCGTGGCCGTGGTCTTGAGCGGCGGCCTGCGCGACACCGTCCATCAGGCTGCCGCGCTCAAGGCCGTCAACGATCAGGTCGTCCGGTGGTTGGGTCCGGGGTCCGACCTGGAGGTGCGGCGCATCTCGGTGGACGGGTCGAACGTGATCTTGGAACTTCAGGGCTCCGACCCGCCCCCACCGACCAGCGCGCTGGCCACCGCTCTCTCCCCGGCCCTAGGGCCGGGGATATCGGTTCAGGTCCGCTGGTCGCAGCGCGCGACCCAGACGGCGCCGGCGACCACGGTCCCCGGGTCGGCGACCATCGCCCCCGCCAGCGCCGAGGCATATCGCACTCTCGTCAAGGCATGGCTCGAGAGTGGGTCGGCGTCGAGCTCGGAGATCCTCTCGCTCGGGCTGAACGGCGACGAGCTGGTGGTGGAGGTGGGCGGCGCAGTGGCCCCGCCGCGAGCCCGGCCTCTCGCCACGGCCGTGGCGGCGGCCCGGGGCCGGCCGACCAAGGTTATGGTGCGGTGGACCCCGCGCCAGGAGTTCGCCGCCTCCTCGGGCACCGCTTCGAACACCGTCGACGACAAGCTGCGCGCACGCGAGGCCGTCGACTCCTGGGCTGACTCCCACCCGGATGTCGCGGTGCTGGGGGTCTCGGTCATCGATGGCGTCACCACCGTCGACCTGGCGGCCGAGACCGCCCCGGCCGACCTCGATACGCTCGTGGCCTCCCTACGATCCCGGGCCGGGACGAGCGCGGTGATCCGCCTGGCGCCCCTGCGCCGCATCAGTCCTGGCTCGCCCTGAAGGGGGGCAGATCGCCCCTGGGATCACCGGTCCGGGGTCGCTGAGCCATCCCGTCGTCTCCGGCTCGACGGACCCGGTCCTCCTTGCTGGTAGACCTGTCCGATGCCCGTGGCCATGGTGTTCGGGGTCGTCCTGCTGGCTGCGGTACTGGTGTCGGAACGCGCCCGGCGCAGCGTGTTGTCGACGGCCGTGCTGTTCCTGGTCGCCGGCGTCCTCGCCCGGGCCATCGGCGTCCTCCAATATCGTCCGGACGACCCCCTCGTGGCGGGGTTGGCCACGGTGGCCCTCTTCAGCGTCCTGTTCACCGATGGGATGCGGGCGGGGTTGTCCGACCTGCGAGGTGCCTGGCGCTTGCCCGGGCGCGTTCTCGTGCTGGGCCTGCCCGTCACCCTGGCCATCACGGCGCTGCTGGCCCGGCTGCTGGTGGGACTGGCGTGGGACGAGTGCTTCCTCGTGGCCGCCGCCCTGAGCCCGACGGACCCGGTGCTGGCAGCAGCCATCGTCGGGCGGGACGAGATACCGGCACGCGTCCGCCACCTCCTCAATGTGGAGAGCGGCCTCAACGACGGCCTGGCTCTGCCGGTCGTCCTCGTCCTGCTCGCCCGGGTGAGCGGTGGGGGTGTGGGACTGCCAACTGTGGCCGGTGAGCTGGCGCTGGGCGTGGCCCTCGGGGTCGCTGTCCCGGTGGTGGCCGCCAGATTGGAGCGGCTGGAGCTGTTCGCCAGCAGCCGCCACTACCAACCCCTGGCGGCGGTCGCCGTGGCCTTCATCCTCTTCGGGCTGACAGGCACCACCCATGCCAACGGCTTCCTCGCCGCCTTCGCCGGCGGCGCCACGGTGGCCACGGTCGCCCCATGGATGCGCCACGAGTTCGCGCTCTTCGGCGAGTTGGTGAGCGAGCTCTTCAAGCTGGCCGCTCTCCTCGTCTTCGGCGCGCTTCTCACGCCCCGCATGCTGTCCATCGGGTGGGGGGGCTGGGCCTTCGCGGTGCTCGCTCTCGTCGTCGCCCGTCCCGTCGCGGTATGGCTGTCTTTGCTCGGCAGCGGCGTGCGGGGGCGGGAGTTGCTCACCGTTGCGTGGTTCGGTCCCAAGGGCTTCGCATCAGTGGTCTACGGCCTGCTCATCTCGGCGGCCGCTGTTCCGGACCGGGCCCTGGTGTTCGCCCTGGTGGCGACCACGACAGTCGTCTCTATCGTCGCCCACTCCTCGACCGACGTCGTCGTGGCCCGATGGTTCGAGCGCACGGTTGCCGATGGAGGCGAGGACGGCGACGGCGATCGTCCCGGCCCTAGACGAGGCGGCTGAAAACCGACCGCCGGCCCGGAGCCCGAGGCGCACCTCACAGGTGCGGTGACTGCGTCCTGGCCCCTCGACTCAGGGAGCAATGGCCTGGTCGTCCCACGGGCCTGGTCACAAGACCGAGGACGTCGGTCCCGGTCGGAGTACCGCAGGGTCGCGGCCACGACGTCGACCGGTTGCGACGCGTCACCCGGTCCGCCCGTGCCGGGGCCCCGGCCCGGCTGTTGCGCCTACCGTTTTCCCGGGGGTCGGTGCCGGGTAGAGACCCAACGACGCCACAACGAGGCCAGAACGACGCCAAAGACAAGGGAGAACATCGATGACACGACAAGGGGAGCACCTCGAAATCGGGCCCGTCAGCCGGGCTCGCGAGCTTGCAGGGGCGGCGGTGCTGGCAGCCGGGGCCGCCATCATGTTCGCCACGACCGCCGCCGGGTTCAAGCTCTACCAGAACGTCGCGGTGCTCGGGGTGGTGGTCACCTTGGCCTGGCTGGTCGACGGGACCAGTCGGCGCTACGTGGGTGCCGGGCTGGCGGCGCTGGCCGTCGGCGCGGGCCTCACCATCGGCCAGGATGTGGGCGTCAAGAACTTCGAGCACAGCCTGGTGTACGCCCTCCTCGGTGCTGCGCTGGTGGCCGTCTCGTGGATCAGCCCGAAGGCCGTCCGGGGGAGCGGGGCCTTCCTCGTCGTGGTGGCTTCCACCGTGGCCACGCTGACCTGGGTCACCTCCTACAACGGTGGGTGGGAGATCGCTGCTGGCCTGGGGATCTGGTCGCTGCTCGAGTTCGCCCGCATCGCCAAGGGTGCATCGCCGCAGGTCCCGGTGGGTTCGTCTGCGGCCGGTACACGCCGAGCCGATCACAGCGCGCACCAGCCGACACCTCAACCTGCAGGCCAGCTCTGAGGCTCAGATAGAGGCCGGTCCTGGTGGTACACCTCTGACTCAGTGCGCTGACTTGTACTTGCGCACGGCGGCGGTCCCCAACCCCACCAGGAGCATGGCTGCCAGGACCACCATCCCCACTGCGCCGGCGACTCGTTCGACGGTCCGGTAGGACGGACCGGCGACGTAGCCGAGACCCACATGGATAACCGACCACAGCATGCATCCTGGCGCGCTCCAGGCCAGGAAGGTCGGATAGGGCATGCCGGCGTCCCCGGCGAGCACGGGCACGAGCGATCGTGCGACCGACAGAGTCTCCCACCATGGCGCCGGCGGCCGCCGCGCACCAGATGCCGACGAGATTGACGTCACCCCGCCAGGCCAGGTAGCCACCGACGAGAAGCACGGTTTCGCCGGGCACGACCAGCCCGACCAGCAGGGGAACTCTCACTGGCGGCCATGCCGAATACCAGTGCGTAGGCCCAGGGGCTGGCCATCGAGAGGAGCGCCCGCGTCGCGTCAACGGCTACGGGCAATGGCGGACTCGATACCCCGACAGACCGAGGAGTGGACGCGGGCCTACGGCCGCGGTTGGGGACAGTCGATTCGCTCGACGACCACGTCGGCCTCCGCGGCTCCGTGATCTCGTAGCGTCTTCTCCAAGTCGAGCTCGCTGGTGCGCGGGTTGATCCCCAGGCGGTCCACGTCCCGGTTGCAAAGGGTCACATGGACCTCGACGCGCTTGGCCGCCGACACGGCATGGCCGAGATGAGTCGCCGACCTCGCTTGGGCGATCATGGCCACACCGAAGCCGCCGGCGACGATGGCGGCCGTAGCGAGCAACGCCCATAGGGGCACCCCGACGGTGAGGGCGCGACGGGCGATCCCCGCTCCGGGGTCGCTCGACTGCGGTGCGGGCCGTGCCGGCTCACTGCCCTCAGGGCCGAGAGGACGAGCCCCTCCACCCGCGAGGTCGCCGCCCTCGGGGCCGCGGTGGTGTTGGTCAGTCACCCTGGGACTCCTTCCCGGATGTCGGGGACGTCGAAACGCCGGAGGCTCGACGAGGGATCGAGGCCGAATCCTCCGCCATCTCAGTCGTCGCCCGCTTGATCGAGGATGTCGTCGAGATTGAGGATCTCGGTCGTGGATACGACCCCGACGAAGCTCGAGTCGGCGTCGACGACGGCCATGACGTCGATGTCGGCCTTCTCCATGGCGAGCACCGCTTCGCGGAGCCGCCAGTCCGTGTGCCCGATGGGCAGGTCGTCGCGGAGGATCTCCTTGACGGTGGTCTGGGTCCACTCGTCCCTCGGTATAGCGACGAGGTCCTCGGCGCGGACCATGCCGACGTAGTGGCGCCCATCGAGCACGGGAACCGATTTTTGGCGAGCCATGAGTAGGTGGTTGGAGACGAACTCGGCCACAGTGGCGTCGGGTGGGACGCTCAGCACGTCTGACTGGAGGGCGGCGGCGATGGGCAGGTCGAAGCGGCGCTCGAGGTGCCCGGCCCGGGCGGCGTGCTGGTAGGGCGTCACCGACGAGCGTCCCATGACCAGCTGGGCGACAACCGAGGCCAACAGGGCGGGGACCACGAAGCCGGGTCGGCCGGTGGACTCGGCCACGAACATGACCCCGGTCAGGGGGGAGCGGTAGCCCGCCCCCAGGAAGGCGGCGATCCCGACGACGGAGAAAAGCGACGAGGAGGCATTGCCGAAGGCTCCGCTCACCGCTCGTCCGAGCAGGGCGCCCTCGATGACCAGGGGGATGAACAGACCGCCTACGCCGCCCCCACCAACCGTGACAACTGTCGCCGCCGCCCGCAGCACGAGGAGACCCAGGACGAGGCCGATGCTGTGGGTCGGGTCGGTCGCCCAGGCCACCGTCCGGTAGCCCGGCCCCAGAGTGAGCCCGGCGCCGAAGAGGAGGTGCGACATACCGAACAGGGCCGCCAGCGAGCAGCCCGCGGCGGCCACCCTCACGGGAGCACTCACGCGGGTAGCCGCAGACTTGGCCCGCCGGAGCACCAGTGCGAAGCCGCGGGCTCCGACGCCGCACAGCAGGCCGACGAGCGCCGCACCGCCGAGATCACGAAAATCGAAGGGGGCGGAACCGCCGACGGGCAGCAGGGGGGCGGTGCCGGCGAAGGCCACGAAGACCACATAGCTCACCGCCGCCCCCGTCAGCGCCGGCAGGAGCATGCGCCTGGCGGTGTCGTCCTGATAGGGGACCTCCAGGGCGAAGATGGCCCCGGTGGCCGGGGCCTTGAAGATGGCTGCGACCCCGGCGGCGGCGCCTGCGACCATTAGCAGCTTGGCGTCGTCCCGGGAGAACAAGCGGGCAAGGCGTCCCTGGATCACCGACCCGATCGACGCTCCGATGTAGATGGAAGGCCCCTCCAGGCCCATCGCCCCACCCATGCCGAGGGTGGCGACGGCGCCGAGGATGCGGCCCGGTACCGGACGCAGGGCGAGACGCCGGTCGTGCTCGTGGAAGTTCTTGATGTACTCGTCGGACGACGCGGCCGTTGCGCCAGAGGCGACATAGCGCAAGGACAGGGCGGCCAGGCCGAGACCGACCAGGGGGGCGCCGGCCTGCAACGCCAGCGGCGCACGGAGCACGGCGTCGAGGATCACGTCGGCCGTGATCCAGTCGAACAGGGCCACCGCCAGACCCACCACGGCGCCGGTGACCGCGGACAGTAGGAAAACCTGCTGGGAACGCCGCCCGAGGGCGACCAGCTCCGCCCTTCGGCTCACCCCGGCCGGCCAGGCCCGGGTTGCGCGGCCAGTGCCACTGCGGCGGCGATCAGCCTGCCCGATGCCGGTGGCGCGGTACCGCTAGGGCTGTGACTCCATCTATCTGCACATTGCAAAGGTTGCCCATGACGCCACGTGCCACGCAAGTTCACCCCGCGTCAATGGCGCCCGACGCGCGGTATCACGATTGCGTTCACGGCGCGGATTGTATGGGGTCAACCAAGTCGTTGTCTCGGGCATGACGGGGGGTCCGCTTGCCTCGGGACGCAGCAACAGCGGCAGGACCGAGATCCCGATCAACGCCAGAAGCGCGTATCGGGGATCTCCGGCGCCGTGCCTCAGAGGACCGAGGCCTGCGCCCACGTCTGTTCGGGAACCTCGCCCGCAGCGGTGTTGAAAGCTACGGCAACGGCGAAGTCGTACGCCGTCATCTCCGCGAGCGTGCGTCGATCACCGACGCTGCGCCACCCGCCGAGCAACCACGTGAACATCACCCGGGCGATTTCCGTCGAGTGGTTCCACATCAGTCGTCGTGGTCCCACGGTGCCGTGTCCCCCATCTTGGCGTAGTACTTGGCCAGGTGGGATTTCACCCAGTCGATGTCGTTGCCCGGCAGGTCGCGCTCGGCGAGGGGAAAGTCCTGGAACGCGGTCACGGCCATGAATCCTCCTTGAGTTGAGTGGGTCGGGTGTCGGGAGCTCCGGGATGGCAGGGTTCGGCCAGTACGAGCACGACATCGTCGCCGATCACGCCACCGGCATGGCGCCCGAGATCGTCGAGAATCTGTTGGACGGCCGTGTCGGCATCTAGGGGTAGGGCGCGTTGAAAGCTGGCGGCGAGGTCGAAGTACCTGCCACCGCCATCGCGGGTCTCGATGGCGCCATCGCTGTAGAGCAGAAGACGCTGATCCCCCTTCAGGGACACCGGCGTCGCTGCGAACCCGCATGCTCCGAGGCCGAGAGGGAGCGTGCCGGGGACGTCGAGCTCGATGACGTGGCCATTGCCGTCGCTGCGAAGCGGTTGGGGATGACCGCAACGCACGATGGTCAAACCGTCGCCCGTGGCCTGGGCGAAGATCGCGGTGGCGAAGTCCTCTGCGCCGCCGGCGTCGCTCGCCGCGGCATCGACTCGGGACACGACATCGGCGAAGTCGGCCTCGGTGGCCGCCCGGCTACGGAACTCGCCGAGCAGGGCGGAGGCCAACCGCACTGCCTCCAGTCCCTTGCCGCGCACGTCGCCAACCACGAGCCGGGCGCCCCATGGGGTGACGACGGCTTCGTAGAAGTCGCCGCCGACGCTTGCCTCGGCGGTCGCCGAGACGTAACGGCCAACGAGACCGAGTCGACCGACGCGCTTCGCCAACGGGCGGAGAATCGCCTGCTGCGCGGCTTCGGCCACGCGGCGGACGGCGACGAGCTTCGCCTCCCGTCGGGTCCTTTCGCAGGCGAGCTTGTACGCCATCAGCGAACCGACGGCGACCGCCAGCACCCGCACCAGGTGGGCGGACGTGCCCGCGGTTCCATCGGGCCACCCGAGTACGAACGCCGACACGACCGCCACGACACCGGCCACCGCGGTGTCGAGCGGGCTGAGCAGCGCGCTGGCCGCGAATGGACCGAACACCAGGCACACCGTGAGCGATGCCTCACGCCCATATGCCAGGTCGATCCCACCTGCGCCGGCCAAGGCGGCGGCGGCTAACCACCGCCCGTAGGCGAGGCCCCGGACAGGCGTCAGCTCGGGTTCAGCGATCGCCGTGACCGCCAGTACCCTCGTCGAGCGGCCAGCCGAGCGTCCAGGCGCTGTCGGCAAACTCGCCGGCGGCCTCGGCGAACTCGGCCATGCTGCGGGCCAAACGCCGCTGGGCCGGCGGCGACATCCTGCCGAGGACGCCGTCGATGAGCCCCCGCCTGTGATCCATCACCCCTTCGACGAGCTTGTGCCCTCGGCTCGTGATCCCGGCGATCACGGTCCGACGGTTGTCCTGCGAGGTCCGGCGACGGATGAGGCCCTTGTCCACGAGCGCGTCGCACCCGCGGGTCACCGTCGAAGGGTGGACGTCGAGAATGGCGGCGAGGTTGCCCATCGTCTGAGGTCCCCCGCCGTGTAGAAGAACAACCACCCGGTATTGCGCCAGGCTGACTTCGGCGCTGATCTCGGCGATGGTTCGAGCAGCGAGCCCAACCAAGGCACGAGTGGCGCTCAGCACCGCCTCGCGTGCTTCCCGATCCGGTTGATTGCATGATGACAATCTTTTCACACTTACAAGTGTAGTCCCCAACCGCCATCCCCGCCGCCTGATCCAGCCCATCCCGACCACATCGGGCCTCCGCTCGAACCGGGCTCCGCCCCGCAACCCGAGCGCGTCGACGTCCGCGGCCAACGTCCGTCATTTTGGTCAGCCGGCGCGCTCAGCGCCTCCGAGGTCGATCGCCTAAGCCGTCGAGATCGGAAGGATACCGCCCCCCCGCCTGTCCGGGATGATGAACGGCCCGGCGACTGCGCAGAAGCTGTTGTGGCCGTGACGATCATCGTCGTGGTCGGCTGTCAGGTCCTCCTGGCCCGATTTGGACGAGGGGGCCGGACGGTTCCCCGACAGCCCTGTGGATAACCTGTGGAGTAGATCTACGGGTCAGAAGGTTGGGGGTTCGAATCCCTCCGAGCGCGCAGGACAGAAGTGCAGGTCAGGTCTCAGAGGGCTATTTCTGGCTGTCTCCGCCGGCAGCAGCGTCCGGGTGAGTTCACAAAAGGTCCACACCTTGGCGGAAGAAGTCCCCGAGACGCTCGGTGATCTCGGCGTCGCGCTCGGGGAACATGTGTCCGTACGTGTCGTAGGTCTCGACCGCCTTCGGGCTCAGGTGCGACGGCGGCGCCGTCCTCGCCGCCGCTTCGCTGACCTCGGGCCAGGTCGGCTCGAACCTCGGCGGGTCGAGGAAGGATCGAGCGGCCGGAGCCACGAAAGCCGCCGCCTCCTTTTGGCGCCAACGGCACCCGCTCCACGTCGATGGTCGCCGAGTCCCCGTCCAGGCTCGCTCTCGATGGGGTTGTCGGACGGGCCCGGAAAAGCTCGACCCGCTGGGTCATCACGCCGGAGTCGATGAGTACGGTCGGGCGCCCGGGCCCGACCAGCCTCCGCTCGCCCAACTCGAGCTAGCCCTCCAGGCAGCGATCGTCGACCAGTCCAAGGATTCGGCTCCCCCGGCACAGTCGGACCAGCTGCCGGCGGCCTTCACGTCGACGGCGGCCGTCGCGTCGATGGCTTGCCGCCGGCCAACGTGGAGAGACCGCGACGGCAATCGCAGTCGCCACTATCCGGTCCCGCCGACCGATCTCCAACATCACAAACCTCCTCAGAGTTCGCCAGGCTCCCATTCTTCCAAAGGCGCTCCGGAGACCTGGATAATGAAAACGTACAACTTGACGTAGTCACTGTCAGTTCATTGCCAGAATTACCGAGTAGAATATGCGGATTGCGCCCGAACTATATGAGAGGCGCCAGGTGGACTATCCGGCGCGACGGGCGTCCGCCATCCCTCTAGCGTGTTCAGGTGTCAGCGCGAGCATGCGATCCGTCGACCCCCCCGGAGGAAGAGCCGTGCCTGAAGGACGTCCGTTAGAACGGGAGCTGCACGAGGATCCCGTGATCCATCGGCGGCGATGGTTCCTGCTGGGGATCATGTGCCTGTCGCTGGTGATGGTCGTGATGTCGGTGGCCGGCTTGAACGTGGCCCTGCCGAGCATGCAGGAAGGCCTGCACGCCTCGGCCAGCGACCTCCAGTGGATCGTCGACTCCTACGCCCTGGTGTTCGCCGCCCTGCTCCTGCCCGCCGGGGCCCTGGGCGACCGCTTTGGGCGGAAGCGCGCGCTGATCTTCGGCCTGGTGGTCTTCGCCACCGGCTCGGCCGTGTCGGGGGTGGCCACTGCGACGGGCCAGGTCATCGCCGGCCGGGTGATCACCGGGCTCGGAGCCGCCTTCGTGATGCCCGCCACGCTGTCGCTGCTCACCACTATCTTCCCGCCCGAGGAGCGGCGCACGGCCATCGCCGTGTGGGCCGGGTTCGCCGGGGCGGGCGCGGCCATGGGTCCCATCCTGTCCGGCGGCCTCCTGGAGGGGTATTGGTGGGGCTCGACGCTGATCGTCAATGTGCCCATCGTCGCCGCCGTCGTCATCGCCGTGCTCGTGTTCTCCCCGACGTCTCGCGACCCGGAGGCGACGCCGCTCGACCCACTGGGTGCCATCCTGTCCCTTGTCGGCCTCGGGGCGCTCGTCTTCGGGATCATCGAGGGCCCGGAGCGGGGCTGGGGCGACCCCTCGGTGGTGATCGCCTTCGCGGTGGCCGTCGTCGGTCTCTGTGCCTTCTTCATCTGGGAACGACGCACCGCCCATCCCATGCTGCCGCTCAAGCTGTTCCGGGACCGGCGCCTGAGCGTGGGCAGCGGCGTCATCACCGCGGCGTTCTTCGCCATGTTCGGCGTCTTCTTCCTCTTCACCCTCTACCTGCAGTTCGTCCGGGGCTACTCCCCCCTGAGCGCCGGGCTCGCCACCCTGCCGCTGGCCTTCACCCTGGTTGCCCTCGCCCCCCGGAGTGCGGTCATGGCCGCACGGGCCGGCACCGGCCCGGTGATGGCCGCCGGGTTCGTTCTCGCCGCCGCCGGCTTCGCTGTGCTGGCGTTCGTCGAGCCCAGCACCCCGTACCTGGTCCTCGCCCTGGCCATGGCGCTCCTCGGTGCCGGGATCAGCCTCACCGCCGCGCCTGCGACGGGCAGCATCATGAGCGCGGTGCCCCAGGCCAAGGCCGGCGTGGGCTCGGCGATCAACGACACGACCCGGGAGGTGGGGGGAGCCCTGGGCATCGCCATCCTCGGCAGCGTCGCCAGTGCCGCCTACCGCTCAGCCTTCGACGTGCGCGGCCTCGACCTGCCGGCGCCGGTCGCCAAGGCGGCCCGGGAGTCGGTGGGCGCAGCCACCGGGTTGTCCCACGGCCTGCCCGGCGGCACCCAGCTGGTGGCCAAGGCCGGCGACGCCTTCACCCACGCCTTCACGCTCACCAGCGGGGTGGCCGCGGTGTTCTCGCTGGCGGCCGGCGTCGTGGTGCTCGCCGTGTTCAGCCGCAAGACCGAGCAGGCGGCGACCACGGAGTTCGACCCGGAGGAGAAGGCCGCCGCCTGAGCGCCCCGATCCCTGCAAACCTGGCTAAACCGGTGGCTAACCGCAACCCTTCATCCGACCGGGAATGCCGACGGAAAATCACCAAGGGCGTTGCGTAGCGTCCTCAGCCCAGCTCGGATTCGAGACTTGATGGTGCCCTCGGGTTCGCAGAGAACCTGGGCGGCCTCCCGATAGGTGTGCTCGCCGTAGAACGCCGAGACGATGGCGTCACGTTGGGGCGCAGGCAGTTCGCTCAGGGCCGCGGCGATCCTGGCCGAACGCTCCTGTTCGAGCAGCTCGCGATCGGCCCCAGCAGACACCGCCGGCGCGAGCCGCGACGTGCGCTCCTCTCGCCCTCGTCGCCAGCCTTCCGAGCGGACAACGTCGATCGCCCGGCCATTGGCGCTGGCGAGGAGGAAGCTGCGCAGTGAACCGCGTGCCGGATCGAACTTGTCAGGATGGGTCCAGAGCCGGGTGAAGACGTCCTGGGTCACCTCCGCAGCCAGGCCAGGTCCGCAGACCCGGCAGGCCAGGCCGTAGATCGCGCTGGAGTGGTCGCGATAGATCTCGGCAAAGTCTCCTGTGGCTTCCGGGTTACGGAGGAAAAGCCTCTTCTCGGAATAGGGCGAACGCCCACCGCCTACCAATGGTTAGCCCTCTCAATGGGTCAGGCCAACCAGGGATCGTCGAAGAAACGGTGTTGTCAGGCTGGGCTCTCAACCACGTATATTTTGCTTCGTACCCGGATATTGCGCAACCTAAAATTATTTGGGGAAACCGGCGACGGAGCCCGGGCTCCCGCTCGAGCCCTTCGAGGCCGTTCCCGGAGGCACCGTCGAGCGCGTCGAGAACCACGCCGAGGGGTCGCCCTATGAGGCGCACATGACCAAGGCCGACGGGAGCCACGCCACGGTCAAGGTCGACGCCGGCTTCAACGGCACCGGGATCGAAGAGGGTCACGGTCGCTGATCCGGGCCTGCACCCCCCACTGTTCTGGTCAGGCTCAGGGTGGCCACATAGCCCCCCTGAACCTGACCAGAACGCAGGGGTCACGGGTCGAGGAGCGTCACTTCCCCGCGGCTCCCGTCGACGCAGGCTCTCGCGCCGTTCGGGAGCCGCGTGGTGGCGTCGTCGGTGCCTACCACCGCAGGGATGCCGTACTCGCGGGCGACGATGGCGGCGTGGGAGAGCATCCCTCCCTGGTCGGTGACAATGGCTCCGATGAGAGGCAGGACGATGTTGAAGGCGGGGCTGGTGGCTTCGGTGACGAGGATGTCGCCGTCGCGGATGTCGCCGATCCCGGCCGCCCCGTGCACCAGCCGGGCCCGACCCTCGTACATGCCGGGGCTGGCGGGAACGCCTCGCACCACCGAGGCGGAGTTGGCCACCTCGTCTCCCTCGGACATGGCCGCCAGGTAGGCGCGGAAGGCCCCCTCGGTCTGGGCCGCCCCGGGCGACAGCCAGGCTGTCGGGACCGGTGCGCGCGACGAATGCCCGAGCACAGGCGGAACCGCGGCGGGATCGGCATTGGCTCGGGACCTG
>JBBRXY010000081.1:0-14439 GCA_038238185.1 Acidimicrobiales bacterium
CCCGACGCCGAATGCTCACGCCATCGGCATCCGGTCGGGGCTGGACGGCAATCTCTGGTTCACCGAGCAGACCGGCCAGAAGATCGGGCGGATCACGCCGAGCGGTCAGGTCACGGAGTTCCCACTGCCGAACGGGGGGAATCCCGTATGGATCACCATCGGACCGGACGGTGCCCAATGGTTCGACGAGGTGGTGGGCCAGCGGATCGGACGCATCGCGGCTGACGGCACAATCACCGAGTTCCCCTTGCCTGCGGGGACGTATCCCAACCCGATCGCCATCGGCCCTGGGGGCCACGACATCTGGTTTGGCGAACCGTTCAACCACAAGGTCGACCGGATGGAGGTCTGCGACGCTCCCCAGTTCCGAGTGCCATGCGCGAAGGCGACGAGGGCGCTCAGAGATCCCCGCCACCCTCTGTTCTGACCCTGATATTGCAGCCAGGTAGGTCGATGTCGGTGGATTGACGCGACAGATGCCCCGCCACCTGGGACGATGCGGCTTGCGAAACGCGTATCGGTCCGAGGCAAAGGAGCACCTGACAGGTGAAGGCTACCGCGCTGGCATTCGAGCTTGACGACAGGATCGCAAGCCGGGCGCTCCCGGCCGTGGCCCACCCGGTGGTCGAGACGAGCGAGGACTCGGTGACCGGGGTGGCAGGCATCGCCCTGTGGGGACAGCTGCTCGACCACCTGGGCCTGGTGGGCGAGTGCGACCGCCGGGGCCTGCGCCCGATCGGCCCCGGTGGCTACACCGGCGGTGAGTGCTACCGGGCAGTAGTGGAGACGCAGCTGGCCGGCGGCGACTTCCTCTCGGACCGGTCCCTGCTGGGCGACGAGGCCACTCGACGCCTTCGGGGCGGCCATGCCCTGGCATCGCACACCACGCTGTGGCGCTTCTGCGCCGGGGCCGACCTGGGCCGGGCGGCCAAGGCGGCGGCGGTGAACCGGGCCATGCTGCGCCGGGCGTGGGCCATGGGCGCCGCCCCGCCGCCGGGCCTGCTCACCATCGATCCCGACGCCACCTGGATCTCCACCTACGGGCCGGACAAGGAAGGCTCGGCGTTCTCCTACAAGCACGAGGTGGGCATGAGCCCGATGCTCGGGGTGTGCGGTGAGACCGGCGACGTGCTGGCCCTTCGGGCCCGGGGTGGCAACGCCAACGCCGGGCGGGGGTTGGGCAGCTTCATCGACGAGTGCGTGTCGGCCATCCCCGCCGGCTGTCGTGACGACTACCAGCTGTGGGTGCGGGTCGACTCGGCCGGCTACCGCTCCGACGTGGTGGAAGCCGCCGAGCGCCATGACGCCGTGTTCACCATCACCGCCAAGGGCTACACGAACGTGAGGGCCGCCATCGAGGCCCTGGCCCTGGACCCCACCACCACCTGGGAGCCGGCCGTCGGGGCCGAGGAGGCCAAGGGCTCGGAGGTGGCGGAGACGATGTTTCGCTTCGCCGGCCGGGATCTGCGCATGATCGTGCGCCGTCAACCGCTCCGCCCCGGCGACCAGCTGAGCTTCGACGACCTCGGTGGTTGGCGGTTCCACGCCATCATCACGAACATCTCCCCGATGCTCGGCACTGCGGCGGAGGTCGAGCACCACCACCGCCTGCGAGGCGGAGCCCCCGAAGAGGCCATCCGCCAGCTCAAGGAGGACTTCGGGCTCTGCCACGCCCCGCTCGAGAACTTCTTCGGCAACTGGTTGTGGTGGCACGCCGCCGCCCTGGCCTACAACGTCGCTCGCTGGGTGCGGGTGCTGGCCCTGCCACCGGCGTTTCGCACCTGCCGGGGCAAGCGGCTTCGTCTCGCCTTCTTCAACGTCGCCGCCCGGGTCGTGCACTCTGGCCGGCGGCTGTTCCTGCGCCTCCCCCGTGCCTATGCCCACGCCGGAGCGTTCATCGAGGCCCTCGCTCGTCTCCGACGTCTTCCCGTCTTCGCCTGACGACCCAGGCCGCAGGACCCCGGCCGGGAGCGATTGGCGCCGTCGGGAACCGATTCGAAGGGCTCACGGCTTGATGGCACGCGACCTGGTCTCTGAGCCGGTCAACCGCCATCGGGTCAAGGGCGCTGTTGAGCTCGCCGCGCAGGAAGGGACACGTCCCGGACCGTTGGCTGCAATATCAGGGTCTGAACTAGATGACGGCAGATTGCAGGGCGCATTCGGGTGGTCATGGCCGGTGCCCGGCGGCATGCCAAACCGCCCGTGCGACGAGCCCGGTGTTGACTGCGTCGAGGCCGGTGATGGCGTCGCGGAGGTCGACAGGGAGCCCTTCGGCCAGGCTGGCGGCGATCCGGAGCAGCTGGCCTTCCCCGCTTGAGCAGGGCAGCCGGCCGTCATCGAGAGCGGCCAGCGCCCCGCTCCAGTCCACAAAGGCGATGCCGGCGGAGCTGGCTGGGTCCCGGTTTGGCGAGGTCGAAGGATCGACGAACCCACCGACGAAGTCATGCCGGCACATCCAGGAGTGCTGTCTGCTCAAGAGCTCGATGGCGGCCTCGGAGCAGAGGAGGCCCTTGGCCGCCTCTTGTAGGGCAGTCGACAGCGGCTGAAGCGTGGTCGGCCCGATGAGGCGTGCGGCCGGGTCGACCGTGTAGGCGGGGCAGGCCGCGACCTCCCCGAGGGGGCTGGAGGCGATGATCGGATTCGGGCTCCAGCGGTGGCCGATGTTCGCCCAACGACACACCCGCTCCGGGTCGTCGACCGTGACGGTGAACACGAAGGTCCGGACCACCTCGCCGTCGACGAGATGGTCGTGGTGGCCGCCGTAGCCGGTCACCTCGACGACCCCCAGGCCGGTGGTGAGGCTGACGGTGCGGACCAGCCCCTGAACCAGCGTTTCGCCGGGTAGGACCAGATCGGTGGGCAGCTGCCACACCGTGTCGACGTCGTCGCCGGTTGTCGCCACGAGCAACGTGCGGCCATCATCTTCGATAGCCGCGGCCACGGCCAGGCAGGTGGTCCCCTCGGCGTGGGAGCCGGTCACGAGCCCACGCAGCAGATGGTCGGTGACGGCCTGTGTCACGAGACCTCCTTGGCCGGGCCGGGACGGGATATGGCGGTCGTGGTGACGGTGCGGCCGGCGACTTCGGAGAAGCCGGGCCTTGCGGCTTCGGCCGAGGCCTGGCGCCGGGCGGCGAGCCCGTCAAGCTGGGCGAGCTTGGCGTCGGCGGCGGCCAGGCTGACCTTGAGGCCCTCGACTTCACCGGCCCACCGGTTGTGCTGGGCCTCGACGATCCGCTCGCCGAGGTTTCCCCGGATCTCGATGAGGCGCGGCCGCTGGGCAGGGTCGGGTCGAAGCAGCGGGCAGCGCAGGCAGGCGTGCTCGTGAATGCATGGCGTGGCGTAGGCCCGACCGCAATCGCCGAGTGCCACCTTGCGCCGCTCGAAGTGCCCGAGAAACTCTTCCCACTCCTCCTCGGTCGGGGTGCGGTACTCCTCGGAGGGACGCAGGGCGCGTCGTCGGGCGATGAAGGCGCGGTGGCTGTTGATGACCTCCTCGGGATAGACGGCCTTGTAGCCCATGGTGGTGTTGATGTCGTGATGCCCGCAGATCAGCTGGGCGATGTGGGGCGGCATGCCGTTGAGGATCGCCTCGGTGACGAAGACCCGTCTGAAGTCGTGGGGCACGAAGCTGAGAGGCTTCCCGCTGGCATCAGTGAGCCCGGTCTCGTTCAGCGCCGGCTGGATCAGCTTTCTGATCGCGGCCGTGCCAAAGGCCATGTTCTCCATGCCGACCCGGTGCTGGAACAGCAGCGGCATGGGCGGTTTCCACCTGCGTTCGTGGGTGTCGTAGGCCACGACGAGAGGAACGGCGCCCGCCTCGTCACGGGTGCGGCACAGAACGGTGCTGAGCACTTCGGCCAGCTCGGGGCTGACGACCAGCAGCCGCTCCTCGTCGAGCTTGGAGGGGGCGATTTGCAACAGCGGGATCGTCTCGCCGGTGGTGGGCAGCTTGTACTCGACGAGGCTGTGGTGGGAGAGCTCGGTCAGCTCCTCCACCCGGACGCCGGTCTCCCGAAGCACCTCCACGGCGGCCCAGGTCCAGAAGGCACGGTCTTCTTCTCGGGTGAGGTCCCGCCGCTTGGCGATGACGGGATCCTCGGCCCAGATCCGAGGCGTCGGCCTGGTCATCACCAGCCGACGCAGCCTCTGGCCCGCGACGCTGAACTCCTCACCAGGACGGGCGTTCTGCGCGGCCGCCAGTAGCTCGGCGGCTTGGCTGCGGGCACGCTCCACATTGGTGATCAGCGCCGGCAAGACGGGGATGCGTTCACGGGTCCGCTGATCCATGCGGGACTTGCGGTGACCACGTTCGTTGCGGGAGCGGATGTCGTCAACGCGCACGGGGCATGGGACCGCCCACTTGGCCCATCTCGCCGGGTCCTCGGTCGCCCAGAGGGCGATGTCGAGGTAGAAGGCCCGCACCGCGTTGAGACAGCCGGCCACGTCCTTGCGGCGAGTGGCCTCGGCGTCCCCACGACCGGAGCGCATCGAGCGGATGGTGGTCTGGATGCGCAGCTTCCAGGCGGCAGCGACGTCGGGGGCCAAGCGAAGCGAAGCGATCCCGGGGTGGTGCGTCTCCAGGTCCTTCCAGAAGAGAAGACCGAGGTGGGTCGCCATGGCAGCCAGGGTGGTGAAGTCGACGCCCGGTTGGCGCTCGCACAGGTAGTCGACGAGTAGATCCCGAACGGGACGACAGTCGAGCTCGTAGCGGTCGATGAGCTGCTCGGGGCTGAGCTGGCCCTGATACAGCCCGCGCTGGTAGATGGGGCTGAACATGCGGACCGTGGCAGGCGCCTCGGGGCCGAAGACGCCCATGGCGTGCAGGAGCCGGTAGAAGTACGGGCCTCTCCCGTCTCGGCCGTAGGCGGGGTACTCGGCGGCACTGATCTCGACCAGCTCCAGGCAGTCCCCGACCGAGATGTCCCGGACGACTCCGCCTTTGGTCGCCAACAGGTAGGCGATCCTGGTCAGCGCGCTTCGGCAGGTGACGTCGCCGGCCCCGCTGGTCTGGACGAGCTGGTGCAGCGAGGCGAAGCCGTCGGGATCGCGCACTCGGGCCATCTCCCTCGACAGGTGGTGCAGGGACCTGGTTCTGAGCAGCCAGGTCGGATCCGGGCGGATGACGTCGCCGCAGACCAGCAGACACAGCCCGCCGCCGAAGGTCCTGAACGCGGTCGTGTTGTCGGCATCGAGCCGCCCGATGCGCTTCAGCGACTCAACCGCAAGGCGTCTCCAGTCCACGGTCCCGTCCGCTCCGGCACCGCTGGCGACCCAACGCTGCTGCCATGACTCGCCCGGCTGGGCCTCCAGCCAGTCGAGCACCCTGATCAGGCCGAACCTGCGCTGGTGTTGGGCGGACGGCCTGTCGAGGAAGAACGGCGGTGCCAGCAGCAGGGCCTGAACGGTCTCACGGTCCCCGCACGTGGCAGGCCAGATCTCCGCGACGGGACGGGCCGGGAAGCGCTGGCGCCAGGCGGCTGCCTCGACGCTGAGCCTGCCCACACCGGCCGGCGTCGCCGAGGACACGGTCGTTGTCACCGCTTCGGCCTCCCGAACAAGACGTCCAAGGTCTCGGGCCGATAGCCCGACGACGGCTGCGGCGGCTCGGGCCGCAGCTGTTGGTCGCGTTGGCGACGGTGGTGGGCGAGCACGGTCTCGATCACGTCCTCCACGGGGGCGGTGACATAGAGCTGGGTGGTCGAGAGGTGGGCGTGGCCGAGCACCCACTGCACGTCGGTCAGCGGGATCTCCGGGTCCCGGGCCATCCGATAGGCGGCCGTGTGGCGAAGATCGTGCAGGGTCCAGTCGGCGCCCAGCACGGCGTTCGCCCGCACGAACATGGCCCGCGCCGCGTGGTAGTTGAGCGCCCGCAACGGCCGTCGAAGGGTCCACCACAGTGGTTCGTTCAGGGTGCCGGCCACGAGGCCGTCGATCTCCGCCTGGTAGAGGCGGAGCCACACGAACGCGTCGGGGGCGGCGGGAACCTGCTGGACGGCCCGGGTCCCCTTTCGAACAACGGCAATCAGCTGACGGCCGGGATCGGCGTCCGCATGCTCGTAACGCCCGATCGTGCGGGCTGCCAGCTGGCGGTCTGTCACCATCCAGTAGCGGTAGCGCTCCATGAGCGCATCGAGCGGCCCACGTGCCGGCGGTGGGTCGTCCCCGATCAGTCGGCGGTCGCGAAGCCAGTTCACCACCGGCCTCATCGCCGCCAGCGTCGGTGCACGCCCGCCGCCGGCCGCCAGATCGGCCAGGAACTCCTCAAGCCGAGCCGAACAGATATCCGCCACGCCCAGCCCCCGGCTCTCGAGCCAGGCGCTCAGCTTCGCCACTTCGGCGAGCTTGTACTCCCTCGACGACAGCGTGTAGCCCAGCCGGTCCAACTCTCCACGGAACCCATCGGCAAGCAACGCCAGCGGACCCCGAACCTTCGTGCGGGCGATCATGGCCCTCTCCTTTCGCCGGACCCTGCGTCCAGTCGAAGGAAGCCTCTGGCCCCGCAACTATGCCGACAACAGGACCGGGCTTGGCCTCGCGAAACCGGTGCCCTACAGCGCTTCCAGGAAACGACCGATCGCGACCGTCGGCATAGTCGCGTCGTCGGCATAGGTCGACCTATCCCGACTTCGGCATAGGTCGACGAAGCCCACCTCCTCGACGCCGAGCAGCTCGAGGAGCTGCGGCTGCTGACCGGCTCGGAGATGGACTCGCGTTCGTTCACCTGCCTGCTTGTCGGCCAGCCCACCTTGCGCCGGCGCATCAAGCTCGGCGCTTTCGCCGCCCTCGATCAACGCATCGGGCTGCGCTACGCCATGGCCGGCATGGACCTTGCCGAGACCGGGGCCTACGTCGCTCATCACCTCAAGCTGGCCCTGTTGACTGAACTACGCCCTGGCATCCCTGGTCGTCGGGGGTGATGTCTGTCATGGTGCCGGCCCATGGCCAACGAGGAGAACAAGCCACCACCGCTGGCGTCCCTGGTGATCCCGCAGGTCGGTGGGCTGAGGCAGACGGATGACCCCTGGGAGCCGTTCCATCTGCTTGACCCGGACGGTGTCGTCGTCCCGGCCGTCAGCGAGTACTTGAAGGACTTGCAGGCCGCTGGGCGGCGGGCGGCCACCCAGCGCTCCTATGGGATGGACTTGCTTCGCTGGTTCCGGTTCCTATGGGCGATCGGGGTGCCGTGGAACCAGGCGACCCGCATCGAGGCCCGAGACTTCTCCCGCTGGTTGCAGATCGCTGACAAGCCGGTCCGGCCCCACTGGCGGAGCCGGGATCGCGACGACCCGCCGAGCCCCCCGATAGCCGCTGCGGGCCCGGCGACGCCGAACGCGGTGACCGGCAAGCCGGCGCGCGGCCGGGCCTACGGCGCCGCAACCCGGGCGCATAGCGAGAGCGTGCTGCGCCACTTTTACGAGTTCCATCTCGAGGTCGGGACCGGCCCGATGGTGAACCCGTTCCCCCTGACCCGAGACCGGGCCAATGGGCGCCCAGGAGCTCACCGCAACCCCATGGACCCGCCCGAGGATCACCGCTCCGGGCTGTTCCGACCGCGCCTTGTCCGCCGTGTCCCGCGCAACATCCCCGACGACAGGTTCAACGAGCTGTTCGCCGGGCTGTCCTGCCATCGCGATCGAGCGCTGGTCGCGTTCTGGATCTCCACGGGGGTGCGGGCCGCCGAGCTACTGGGCGCCACGCGGGGCGCCAGGCTGTTCCTCGCAGGCCGGGCCCGGTCAGCTGGCGACCCAACTGGTGTCGAGGGGCTGAGCGAGGAGGAGGTGTCAGCGTTCTTGCTGGCGGAGGCGTCGCGTGGGCTTTCGTCGAAGTCGCTGCAGGGTCGGGTGGCTGAGCTGCGTTCGCTTCTTCGCTTCTTGTACCTGCAGGCACTGATCGCCACCCCGCTGGGAGAAGGGGTGCCTCCGGTGCCGGGTTGGAAGGACACGGCCGTGCCGCGGCGGCTGGCGGCAACTGAGGTCCAGGCCCTGCTGGATAGCTGCGATCGGGCCACCGTGACCGGCAAGCGGGATCTCGCCGTCCTGCTGCTGCTCGCCCGGATGGGGCTGCGGGCCGCCGAGGTGGCTGGGCTCGAACTGGAGAGCTTCCACTGGCGGGTGGGTGAGTTGGTCGTACGCGGCAAGGGGGGACGCTGCGACCAGATGCCGCTTCCGGGTGAGGTGGGCGAGGCGGTCGCCGCCTACCTCGTTGAGGCTCGCCCCAGAGTCGAGAGCCGCACCGTGTTCCTGACCCTTGTCGCGCCGCCGCGACCGATGACGCACACCACAGTCGGCCAGATGGTGTGGCGACAGTGCCGAATAGCAGGCCTGGAGCCGGTGCGAGCCCACCGTCTCCGCCACGCCCTGGCCACCGAGCTGCTCTCACAGGGCGTCAGGCTCCCCGAGATCGCCCAGATGCTGCGTCAGCGCGACCTGGCCACCACAGCGATCTACGCCAAGGTCGACTACCCGGCGCTGCGCGGGCTGGCACTTCCGTGGCTGGTGGTCCGATGAGCGCCCTGAAAGCAGCTCTCGACGACTATCTCGGGTTGCGCCGCGCCCTCGGGCACAAGCTCGATGAGCACGAACGCCAGCTCAACCGCTTTGTCGCCAGGCTCGACGATGCCGGCGCCAACTTCGTCGCCATGGCCGACGCCTTGGCCTTCGTGCTCGACCCCGATCTCGACCCTGCGAGCAGCAACCCCGCCAAGCGCCTGATGGCCGTTCGGGGCTTCACCCGCTACCTGTCAGCGATCGATCCCCGCACCGAGGTTCCGCCCGCCGGGCTGGTCTCCTACCGGCCCAGCCCCCGGACCCCGTGGCTGTTCTCGGACGGCGACGTGGCTGCGGTGGTGCGCGCCGCTCGGGCCTCGACGCCGTCCGCCTTCCGGGCCGAGACGCTGGCCAGCTTGATCGTGCTGCTCGCCGTCACCGGCATGCGGGTGGGCGAAGCCCTCCGGCTCGACTGCTGCGACCTCGACGGGGACCAGGCCGTCATCAAGGTTCGCGACACCAAGTTCGGCAAGGGCCGCGACGTGGTCGTGTCGGTATCCACCGTCGACGCGCTCACCGCCTACCGCTGCCGCCGTGACAGCAGGCGACCGGCTACGGCACGGCTGTTCGTTTCTCTGGCCGGCACGCCCGTCATCTACAGCAACTTCTCCCTCACCTTCCGTCAAGCTGTGCTGGCCGCGGCCGTGGGAGCCGAGGCATCGACGCGACCGCGTGTACATGACCTCAGGCACTCTTTTGCTGTCCGGACGCTGCTCGGCTGGTATCGGGCTGGGCTCGACGTCGAGGCCTTGCTGCCCAGGCTGTCCACCTATCTCGGGCATCGAGAGCCGCGTTTCACCTACCGCTATCTCTCCGCCACCCCCGAGTTGCTCGGCCAGGCCGCCGCCCGCCTGGAGGCAACCCAGGCGGTCATCCGATGACCGCGGTCGCCCCCACCCTCGAGTCGTGGTTCATCGACAGGCTGGGCCGTCAACGCCAAGCCAGTCCCCGCACCATTGCCTCCTACAGGGACACGCTCCGGCTGCTGGTCTGCTTCATGCAGACCAAAACCGGGAAGGCACCCTCGATCCTCGACTGGGATGACCTCGACGAGAAGGCGATCTCCGGGTTCCTCGACCACCTCGAGAGCGAACGGGGCAACAGCGCCAGAACCCGCAACCTTCGCCTCACCGCCATCCGGTCCCTGTTCAGCTACGCCGCCCTACGCCACCCCGAGCACGCCGGCGTGATCCAACGGGTGCTGGCCATACCGACCAAGCGCTTCGACAAGGCCACCGTGAGCTTCCTCAACGCTGACGAAGCCGCCGCGCTCACGGGCGCCCCCGACCTACAACGCTGGGAGGGCAGACGAGACCGAGCCCTGCTGGTGCTCGCCCTCCAAGCTGGCCTGCGAGTCTCAGAGTTGATCGGCCTCGACTGCGCCGACGTCGTCCTCGGCACCGGCGGACACGTTCAATGCGAGGGCAAGGGCCGCAGGCGGCGGGCCGTCCCCCTCACCAGCTCCGCGCAGCACGTACTGCGCGTCTGGATGGCCGAACGAGCCGGCCGTGCCGGCGACCCACTCTTTCCGACAAGGACCGGTCGCCGCCTCAGCCCTGACGCCATAGAACGCCGGGTGGCCATCCACGCAGCCGCCGCGGCGAAGCAGTGCCCGTCACTACTGGACAAGAACCTGCACCCTCACGTCCTGCGCCACAGCTGCGCCATGTCCTTGCTACAAGCCAGGGTTGACGTCGCCGTCATCGCACTCTGGCTCGGCCACGCCGACATGCGCTCAACGGACGCATACATCCACGCCGATCTCACCATCAAGGAGCGGGCCCTCGCGCTGACAACCCCGTCGTCCATCAAGCCCGGCCGCTACAAGGCACCCGACTCGCTCCTGGTCTTCCTGGAAGGCCTGTAACTATGCCGACCACCATCCGTCCGCCACCGGCTTCACAGCCCGCCCCTGCAAGGCCTCCTCGCCAGCATCACCTCCACTGTCGGCATAGTCGCATCGTCGGCATAGGTCGACGATGAGCACCACGCGCTTGCCCCGCTCTGCTTCCTCCGCAGCCAGGGCATCGGCGGCCTGGGGGATCAAGGCGGCCTTGTGGAACCGGGGCACGCCTCCCAGGCCCGAGACGATGGCGTAGTAGAGGCCACGGGCGCCCACGGAGGGGTTGCCGAAGTACAGGGTGGTGAAGCGGCTGGTGTCGAGCACGGCGACAGCGGCGCGGACCGCCACGGTCTTGCCCGCTCCCACTTCGCCGGTGATGACGCCGAGGGCCCGCTCCTCCACGCACCAGGCGATGCGGGCCACCCAGCGATAGCCGACCAGGGCCCGGCTGTGGTCGTCGATGAAGGCGAACAGGTAAGTCTTGCGCCCGCCGACGGCAGGGCCGTGGAGGGGGTCGCCGGTCCACAAATCGTTGGAGGCGTCTGCCTCGAATCGCCCGAAGGCCCGGGGAGGGGCGCCGTCGACTCGGGTGTTGAGACCCAGGCGCACGAACAGGCGCTGCAGGGTCCGCTCCGACGGTGCCCATCCCTCGGCAGTGCGGATGATCTGGCCCACCTGGGCGGCGGTGCGCCGGGGAACCTCGCGCTTGAGGGCCTCGGCCAGAGCCAACATGGCCGCCGGGGTGGCCGGCTCGCAGTTGCGCAGCGGAGCGGGTGCAAGCGCCTCGAAGCCGCCGCAGCGATAGGTGCGGATCCAGCGGTCGACGGTGTTGCCGGCCACCCGGATGCGCTGGCCGCCGGGCCCGGCGTGGTCGCGCCCGGCCAGTTAGCGCACGAGATATCCCCGCTCCCGCTTGGTCAACGACGAGTCGGCGGCCTCGCGGATGAGGGAGTAGCGGAAGAGGGCGATCTCTCTCTGGCGGTCGTTCATGGCGCCTCCAAGGTGGCGGTGTCGGTCGGCGCCTGACCCTGGTCGCTCAGCCCGGCGCTGCCCAGGGGCAGCTGGTGTTGGCCAACAGCGCTCCGCCGCTCAGCACCGAGGCCACCGACCACGGCGGGCGGGTCCCGAGGCGGCGCACCGCCGCCCGGGCCGCGGTTCCCACCGCCTCCACGGCATCGGCGAAGGCCGATCCGGCCGGGTTGATCGTCCCCAGCTCGGGGTCGAAGGCATGGGCCCAGCGGGTGAAGTGGGCCCGGATGCGTTCGGCCATGGCCCCGAAGCGCCGCAACCAGCCCCGCACCGTGGTGCCGGCAGGTCGAGCACGGCAGCGATAGCACGGTGACCCGAACCCCCAGCTTTGGCCACCTGGGCGGCACCGATCACGTCGATGGCGTCGCGGCGGCGGCCGAGGCTGTCGTCGGGCAACAACACGTGGGTGGCTCCGCAACCAGCGCAGATGGCCCGCCGGGGCCGGCGCCACTCAACACCGCCGCGACGACGCAGCTCCCGGTTCTTGGTGTGGCCCCACGGGCGCAGCCGGGACCGGCATTTCGGGCAGGCCAAGCGGCCGGCGGTGAGGTCGGTCTCGACCACGGTCGTTTCTGTCCCTACGATGAGCACGATGCCTCCGGGCATCGTCAGGAAGGGCCCTCCTGTTCTCCGCCAAGAGAAATGGCAGGAGGGCCCTTGCGCGAGCCAGGTCTTGCTCACGCTGACGCCTCCGCACGACGGTCGCCAAGAGCACCGAGGGAAACGATGGGGCGACGACCCGCTCGGCGACCTTGCGGGCCCCGATGGCCACCACCCTCGGCGTCGACGGACCCGACCGCCAGAGCGGCCCGGATGCCCCGCCAGCAGGGAGTCCTTCGGCACGCTGCAGGAGGAGGACCTCGATCAGGGCTCGGTGCCGCCGGCGTCGCCGAGCTTGCGCCGGCCCGCAGTCCACAGCTCGTCGTGGGTGGGGCTGAAGGCCGCCGCCGGCCGGGCCCGGGCCAGGGCGGTGGCACCGGGAAAGGCACCGGGCTTGATGCGGAACACCTCGCGGTAGTGGTCGAGCACCAGGACCTCGCTGCCCTTGGCCAACGCCCGGGCGTGATCGGGGTTGGGGAACAGCGTGTACCAGTCCGAGCCTGGCGGTTCGCGGTGAAGATCGCCGGTCGGGAGCCTCGCTCGATGATGAACTAACATATGGATCGTTGGCTAGGGCCAGGGTGAAGTCGCGGAGTTGAGAACCGTTCGGTGAACGACGGCAGGCAGAAGTAGCAGAACCGTGGGTAGCTGCTCAGGGTGACCAGGGCGTTGGACCGATCCCATGTCCCGGGGGTGGTGTAGATAACGAACGCCAGCATGCTCGCGGACACGGCGCCACCGATCTTGGTGACGCGCTACGTTCGAACCGTGCAGAGAGCGCCACGAGGCCGCTGTACGCCCAGCTCTGACGCGCGCAGACTTCCGATGCCGTACCAGCGAGCTGCCGGACCTGGTTCGTCTTGGCGAGCCGTGCCATGTCTATTGAGGTCGTCGGCCCCAGTCAGGGCGCCGTCGGCAGGCTTGCGATGCGATGTAATGGGCCG
The DNA here is from genome assembly GCA_038238185.1 of Acidimicrobiales bacterium. Taxonomy (GTDB): domain Bacteria; phylum Actinomycetota; class Acidimicrobiia; order Acidimicrobiales; family AC-14; genus DATAQC01. Next base: position 12,963 of record JBBRXY010000081.1, read on the forward strand.
ACCGGAAGAGGTCTTTGCTCAATGGTTCTAGGGCATTCAGCCGGTCGCGAACGAATCGGAGGGGCTGTGCGCGGTGGTAAAGGTCTGAAGAGGCTTTCAGGTAGCGAAAGTTCTGGGGAATATCGGTTTGGCCCTAGCGAGTTAGCCTATGGCAAGCTGACACGGCTGACATTGTCTATTGTGGGGTTCAATCGGCGATTGGCCAGCCGCCTCTTTCGCGGCAAATATGAACTCGGACCTATGTTGCAAGCGACAGGGATTCTCGCAGCCGTTCCGCTTTTACTATATTTTCGGGGCATTGATCGAGAATCTGCGTCCCAGTGGTTTGAACGCATGCTGGATACGATGTGGTTCAAGGGCGAAGAGCTACAGGGGATGATCGAGGCATACAAAAGTGACTGGCCCAGCTATTTCTCGCCATTGTACCTCGCCGAGCATTGGCACTGGACAGGTCCTGCTGCGGGCATAATGGGCTTACTCGGGCTAGCAATTGCGTTGGTGTCCTTGGTCCGTCGCGGTGTCCTAGTGAGCAATGTGGAAGCCGTCTTTATGGGCCTAATAGCTACTTGCGCTATCGCCGCCGTCGTACCGCTAATGCTGTGGCTTGTGATTTGGGTAGCTCCGTTTGTGATCGCTCTTGTCTTAGTTGTCGTCGCCTTGATAATGATTCCCCTGCTGCTTCTGTTTGTGTACATCAGCGAATAAGAGGGACCGTCCTTCCTTCCTTAGGGTCCACCGAATGTTAGTGCGCGCGATGTAGTCTGGCCTGGTGGAGGCCAGTGGTGAGGAGCTCGCGCGATTCTTTACCACGGTCCTTCCCCATCTGAACGAGCTCCAGCGGCGGGTGGTTGCTGGTGCGATGTCGGTGAGTCTCGGACGCGGCGGCAAGACAGCGGTGGCCGAGGCATCGGGCATGAGTCGCAACACCGTCATCAAGGCGGAGCGGGAGGTGACGACGGGGATCGAGCCTTCTGGTCGCCAGCGTGCCCCCGGCGGAGGCGACATTCTCGCCGAGGTGAAGCAGCCGGGGCTGTTGGAAGCCCTCGACGAGCTGGTGAACCCCGAGACCCGCGGCAACCCGATGTCGTTGTTGCGTTGGACTTCGAAGTCGACGGCCAAGTTGGCGACGGATCTGGTGCGCCAGGGTTTCAAGGTCACCGATGACACGGTGGGCAGGATCCTCAAGTCCCTCGGATACTCCCTCCAGGCGCCGGCCAAGGAGAAGGAGGGGTCCGCCCATCCCGACCGTGATGGCCAGTTCGTCTACCTCAACGATCTGGTGGGTCGCTTCGCTTCCGCCGGCGAGCCGGTCATCAGCGTGGACACGAAGAAGAAAGTGCGACACGAAGTCGCTCGTAGCGAGCGGGCTCGCAGATTGGAGGTCCGGCCTATGCCGGGTGCGTAGCTCCGGGCCAGTGCTCGATGGCCTGGCCCCACCCTCGACGTGCGTCGCTGGTAACGGCGGGGTGCGGAGCTC
>JBBRXY010000082.1:0-14415 GCA_038238185.1 Acidimicrobiales bacterium
GGCCGGCCGACCCAGGACGTCGGCCGGCGACGCGTACTGCTCGAGGACACCGCCTTCACGCAGGATGGCGATGCGGTCACCGACGCGGACGGCTTCGTCGATGTCGTGGGTGACGAACACCACCGTCTTGTTCACCTCGGATTGGAGCCGGAGGAACTCGTGCTGGAGGCGGTCGCGAGTGATTGGGTCGATGGCCCCGAACGGCTCGTCCATGAGCAGCACGGGTGGGTCGACGCCGAGCGCCCGGGCGACACCCACCCGCTGCCGTTGTCCGCCCGAGAGCTGGTGGGGGTAGCGGTCGCGGTAGACCGCGGGCTCGAGGCCCACCAGGCCGAGCAGCTCGTCGACGCGGCCGCGCGTCCGCCGGCGGTCCCAACCCATCAGGCGGGGAACGGTGGCCACGTTGTCGGCCACGCTCAGGTGCGGGAACAGGCCCACCTGCTGGATCACGTAACCGATCCGGCGACGAAGGAGGACGGGGTCGATGGCGGTAACGTCCTCGTCGCCGATGAAGATCCGCCCGCTGGTGGGCTCCACCAGCCGGTTGATCATCTTCAGGGTGGTGGTCTTGCCACACCCGGACGGCCCGACCAGCACGCAGACGTCACCGTCGTCGACCTCGAGGTCGAGGGAATCGACCGCCACCTGGCCGTTGGCGAAGTGCTTGGAGAGAGCAACGAGTCGGATCATGACGGGGTCGATAGTCTGCCGGAGTGCAGGCTGGTGGGCTGATCGCTGCCGCCGACCCGTGGGTGAGGTGGGACTGGGTCTCCCGGCACACCGGCACCATCAGCGCCGCCACCCGCCAGCACGTGGAGCTCACGGTGATCGCCGTGGCCATCGGCCTGGCCATTTCCTTTCCGCTGGCCCTCGTCGCCCGGAGGTGGACGTGGGCCAGCACTCCCGTGCTGTCCGCCACCGGCATCCTCTACACGGTGCCCTCGCTGGCCCTGTTCGCCATGCTGGTGCCCTGGACGGGCCTGAGCCGCACCACCGCCGAGATCGGACTGGTGGGCTACACCCTGCTCATCCTCATCCGCAACACCGTGGCGGGCCTCGACGCCGTGCCCGACGACGTGCGTGAGGCCGCCCGGGGCATGGGCTTCACCAGGCGTCGACAACTCTGGCGGATCGAGTTGCCACTGGCCATGCCGTCCATCATCGCCGGCGTGCGCATCGCCACCGTCACCACCATCGGGCTGGTCACGGTCACCGCCCTCATCGGCCAGGGTGGTCTGGGCAGGCTCATCCTCGAGGGCCTCATCCGCAACTTCCGCACGCCGCTGGTCGTGGGCACGGTGCTGTCGGTGATCCTGGCCGTGGTCGCCGACGTGAGCCTGATCGGCCTCGAGCGACTGGTCACCCCGTGGCGCCGAAACCGGGGACGATCGTGAGCTTTCTCGGCGAGGTCGTCCAGTGGTTCATTACCGCCGCCCACTGGCAGGGCACCAACGGCATCCCCCACCGCCTCTACGAGCACCTGGTCATGTCGGTGGTGGCCATGGTGGCGGCGGGAGCGGTGGCCCTGCCCGCCGGCATCCTGCTGGGCCACCTCAACCGGATGGGGGGCCTAATCATCAACCTGGCCAACGTCGGTCGTGCCGTCCCGTCGTTCGCCATCCTGGTGGTGGCCGTGCAGTTCGTGGGCATCGGGGCCTTACCCGCGTTCTGCGCCCTCGTGGCCTTGGCCGTGCCACCCATGATCACCAACTCCTTCATCGGCGTGCGCGACGTCGACCCCGACGTGCGCGAATCGGCTCGGGGAATGGGGATGACCGGCCGCCAGGTCCTCGGCCGGGTCGAGCTACCCATCGCCGTGCCCCTGGTGATGGCCGGCGTGCGCACCGCGGCGGTCGAGGTAGTGGCCACCGCCACCATCGCCGCCCTCGTGGCGTGGGGCGGCCTCGGCCGCTATGTAATCGACGGCCTGGCCCAGCGCGACTTCGTCCAGGTGTTCGCCGGGGCCCTGCTCGTGGCCTGTCTGGCCGTGTTCACCGAGGTGAGCCTCGCCGGTGTACAGCGGCTGCTGGTACCGGCCGGGCTGCGGCGTCAGATTTCCGACAAGAATGAGACGTTCGTGGCTGCGACACCCGTCGTCGCCGACCGCTGAGCGGAGGAGAACCATCCATGCGATCACCGAGAAGGTATGCAGTGGCGACCGCCGGCATCGGCCTGGCTCTGATGGTCACGGCGTGCGGCAGCTCATCCAAGACCAGCAGTGGAGTAGGGCCCACCACTGCCGAGAAGGACAAGAAGACGGTGAACATCGGCGCCTTCAACTTTACCGAGAGCGCCATCCTGGCCGGCATCTACGAGGGGGCCCTCACCGACGCCGGCTACAACGCCACCGTGCGACCGAACCTGGGCAGCCGGGAGGTCGTGGCGCCGGCGCTGGAGCGCGGCGAGATCGACCTCTATCCCGGGTACGCAGCCACCGATCTCGAGTTCCTGAACAAGGGGGCCGGCGAGGCCACGCCCGACGCCCAGGCCACAACCGAGAAGCTGAGGGCGGCCCTGGCGTCCAAGGGCGGCACCGCCCTCGACCCCTCCCCCGCCGTCGATGCCAACGCCTTCGCCGTCACCAAGGCCACGGCCGACAAGTACAACCTCAAGAAGCTCTCCGACCTGGCGCCGGTGGCCGGCCAGCTCAAGCTCGGCGGCCCCCCCGAGTGCCCGACCCGCCCCTTCTGCCAGGTGGGCCTGGTCAACACGTACGGGGCCAATTTCAAGGAGTTCAAGCCCCTCGATGTCGGCGGACCACTGACTGTGGCCGCCCTGAAGGGCGGTGACATCGATGTCGGGCTCCTCAAGTCCACCGACGGCTCCATCCCCGCCAACGGGTTCGTGGTGCTCGAGGACGACAAGCACCTCCAGAACGCCGACAACGTGGTGCCGATCATCCGCACCGTCACGGTCGACGACAAGGTGCGGCAGACGCTCAACAAGGTGTCAGGCGCCCTCACCACCCAGGACCTGACGCAGCTCAACAAACAGGCCGACGTGGACAAGGAGGACCCCGAGGTCCTGGCCAAGGACTGGCTCAAGAAGCACGGCTTCTAGGTTCCTCCTCGGCGGTGCACTGACACGGCGTAGGGACCGCCGGCGTAGGGCCGACGGTCCCAGGTAGACCAACGCTCAACCGGCTCCAGATCGGCGGCCAAGGCGTGGTCGTCGTAGGTGGCCAGGTCGAGCCGGCCGGCATCGAGTTGAAACCCGGCCACCATCAGCCCGCCCGGGTGCAGGTGGCGGGCCAGGGAGGCGAGCACCAGGCGCTCGGTACCCGGGGCGAGGTAGATCATCACGTTGCCGGCGGCCACGGCCACGTCGAACGTCCGTCCCAGGTCGAGGCCGGCCAGGTCGGATTCGATCCATGCCAGATCGGGCGCCTTGGCCCGGGCCCGGGCGAGCATGGCCGGGTCGACATCGACACCCGTGACGCCGTACTCGCGGCGAGCCAGCTCGATCGCCACCCGGCCGGTCCCGCAGCCGGCGTCGAGTACGGTGCGTCGTCCTCGGACCTTCGGACAAAGCGACTCGACCAGGTCCGCCTCACCGTGGACCTCGATACCTTCGGCGGCCATCTGCTCCCACCGGTCGTCAAAGCTGGCCGCCCGGCCTCCGGCCTCGGCCAGCCATCGGTTCGGCGGGGTGGCGTCCACGATGTCCGAGTGTAGGGATGGTCTGCTAGGCAGTCGCCCATGACCGACGCCCCTGTGGCCCCGCCGCTCGTTCCCCGCACCGTGCTGTTCGGCAACCCCGAGCGCACCAGCCCCCGCATCTCGCCCGACGGATCCCAGCTCGCCTGGCTCGCCCCCGACGACGGCGTCCTCAACGTGTGGGTGAGCCCGATCGGAAGCGACGAGGCCCGGGCGGTCACCCGCGATCGCGACCGTGGCATCCGGTCGTTCTACTGGGCCCACGACCGGCGCCACCTGCTCTACGTCCAGGACACCGGAGGCGACGAGGACTGGCGCCTCTTCGATGTCGACCTGCAGACGGGCGACATCCGCGACCTCACTCCGTTCGACGGCGTGCAGGTTCGGGTCGAGGAGCTCGACAAGCGCTTCCCCGACCACGTTCTCGTGGGTCTCAACCGCGACAATCCCGAGCTTCACGACGTCTACCGGCTCGACCTGCGCAACGCCGAGCTGGAGAAGGTGGCCGAAAATCCGGGATTCATCGGCATGCTGGCCGACGTCGACTGGAACGTGCGGGCCGGCGTGGCCCCCACGCCCGACGGCGGTTTCGTGGTGATGGTGCGCGACACTGTCGACGACGAGTGGCGCCCACTCCTCGAGGTCGCCCAGGAGGACTCCCTCACCACCGAACCCCTCGGTTTCACAGTCGACGGCACTGGTCTTTGGGCCATCACGTCGCTGGGGGCCAACGCCGGGCGGCTGGTCCGCATCGACTGCGCCACGGGCGAGAGCACGGTCGTGGCCGAGGACGCCACCTACGACGTCGGCGCCGTTCGGTTCCACCCCGACACACGCGAGCCCCAGTTCGTGGTCTTCATGAAGGACCGGGCCGACTACCGGGTCCTCGATTCGGCGGTGGCCGACGACGTCGAGGCGCTGCTCGGCCTCTCCCCCGGCGACCCGGTGATCCTCGGCCACGACGACGCCGACGAGGTGTGGCTGGTGGCCTACACCAACGACGACGGTCCCGTCCGCTACTACGCGTGGGGCCGGGTCACTGCCCAGGCCACGTTCATGTTCGAACATCAACCCAGCCTCTCCCGCTATCAGCTCGCCCACATGGAGCCGTTCACCTTCGCCGCCCGCGACGACCTCACCATCCACGGCTACGTCACCTTCCCGCCCGTTGTGCCCCCGAAAGGGCTGCCCACCGTGCTCAACGTGCACGGTGGGCCCTGGGCGCGCGACGCATGGGGGTTCGACCCCGAGGCCCAGTGGCTGGCCAACCGCGGGTACCTCTGCGTGCAGGTCAACTTCCGGGGCTCCACGGGCTACGGCAAGGCCTTCGTCAATGCCGGCGACCGGGAGTGGGGGGCGGCCATGCACAACGACCTGCTCGACGCCGTCGACCATGTGGTGGCCAAGGGCTGGGCGGACCGCGACCGGGTGGGTATCTACGGCGGGTCCTACGGCGGTTACGCCGCCCTCGTCGGCGCCGCCTTTACCCCCGACGTGTTCCGCTGTGCCGTCGACATCGTGGGCCCGTCCAACCTGAAGACGCTGATCGAGTCAGTGCCCGCCTACTGGGCTCCGATCGTGGCCCAGTTCCACACCCGGGTGGGGAACCCCGAGACGGAGGAGGAGTTCCTCTGGTCACGCTCGCCGCTGTCGGCGGCCGACCAGATCCGCATTCCCCTCCTCATCGCCCAGGGGGCCAACGATCCCCGGGTCAAACAGGCCGAGTCTGAACAGATCGTGGCCGCCCTGAAGGACAACGGCATCGACCACGAGTACCTGCTCTACACAGACGAGGGCCACGGCTTCGCCAAACCCGAGAACCGCCTGTCGTTCTACGCCGCCGCCGAACGCTTCCTTTCCCACCACCTGGGCGGCCGAGCCGAGGACTGAGCTCGTTCCGGTCGGGTGAACAACAGGGGGGTCAGCTGCGCAGGATCGACAGAAGGCGCAGCATCTCCACGTAGAGCCAAACCAGGGTGATCATGATCCCGAAGGCGGCAAACCAGCCGTAGCGGGTGGGAATGCCCGCCTTGGCGCCCTTTTCGACCATGTCGAAGTCGAGGACGAGGTTCATCGCCGCCAGGCCGATGGCAACCAGGCCGACGACGATCCCGAGACGACCCTCCCGGAGGCCCAGGCCGCCGTCGGTGAAGATGCCCGCGACAAGGTTGACCATGATGAGCACGACGAAACCGATCGTGGCCCCGATCACCATCTTGGTGAACCGAGGCGTGACCCGGATCTTGCCGCTGGCGTAGAGGGCGAGCACGACAGCGGTGACGGCGACGGTGCCCAACACCGCCTGCACCACGATGCCCGGGTACCGGTCGTTGAACACCTGGCTGATGCCCCCGAGGAAAACACCCTCGACGGCGGCGTAGGCGATGATCGGTGCCGGGTTCGTGACCTGCTTGAATATGATGAACAGGGCCAGGCCGAAGCCGACGAGGGCGGCGGGGAACGCCAGCGCACCCAGGTCGAGGGCCCATGTGACCCCGCCCGTCACGGCGGCCACGGCGAGGAGGAAAGCCGTGCGGCCGACGACATCCTCGATGGTCATGCGGCCGGTCTGCCTCGAGGTGGCGCTCGGCCCGGAGTAGGCCTGCTCCAGGGGGTCGACGGTCTGCGAACCGCCCTTGCCGGTGAACGCGGGACTACGGGTGAGCGCAGGATTGCTGCTGGAACGCACCGTCACACACTCCTGATCTGGACACGACATCGGTGCCGGGTCCGGTGCCCATGATAGAGCCATCCCCGCCCACACGGTGGACGGGGATGGCGCGTTTCGGACGGCATGTGGCCGGCGGCATCCTCCATGCGCAGCTCAGGCCAGAACCTGGTGACGGCGCACGATGGGCAGGGACTGCCAGATCTTTCCGAATCCCCAACGGTTGCCGGCGCCGACGATGGGCATGCAGGCCAGCAGGATGATGTAGATGGCGTGCTCGTCGATGAGCGGGTTGTTCGCGGGCGTCCAGATGGCCACGCGGATCATGAAGAGGAGCAGGATCCCGGCCACCGCCGCCGGCCGCAGGGCCACGCCGAGCACCAGGGCCAGTCCGACACCCAGCAGGCCCAACATGAACAGCCAGTCGACCACGGGGTTGCCGGCCATGGCTTTGAAGGAGCCGGCGAAGGGCCCGTGCACCCCGAAGCTCAAGAAGCCCTTGGTCGGGCTGCCGCCGTGGATCCAGGCGGCGGGGCCAAACCGGTCGATCACGCCCTTGGGGCTCTTGCCCGTTGCGAACCCGAGGGCGAACATCTTGTCGAGAAAGGCCCAGAGGAACACCAGGCCGAGCAGGATCCGTAGCACCGGCCACACTGGTGCCGGATCGAGGCCTGCTTTTGTCGATGCCCGGACCGACCGGGCGGGGGCAGGGACTTCGGTAGTGAGAGTCGTTACTTGCTGTGCCATGGATTCATCCTCCTGTTGTCGGTGCGTTCCCATGAGGATGCCGGTGGCCGATAGAGGATACGTCGGTCACGATGACGTATTTCCGGGGCGCTGAGCGCGATCACGTGTAGGTCGCCGCTGGGTAACCTGGTCACGTCTGGGGGTCGTCGATGGATCGAGCAGGGCAATCGAGCCAGCGGGTCCCGGCCGCCGACCCGTTGGACTATGGCGATGTTCGACCTGGTGCGGAGTTCCTCCCAGCCGCCCTCAGCACCTTCGTGGGAAGGCGTCAGGAACGGACCGACCTCGTCGGGCTCCTGGACACCTCCCGGCTGGTCACCCTGTGCGGGAGCCCGGGGGTCGGCAAGACCAGGCTCGCCCTGGAGGTGGCTGCCGCAGTGGTCCACCGCCATCCCGACGGCGTGTGGCTGGTGGAGTTGGCGCCCGTCGCCGAACCCGCCCTGCTCCCCCAGGTGGTGGCCACTGAGCTGGCCATTCGGGAGCATCCCGGGCGTGACCTGCTCGACACGCTCGTCGACGAGATCCGCGAGAAGGGCATGCTCCTGGTCCTGGACAACTGCGAGCACCTGGTCGAGGCGTGTGCCCACCTGGCCGACCGGTTGCTACGGAGCTGCCCCCGGCTCACCGTCATGGCCACCAGTCGCGAGCCTCTGGGGCTGATGGGCGAGTGGGTCCGGCGCATCGAGCCGCTACCGGTGCCCCCGGCGGAGGAACAGTCCTACGAGTCGCTCGTCGCCCACGACGGCGTGCGACTCTTCGCCGAACGAGGCGCCGCCACCCGGGCCGGGTTCGAGCTGAACCCCGGCAACGCCCGCACCGTGGCCGACATCTGCCTCCGGCTCGACGGCCTGCCCCTGGCCATCGAACTGGCTGCCGCCCGGCTCGAGCTGCTGTCGCCGGCCGAGATACTCGACCAACTCGACGAGCGCTTTCGCGTGCTGCGCACCGTCGGGCGGGCGGGGCCGGCGTTCCACGCCAGCCTGCAGGCCGCGCTCGACTGGAGCCACCACCTCCTCTCCGCCCGCGAGGCCACCCTGTTCCGTCGTCTCTCGGTGTTCGCCGGCGGCTGCACCCTGGGAGGCGCCGAGGCCGTCGGCACCGGGGGCGACGTGACCCGGGAGGGCGTCATCGATCTCCTCGGGGCGCTGGTGAGCAAGTCGCTGGTGTACGCCGACACCGGCGACGCCGAAACTCGGTACCGGTTGCTCGACAGCATCCGGCACTACGCGGCCGACAAGCTCGGGCGGGCAGGTGAGGAAGCGGCCGCGCGCGCCGCCCACTGCGACTGGTCGGTGACGCTGGCCGAGCGAGCCGAGGTGCAGTTGGCCTCGGGGACGCAGGCGGGTTGGCTCAGGCGTCTCGACGCCGAACAGGACAACTTCCGTAGGGCGTTCGAGTGGGCCATGGCTACGGGTCGCACCGACGTACCGCTTCGCCTCGGCGGAGCCCTCGCCTCGTTCTGGTGGCTCCAGGGTCACGTGGCCGAAGGCATTACCTTGCTGGACCGGGCCCTGGACGCGGGGCGGGGGGAAGCGCCACGGCTGCGGGCCAAAGCCCTGTGGGGCGCGGCGTTCCTGATCGGTTCCGCCGGTCGCGCCAGCCGCGCCCTTCCCCTGGCCGAGCAGAGCGCAGCACTGGCCGAGACGTGCGACGACCGGGCCACCGGTGATCGCTCCCGGAACCTGGTGGGGCTGCTGTCGATGTGCCACTCGCCGGTCGACGCCCTCCCACTGCTCGAGGAGAACTTGCGACTGGCCCGCGACACCGACGACGGCCCCCTCCTCGGCGCGTCGCTCTGCAACCTGGCGTCCGCCCTCTTCCTCGTCGGCGATCCCTCGGCCGCACGCACCCACTTGGACGAGTGCCTCGACCTGGCCCGACGGGCGGGAAACCGCTCCCTCGTGGCCGAGGTGCTGGGCCTGCTCGGCCAGGTCGCGCTGGCGGGGGGTGACTATCCCCGCGCCCAGAACCATTTCGCCGACGCCTTGACGATGGCGAGGCAGCTGGGCGAGCGTGGTGAAGAGGCGGTGGTGCTCAGCTGGCTGGGCGACCTGGCACGCGGCCGTGGCGACTACGACGGCGCGCGGATGCTCCTCGACGATGCCCTCGCCCTGGCGCGCGACGTCGGGCGTCCGTTCCTTGTCGCCCGTTGCCTGTGCTTCCTCGGCCGGGTCGCCCTAGCCGGGGCATTGCTCGACGACGCTCGCGCCTGCTTCGTCGAGTCTCTCGAGATGGCCCGCCGCCTGGGGCTCAGCTACCTGGGCGCCCGCTGCCTACTGGGCTTGGGTGAGATCTCCCGGATCGACAACGACCTCGTCGCCGCCCAGGCCTGGATCGACGCCGCGGTCATGATCGCCCAGACCAACGGCGATCGCCAGGCCATGGCCGAATCCTGGCTGGCCCGTGCCGATCTGGCCCGCCGTCACGGACCCGTCGAGTCGGCCCGGGCGCTGGGCCACGAGGCCCTGAGCCTGCAACAGATCATCGGTGACCGGCCCGGCATCGCCGTGTCGCTGGAGAAGCTGGCTGCGCTCGCCGGCCCCGGTCCCGACGCCGTCCGACTCTTCGGGGCCGCCCAGGCCTTGCGCGACGAGGGCGGCTACGCGCGGGCGCCCGCCGCCACGGCCGACTACGAGCACGACCTCATGGTCGTTCGGGAGGAGTTCGGTGGCGACGCGTTCGCAGTGGCGTGGGCCGAGGGGCTCTCCCTGTCGATGGCAGAGGCCATGACCTATGCCACGAGGCGGCGCGGGGCCCGGGGCCGCCCGTCGTCGGGGTGGGCGAGCCTCACCCCGGCCGAGCACGACGTCGCCCGCTTGGCCGGCGAGGGACTGACCAACCGCGAGATCGGTGAACGTCTCTTCGTCTCACCGCGCACTGTCGGGACCCACCTGGCCCACATCTTCACCAAGCTGGGGGTGACCTCCCGCAAAGAGCTCGCCACCGCCGGAGGGAGTCAGCGCCCGCGCTGAGACCCTCCGTTCAGGGGCGGCTTCTCAGGTGCGGCTTCTCAGGTGCGGCTTCTCAGGTGCGGCTGCGGACGTCGAGACCGGCGTCGGCCAGTGCCTGCTCCAGGGCAGCGCGATCGTCGGGTCCCATCTCGTCGCGCGTGGCGAGCGGTACGTCGATGTCGAACAGGTCGGCAGCCGTCACCAGGGCCTCGTCGTAGGCGTAGAGCTGCAGTTCCCACTCGTCGAACGGCAGCGGTGGATCGGCGGTGATGCGACCGTGCAGGTCACGCAACAGGGCGGTGACCCGCTCGAGGCGATCGTCGTCCATGGGCCAGCGATGCCCTCAGTCGTCGTAGGTGTGCAGGGCGCCGAACCGCGACTTCACGTTGGCCGGCGAGGTGCCGAACGCCGCGGCCAGATCGTCCCAGTCGACTCCCTCTTCGAGGGCTTGGTTGACCAACGTGCGGGTCAGCGACTCGAGGAACTGCTGGGCGGCGATGGTGGCGTGGATGCGTGACGCCGTCGGCGAGGCGTTGTCGACGATCTGGTCGAGCAGGCTCTGCAGGGCGACGAAGGATTCTCCGGAGGTATCGATGGGCACCGGGCCATCGTAGGCGGCGCGCCGCTACGGTCGGGCCCCTTGGCCCCCTCATCTTCGCCCGACCTCGTCGCCGGTATCGACCTGGCGACCCAGGAGGTACGGGTTTCGTGCGCCGACGCCACCGGCCATGTCGTGTCCCGGGGCTGCGCTCCACTTCCTGCTCCGAAGCGGCCCCGTCCGGGGTGGTCGCAGACCGACGCCCGGGTCTGGTGGCCGGCCGCCGTCACCGCCCTGCGCGAGGCGACTGATGCCCTGGGGCCGGCCGCCGGCACCATCCGGGCCGTGGCCGTGGCTGCCACCTCGGGCACGGTGCTGGTCGTCGATGGCGACGGCCACCCGCTCGGCCCCGCCCTGCTCTACGACGACCAGCGGGCCACGGACCAGGCCACGCTGGCCGCAGAGGCGGGCCGCGAGCGGTGGGCTGCGCTCGGGTGGCGGCCGGGATCCACGTCGGGGCTGGCCAAGTGGGGCTGGCTCCTCGCCCACCCCGACGTGGCCGAACGCGCCCGATCGGCGTGGCACGCGTCCGACGTGCTCGTTGCCGCTCTCACCGGCGAGCGGCCGCCGACCGACTGGAGCAATGCTCTGAAGAGCGGCTACGACCCCGGGCGCCGGGAGTGGGCCCTCGAGGCCACTGCCGCGGTGGGCATCGCCGACGCCCTGTTGGCCGAGGTGCGCCCCCCGGGCTCGCCGGCGGGCGTGGTGACCGCCGATGCCGCCGCGGCCACCGGGCTGCCCCGGGACTGCCAGGTCCGCCTGGGCATGACTGACGGCTGCGCCGGCCAGGTCGCCGCCGGTGCCGACCGGCCCGGCCGCTTTGTCACCGTGATCGGCACGACCATGGTGGTGAAGGGGGCAGCCGGCGACCCCACCCACGACCCTTCTGGTGCGGTGTACAGCCACCGTCACCCGGCGGGATGGTGGTTGCCGGGAGGTGCGTCCAACACCGGAGGAGCAGCCGTGGCGGCGGCATCGCCGGGCGCCGATCTGGCCGATCTCGACTGCCGGGCCGCCGCCGCCGGACCCGCCTCCTGCGTGACCTATCCCCTGTTGGGAGCGGGCGAGCGATTCCCATTCGTCGCTCCCGACGCCACCGGTCTCTGGCTGGGCCGACCGACCGGGGAGGTCGACCACCACCGGGCCACGCTCGAGGGGGTGGCGTTCGTTGAACGGCTGGCGTACGCCCACCTGAGCGACCTCGGTGCCCCTGCTCTCGGTGCGATCCGCTCAGCCGGACGAGGGGGGCGCAGCCGGGTGTGGGCGCAGGTGCGAGCGTCGGTCCTCGGTCGACCCGTCCTGGTCATCGAAGGGGCCGACACCGCCCTGGGGGCCTGCACCCTCGCTGCCGCCGGCACCCTCCATGCTGACCTGGTGGCGGCCGGCGACGCCATGGTCGCCGACGGCGAGGAGGTGTTCCCGACCCACTCCGAGGCAGACGCCCTGGAGGAGTCGTTCGCCCGGTTCACCGTTGCCCTCTCCGAGCGGGGATGGGTGGGCCCCCGTCTGGGCCAGGCTGCGTCCGTCCGCCCCTGAGCCACGACGCTTCGGCCCCCCGGTCTACCCTGAGGCCGTGGCCGAACCCGCCATGCCCACGCCCCCCACGGCCCAGGACGTGGCCACTGCGTGGGTGGAGGCGGTGATGGACGACGGCGACCTGGCCAGAGCCTGGCCGCTCACCCACCCCACCCTGCGCCTCGTCCTCGTCCAGGACTGGATCTGGGCCCACCGCCACCAGCAGTGGCTGGGCCACGGCAGCGACTGGGACGGACTGGCCACCCGCCTGGCCGCGGTCGACTCCGGCGACTCGCTCTGGCTCCGTTTCAGCGCCGAGCTCCTCGAGCTGTGGCAGAAGATCTGGAAGGGTTTCAGCACCCTGACATGGCGATCGCTCGACGACCCCGAGGTCGTCGACCTCGACCTGGAAACGGTTACCTTCGTGGAGACCGAGGCGGCCCAGAACGAGGCCAAGCGCTATTCGTTCGCCCGGCGCTTCGCCTTACGTCACTCCGACGACGGCTGGCAGGTGGCCAGCATCAACGGCGACCAGATGTTCGTCCCCGGTTGGCCCCCGTCCCTCGAAGACCGCCACTGAGTCACCGCACCCCTCTTTTCGCCTTCCTTCTCGGACCCAACGCGGCAATGGACCGCAGGGTCCTCGGAACCCTACCGTCGTTGTTTCTCGTCCGGCGAAGCACTACGATCCAATTGTTGTCGAAGTCTGGCGTAGGTTGCGTATATCTGACGACAGTCAACGGCATTTGTCTGGACCTGGGTAGCGTTACGGTCAAATAGCAACCAATCGCGAAAGGTTTGCAGTGATGAGGCGATGACGAGTAGGCAACATTGCTCCGGAACATCGCCCAACGGCTCCGAAGGTGGTACAGCGGCGCCGAGTCCGACCGCAGGCGGCCTCGGTGTGCCGCACCGATTGATCACGGCTGCGGCCGGCGATGACACCGTCTTGAAGCTGACCGGAACTCCTGATCCGCCCGCCTACCTATCCCGCTATCCCGGCCGGCGAGTGCCCTCAACCAATGATCGAGGGTCCTATGATTTCAACCGTCGACCAGTGCTCGAGGTCAGTGATCTTCACCCTCGCCCGGTGATCGAGGGACGCGACGACCTCCACGACATACCCCGTCTTGAGACCGCTAGAAGCCGGACATGTCCGATGTGGTTCCCACACCCTCTGGGGTCGGGACGCAACGGTTCAGGACATCACGATGCCGCTCCACGCCGAGAACCCCCGATCTCGACTCGGCACGCCTGATGACCTGGTCCCGGCTCTCTCCGAGATCGCTCGTCATTCTCGGCCTCGTGAGCCTCGGCGGGCTCATCGCCGCGAACCTCGCCGGCGCAGCCACCACAGTGGACCTACAGACGGCCGACAGCTTCGCTGTGTTGGCCGGCAGCGCAGTGACGAACACCGGACCCAGCGTCCTCAACGGGGACCTGGGTAGCTGTCCGGCCGTCGGCCCCGACATAACAGGATTCCCGCCCGGAATAGTCAACCCCCCCGGGACGATCCACGCGGGCGATCCTGTGGCGTGTCAGGCGCAGTCCGATTTGACCACCGCTTACAACGCCGCTGCAGCGCAAGCGCCAACGACCACATTCCCGGGGCCCACAGACCTTGGCGGGATGACCCTGACGACCGGTGTCTACAACTCGCCGTCGTCGCTTGCGATCACCGGGACACTCACGCTCGACGGCCAGGGTAACCCGAACGCAGTCTTCATCTTCCAGGCGGGTTCTACACTCATCACCGCGCCCAACAGCCAAGTGGTGCTCATCAACGGCGCCCAAGCCTGCAACGTCTTTTGGCAGGTGGGGAGTTCGGCGACGCTCGGGGTGAGCTCCACCTTCATCGGGACCATCCTCGCCCTGACCTCGATCACCGCCAACACGAACGCCATCGTGCAGGGTCGGTTGCTGGCCCGCAACGGATCCGTCACGTTGGACTCCAACACCATTACGGCCCCGGTGTGCATGCCGGTCACGACCACCACCACCACGCTGCCGGTCACCACCACCCTGCCGGTCACCACCACCACCACGCTGCCGGTCACCACCACCACCACGCTGCCGGTCACCACCACCACCACCCTGCCGGTCACCACCACGACCACGCTGCCGGTCACCACCACGACCACCCTGCCGGTCACCACCACCACCCCCCTGCCGGTCACCACCACCACCACGCTGCCGGTCACCACCACGACCACCCTGCCGGTCACCACCACCACCACCCTGCCGGTCACCACCACGACCACCCTGCCGGTCACCACCACC
>JBBRXY010000083.1:0-14405 GCA_038238185.1 Acidimicrobiales bacterium
ACCACCGGCGACATCCCCGTGCCCGGCGACTACAACGGTGACGGCACCACCGACATCGCCGTGTACCGGCCGAGCGACGGAAGCTGGTACGTCCTGGGCGGCACCAGCGCCTTCTGGGGCACCACCGGCGACATTCCCGTGCCCGGCGACTACAACGGTGACGGCACCACCGACATCGCCGTGTACCGCCCATCTGACGGAAGCTGGTACGTCCTGGGTGGCACCAACGCCTTCTGGGGCACGCCGGGCGACGTGCCCCTGCCCCTGCCCTACGCGATTCAGCGCACCCTCGGCCCGCCCATCTGACCCACCTGAGCCTTGGCGAGCCGGGCCCGTCAGTGCCGGTGCGCTCCCCGTGACGGCAGGATCATGCCGGTGTCCATACCGCATGGCCCGTCGTCGGCGTCGGCGCATGGCTCGCATTCGAGCTCGAGGGTCGAGTGGGCGATCGAAAACGGCGTGGCCACGACCGACTTCACCCGTTCTCCTACGGCCTGGGCCTCTTCCAGGCTGGGGTGGCCGGAGAGGACCACGTGGGCCGAGAGGGCCCGGATCTCCGAGGACAGGCTCCACACGTGGAGGTCGTGGACATTTTCCACCCCCTCCACGCCACCCATGGTGGTGGTGAGACGGTCGAGGTCGACGTCTCTGGGAGTGGATTCCAGGAGCACCTCGGCGGCCTGGCGGACGAGCTGGAGGGCTTCGACGGCGATCAGCACGGCAATGGCCATCGACACGACCGGGTCGAGCCAGAGGAACCCGCCGGTGAGCAGGATGACGGCGCCCGCCACGGCGACGCCGAGCGAGGCGAGTGCATCTCCAGCCATGTGCAACAGCGCCGAGCGCATGTTGAGGTCCGAGCCACGGTCGCGGAGCACCAGCGCCGCGCCGCCATTGAGGACGAAGGCGCCCAAGGCCACGGCGAGGACGATCCCTCCCCGCACCGGTTCGGGGTTGGCCAGCCTGGAAACGCCCTCGTAGACGATGAGGCACGTCACCGCCAGGATCATGGTGGCGTTGACCAGGGCGGCCAGGATCGTTCCCCGGTGGTAGCCGTAGGAACGCTCGGCCGTGGCGGCGCGGCGGGCCCAGCGAACGGCCACCAACGACACCACCACTGCGGCCACATCGCTCAGGTTGTGGCCGGCGTCGGCGAGCAGGCCCAGCGAGTGGGCCAACAGACCGAAGACGACCTGGGCCGCGACGAGGGCGACGTTGATGCCCAGGGCGATTCCCAGACGCCGCGACCGGCTCATGGCACCGTCGCCGGTGCCGGGCCGGCACCATGGCCGACGTGCTCCAGAGCGACGTCGAGCAACATGCGCACGTGGCCGTCTCGCAGGGAGTAGTGCATCATCCGCCCGGCCCGGCGGGCCTTGACCACATGGTGGGCTCGCAGCAGCCGCAGGGCATGCGAGGTGGTCGATTCGGCCATGCCGGCCGCCGCCGCCAGGTCGCACACACAGAGCTCACCGCCCTCCAGCAGGCTGGCCATCAGGCGTAGGCGGTTGGGGTCGGAGAGGAGGCCGAACACTTCGGCCAACTCGTCGACGACCTCGGCTTCGGGCAGCGAGGCCTGGACGGAACGGACCCGCTCCGGGTCGACCAACCTCAGTTCGCAGCTGTCGATGGTCATCGGTTCGGACACTGGGCCTCCTGACATCGGCATGACCGACATCTGCATGACCGACATCTGCATGGTCATGCAGATGTTACCAGCGGAGCTAGCGTCCGTCCGTGGAGCTGGACCTGGTACTCGATGCCCTGGATGCAGAGGGAGCGGCTGCGGCCGAGGTCATGCTCGGAGTGGCCGAGGACGACTTCGAGCGACCGACCCGCTGCGAGCCGTGGTCGGTCCGGGCACTCCTCGCCCACCTCCTGGTTGCCAGCAACCGCCTGCCCGTGATGCTCGCCGCGCCCGAGCCACCCGAACCCCAGCCACCCGACGCCCTGGTGTCGGCCGCCGGGTACTACCGCCCGGACGAGCGGTTCGGCCGTGATGCGACTCGGACGAGGATCACCACCGCCACGAGCGACGGGGCTACCTTCACCACGGGGCGCGCCCTGGCCGAGGCGTTCGACGGCGCGTGCAAGGAGATGGTCATCGTGGCCCGGCCCGAGCCCCCTCGGCGGCTCGTGCGCACCCGCTGGGGCGATGTCATGTCGCTGAGCGATTTCCTGGTGACGAGGGTTGCCGAGCTCGGGATCCACGGCCTGGACCTGGCCGAGGGTCTGGGCCGCACTCCCTGGCTGACGGCCCCGGCGGCCGACGTCATCGCATGGCTGCTGCTGGGGGACACGCCGATCGATTCAGTGCCGGGGCTGGGATGGGATCGACTCACCCTGATCGAAGCAGCAACCGGGCGTCGACCCGTCAGCGACACTGAACGTGCGCTCCTCTCTGGCCACGGCGTGCGCTGGCTCACCTTCGGTTGAGACTCAGTCGTCGACGCCGAGTCACCGTAACAACGGCTGGTCGCAAACCAGGTCAGGCGGGCAGGTGTTCTTCCTGACCAGGCGACGGCGCAAGGGTGGATTGCGGCGATGAGGACCAGACCGGCCCCGGCGGACTGACCCCGTTCTTTCGGGATCCGACAACGGACACCACCAGGCTCAGGAAGGCGTAGCCGAGGAACACGTACGGAAACACCGTGTACGGCATCTCCTCGGCCACGTAGGCGCTGTCGACGAAGACGGCGAGGGGGATGAGCGCAGCCACGAAGGCGACGACCACGTGAACAGGGCGCAGCTTGCCGTCGCGGGCCAAGACGACCGGCATGCCGACGGCCACGAGAGCGTACGGCAGCAGGATCCCGTAGCCACCGAGAGTTCCCAGCCAGGCGATCAAGGTGTGGGCGTCGGCGGACACGAATGCCATCACCGCCGCCCCGACCGTGAGCAGGGCGACCAGAACCCCGAGGGCCACGTGGGGGGTGCGATGGCGCGGGTGGGCCCGGCCGAGGGCGACGGGCAGCCGTCCCTCCCGAGCCATGGTGTAGAGGAACCGGGCGCTGCTGTTGAGAAGGGCGGTGACGGCGGCAAAGGCGCTGATGGCGATCCCGACATTGACGGCATAGGACAGGGGATGGAGCCCGTATTTGTCGGCCAGTTCGGCGAGAGGATTGTTGGCGGCGGCCAGGGTCGAGGTTCCGTTAGTCGTGAAACCGAGAGCCTGGACATAGGCGTTGAACACGTAGAACACCCCGATCACGACAACCGACAACAGCAACATCCGGGGTATCGACCGGCGTGGGTCTCGGGCCTCCATGCCGAGATTGGCGGCGCTCTCGAAACCCGCCAATCCGAAGAAGCCGATGGTCACTCCCTTGAGGATGTCGGCGAGCGAAGAATTCGCCAGCGTGAGCTGGGAGTGATCGAACACCCCGCCGTGCTTGACCATGACCACGACCAGCAACACCGTGATGACGCCCATGGAAGCGATCTCCAGGACCAGTAGCGCCGTCGTCGACACCCGAACGTCGAGATAGGCGAGCGCCCCGGCAGGCAGCAGGGGCGCCAGGTAGAGCGCCAGGTAGGCCCAGTCGCCGTGGACCGATACGCCGAGCTGGGCCAGGAGGTCACCGGCGAAGATGGCGAAGGCCACCATCAGTGCCGGGACGGCAAGGAGGTAGAGGAACAGCACTGCGGCGCCGGCCACGAAGCCGGCGTGGGTTCCGAGGGCATCACCCACGTAGCTGTAGAGCGATCCCGCAGTGGTGAAGCGCCGGGCCAGGACGGCGATGCAGTAGCCGACGAGGAGCGCCGAGACGCCCGTCAGCAACCACGACGCCCAGGCGCCGGGCCCGACCAGGCCGAAGAGCACACCCATGAGCAGGGCGGTCACGGCGCTGGGGCCCACGTTGGCCACCGCCTGTCCGAGCACCGGCGCAGCCCCGAGGACGTCGCGCGCCAGCCCGACCTCTCCCTCAGGGGGCCGCTCGGGCCCGGCATCCCGCTCAGGGGGCCGCTCGGGCCCGGCATCCCGCTCAGGGGGCCGCTCGGGCCCGGCATCCCGCTCAGGGGGCCGCTCGGGCCCGGCATCCCGGTGGGCGGATGATGCGGTGTTCCGGTTCAGACCCACTTGATCCATCCGTTCATCTCGGCGTCACGACTGGCATGGGTTGTCCGACCACCACCCGGCTCGGGCGGTTACGCCATCGGCGGACCGTCCACGACACCGTGGTGCCGCACGTGCCAAGATCAGGGGGCCACGAGGGAGGCACATGCCCCAGCTGGGACGTAGTCAACGCTGTCGTTGCGGCAGCGGAAAGAATATGAAGCGCTGCTGCGGCGCTGAGTCGCGCCTCGATCCGGCCGAGCTGGCCAAGAGCGAGCTGGTGGCGCTCACCCGGTCGCTGGCCCCCGCCCTCGCCGGTCGCTCCGACGGCGATCTTCACAAGCTCCTCGATCGGGTCCCCGCCCTCGTCGCGCTCGACGTCTCTCTGGCCTGGTGCCTGCCCCGGACCCTGCCCCCGGAGATCCAGGCGCTGCGGGTCGCCATCAACGACGACGACCTCGAGGCCGTCAAGGACGCCCTCCCCGGCGCCGTGGCCGCCCTCGACAACCAGGTCGGCCGGGCCCGGTTGGCCCATGCCGTGCTGGGACTGCGCGACGTCGGCCGAATCGAGGCCACCTTGGCGGCCGCAGCCGTGGTCGACCTGGCCAGCGGGTCGCCGCAGCTCGTCACCGCCAGCATCGTCGAAGCGGTGCTGGTCGACGTGGGCGTCAACGGGACCCAGGGCGGGCTCTTCCTGACGCATTCCTGAGGCGCTTCGGACGCGCCGGTCGACGCCGGACGACGGGCTGTTCGTTTCGTGTGAGCCGACCGGGGGCAGACCTCGACCACGGATGCCATCGCCCCGTTGCGCAATGACCACCGTGCCGTCGATCGCCTGTTCAAGGAGATCGCTCCCACCGGGCCCCCCGCGCTCCTCCGACACCCCGCCCGGCGGGGCCACGAGGGTCCCGGCCACAATCAACAAGGCGACAGCAGTCAAGAAGAAGGCGGTAGCGGCCAAGAAGGCCGTGAAGGCGGGCATCCGCTAGAGCGGCGGTTCCCCGTCGGTCAGGGGAGGGCCGGCTCGGCCGAGCACACGCCTCGACCACGACCGGGGGGCGAGCCGCGACACCGTGGCCACGAGCCGATTCAGCACGCCGGGCACCCGACTGGCCCGTCGCCGGCCGAGCGCGGCCAGCGCCGACCCCACCACCTGCTCCGGGTCCATCCACATCGGGCCGGGGATGCCCACCGGGGGCATGCCGACGTGCCCGTGGAACTCGGTGTGGGTGAAGCCGGGCATGAGAGCCAGCACCACGACGCCGCGGTTGCGGACCTCTTCGTGGACCGCTTCGCTGAAGCTGGTGAGGTAGGCCTTCGAGGCGGCGTAGGTGGCCCAGTGGGGGAGCGGTTGGAGGGCGGCGATGGACGACACGTTCACCACGCCACCATGGCCCTGCTCGATCATGGAGGGCAGTGCGGCCCGGGTGAGGCGCACCGGCGCCAGCACGTTGAGGCGAATCTCGGCCACCTCACCGTCGACGGGGAGATCGGCGAACTTCCCACTGGTGGCGAACCCGGCGTTGTTCACCAGGAGGTCGACGGGCAGGGTCGCGTCGCCCAGGCGGATTTCGACCTTCTCGAGATCACCGTCGTCGGTGAGGTCGGCCACCAGGACCTCGACGTCGGCCCCGTGGTCAAGGCGCAGCTGGGCAGCCAACTCGTCGAGGCGGTCGGCGCGACGGGCAACCAGGACCAGGTCGGTGCCCGACGCCGCCAGGATCACCGCGAAGGCCCGGCCAATGCCGCTGGACGCGCCCGTCACCAAGGCTCGTCGCCATTGCGGGCTGGTCAAGAGGCGACGGGAAGGGACGGCACGGCGCGCATGCTATCGGTCCGGCTACGTTTCAGGTTTCTGACCCGGATGAGAGGGGAGCACGTGGACACCGGAAACACCGCCTTTGTGCTGGCGGCCGCGGGGTTGGTGTTGTTCATGACGCCGGGTCTGGCGTTCTTCTATGGCGGCATGGTCCGCTCCAAGAACGTGTTGGGGATGCTCATGCAGAACTTCTTCGCCATGGGGCTGGTGAGTGTGCTCTGGGTGCTCTTCGTGTTCAGCCTGGCCTTCGGCAAGGATGTCGGCGGGGGCCTCCTCGGCGGCCTCGGCTTCGTCGGCTTGAAGGGCCTGGGCAACGTCAGCCTCTCCCTTCCCGGCTACACGGGTGACGCCGCCCTCACCATTCCGCCCTTGGCTTTCGTGGCCTTCCAGCTCATGTTCGCCGTCATCACCCCGGCCCTCATCACCGGCGCCATCGCCGACCGGATGCGCTTCTCCGCCTACGCCGTCTTCATCGGCCTATGGGTGGTGCTCGTGTACGCGCCCGTCGCCCACTGGGTGTTCAGCCCCACGGGCTGGCTGTTCAAGAAGGGGGCCTTGGACTTCGCGGGAGGCACCGTCGTGCACATCAACGCCGGCATCGCCGCCCTGGCCCTGGTCATCGTGCTGGGCAAGCGGCGAAATTGGCCGCAGGAGGCCATGCCGCCCCACTCGCTGCCCCTGACTCTGCTGGGCACCGGCATCCTGTGGTTCGGGTGGTTCGGCTTCAATGCCGGGTCCGCCCTCAAGGCCGACGGCCTGGCCGCCCAGGCCCTCGTCAACACCCACATGGCCGCCGCCGCGGCCATGCTCGGCTGGCTCGTGGTCGAGCGGGTGAAGGACGGTCATGCCACCACCCTCGGGGCGGCGTCGGGTGCAGTCGCCGGCCTGGTGGCCATCACCCCGTGTGCCGGCTACGTGGGCACCATGTCGGCGGTCGCCATCGGGCTGGTGACCGGGGTGGCGTGCTTCCTGGCCATCCAGTTGAAGTTCCGGTTCGGCTACGACGACGCCCTCGATGTCGTGGGCGTCCATCTCGCCGGCGGGCTGGTGGGATCGCTTCTTCTCGGCCTCTTCGCCTCGGAAGCCATCAACTCCGCCGGCGCCGACGGCTTGTTCTTCGGCGGCGGGCTCGACCTCATGGGCAAGCAGATTCTGGCCGTGGGCGCCACGTTGGTCTGGTCGTTCGTCGTCTCGCTGATCCTGGCCAAGGGCATCGACGCGGTGATGGGTCTGCGGGTCCCACCCGACGACGAGGCCCAGGGCCTCGACATCACGCAGCATGCCGAGACGGGCTACGCCTACGGCGAGTTGGGCATGGGGAGGCTCGGATCATGAAACTTGTCACCGCGATCATCAAGCCGTTCAAGGTCGACGACGTCAAGGAGGCCCTACGGAACATCGGCGTTCAGGGCATGACCGTCTCCGAGGTGCAAGGGTTCGGCCGCCAGCGGGGGCACACCGAGGTCTACCGGGGCACGGAGTACACGGTCGACTTCGTGCCCAAGATCCGCGTGGAGGTGGCTACCGACGACGCCACGGCTACCGCAGTGGTCCAGGCCATCGTCGACGCCGCCCGGACCGACAAGATCGGCGACGGCAAGGTATGGGTCGTGCCAATCGAAGACGTGGTGCGGATCCGCACCGGCGAGATGGGCCACGACGCCCTCTAGCGCCTGCGGAGCGCCGAGCGAGCCGCAGCGAAGCGGAGGCGAGACCAGGTGCCGCCGTTGCGGCGTTGGCGTCAACTAACCTGCTTTCCCGTGCCAGGCCCGAGTACGACGCGTCTGGTCGTCATCTCGACACTGGTCGTGGGAACGGCGATCGGAGCGGTCCTCAGCCTGGTTCCTTCGGTCCGCTCGGCCACGCTGTCGTCGATGGCCGGGCCGAAGCTGCCGGGCGGGGCCACGCGCACGACCGCATCCGGCGGGAAGGCGCCTTGGCTGATCCAGGAGAACGCCAAGCCCGGCACGTCCGACTGGAGGCTGTCGGGTCCTCCGAACAAGGCCCATATCGAGGGGTACGCCGACGCGACCAGTGCCACCGACGGTGAAACCGTGCGTCTGTACGTGTCCACCGACGCCACCAGCTTTGGGGTCGAGGCCTACCGCGTCGGTTGGTACGGCGGGACCCAGGGGCGTCTCGTGTGGAAGTCGGCCATTCTTCCCGGGGGGCGCCAGCCGGCGCCCACGGTCGACCGCCTCACCAGCATGGCCGAGGCCCACTGGGCGCCGTCGCTCGCCCTGGCGATCGACAGGACGTGGCCGCCCGGGGACTACCTCCTCAAGTTGGTCGCCTCCACCGGCCACCAGCAGTACATCCCACTCACCATCCGCGACGACACGAGTCAGGCCGCCCTGCTCGTGGTCAATGCCGTGACCACCTGGCAGGCCTACAACAAGTGGGGCGGCCACAGCCTGTACGAGGGCGTCGGTGGCGCCTCGGGCAGCGGCCCATCCGGTCGATCCCAGGTGGTGTCGTTCGAGAGGCCCTACGACAACGACTCCGGGGCGGGCGACTTCCTGGGGAACGAGCTGGCCTTCGTGTCCATGGCGGAGCGGGAGGGCTACGACGTCACCTATTGGACCGACATCGATCTGCACCACCGTGCCGCCCTCCTGGTGAACCACAAGGCCATCGTCACGCTGGGCCACGACGAGTACTGGTCGGCGGAGATGCGGGCCGCGGCGGAGACGGCCCGCGACAGCGGAGTCAACTTGGCCTTCCTCGGGGCGAACGCCGTGTACCGCGCTATCCGGCTGATGCCGTCGGAAGCGGGACCCCTGCGGCACGAGGTCAACTACCGGGTGGCCAAGGACGACCCGATGTCCGGGGTCGACAACAGCCGGGTCACCGTTAGCTGGCGGGAAGCCCCGGTGAACCGCCCGGAGAGCACGCTGGTGGGCGACTACTACCAGTGCAACCCCGTCAAGGCCGACATGGTCGTGTCCGACCCGTCGGCCTGGGTGTTCGCCGGTACCGGCCTGGAGACCGGCGAAAAGCTCCTCGGCGTGGTCGGGCCCGAGTTCGACCGCTATGACACCAGCGCCCCGTCCCCGCCGGGGCCGGTGCAGGTGCTCACCCACTCACCCCTGCGCTGCAAGGGTGAGTCGACCTACTCAGACATGACCTACTACAGCGCGCCGAGCGGGGCAGGCGTCTTCGCAACGGGCACCAACTGGTGGGTGAGCCGACTGAACAAGGTCTGCAACCCGGGGGAGCCCTGCTTCGAGGAGAACGTCGACCGCATCACCCGGAACGTGATGGATGCCTTCGCCGCCGGCCCGGCGGGGGCGTCCCATCCCTCGGTGTCCAACTACAAGAGCGTGTCAGGGAGCGGCGCAGCCACGTCGACCACCGGCCCCGGACGCACGTCGACCACTCTCAGCCCGCCAACGACCGACTATGTTCCGCCGACCACCATCGAGCAGTCCACGTCGACCACCGTTCGGAAGCCTGCGCCGACGAGCCTGCCGACCCAGCCGACGCTGCCGACCCCGGGTCCGTTCGAACCCGACGGCTAGTCCCTGATGGGGCACTGATCCATCGGGCACCGCCTTGGCGACGCTCGGCCGTTCAGGTGGCCCCGATCGCCCCGACCACCTTGCGGACGCGGTCCTGGCGGGCTTCGACGGGACCGGAGAGTGTCTCGTAGGCCACGTCGGCCGACTCCAGCAGGCCCCGGATGCGGGCGTCGATGTCGCTCTGGAAGCCGGTGTCGTCGGGACGCAGGCCGTCGAGCACGATCGGGAACTCGATCGGCAGGTAGAAGACATGGTCGTAGCGGGCCCGGAGGTCGCCGACGGCGAGCAGGCGGGACTCGGTCCAGAGGTGGTCCTCCTTGCGGGGCTCCCGGGCGTGTTCCATCACCCAGTCGGCGTAGGCCAGCACGTCGTAAATTGAGCGGTCGGCGACGAACTGGTCGTGCATCAGCTCGGCCCGCCACTGCTTGAGGAAGATCAGGGTCTCCGTCTCGGCGGTGGCGTTCTGGTCGAGGGGGAACCCCAGCTCGACCACCTCACGGGCCACCTCGGGGAGCAGTGGATAGCCCCACTCCCGGGCGAAGAGATTGGCGAGGGTGGTCTTTCCGGTGGAGAAGGATCCGACGAAGGCAACTTTCATGGGCGCCAGTGTGGCCGCGACGCCGGCCCATGGCCAACGCCAGGCGAAGGGGTGGACCAGATCCCTTCCCGGGCGAGCTCCCCGGCTCCGCCGACCCGCCGGAGAGCTCCACCCGGAACTGATCGGGTGGCGGCGCCTCCGGCGGTACCGTTGCCGCCATGGACGACGCTTCCCCGCCTCGAGACCGGCTCAGCCTGCTGACCGTGCATGCCCACCCCGACGACGAGGCGTCCAAGGGGGCGGCAACGGTCGCGCGCTACCACTCCGAAGGGGTGCGGTGCGTGCTGGTGTGCTGCACCGGCGGTGAGGCGGGAGAGATCCTCAACCCGGCCATGGACCGACCGGAGGTGCGCGAGCGGCTCCACAAGGTGCGCATGGAGGAGCTGGTTCGGTCGACCGCCGTCATCGGGTACGACGAGGTTGTCCTGCTCGGGTATCGCGACTCCGGCATGCCGGGGACGCCCGAGAACGAAGATCCCCGCTGCTTCGCCCGGGCGCCGGAGGAGCAGGCGGTGGCCCGCCTGGTGCGGATCATCCGCAAGGAGCGACCGCAGGTGATCGTCACATATGCCGACGACCAGGAGGGCTACCCTCACCCAGACCACCTTCGCGTGCACGACGTCACCCTGCCGGCGTTCGACGCCGCCGGCGACCCCGATGCCTTTCCCGACGCCGGTCCACCGTGGCAGCCCCTGAAGCTGTACTACGTCGCCTGGTCGAGGGCCCGGATCCTCGCCATGCACCAGAGGTTCCTAGACCTCGGCCTCGAGTCGCCGTTCGACGAGAAATGGTTCGAGCGCCCCGATCACGACGACCGCATCACCACGCGCCTCGACGTCACCGAGCACAACGACGTCCGCCGAGCGGCCCTCCTTGCTCACGAGACCCAGATCGACCCCGACTCGCCCTTCTGGTTCGGCCTGCCCCCCGACGAGGTTGTCTACCGCTACGACGACTACATCCTGGCCCGCAGCCTGGTCGACACCGCCACTCCCGAAGACGACCTGTTCGCCGGCGTCGGTGACCGCGTCTCCCCCTGAGGCCCGATCGGCGCCGCTACCATCGGCCTTTCGACCAATGCGAGGACGCGCATGCACAAGTACCTGACCCAGGAGTGGCTCGACGCCCAGAGGGAGTTCGCCCAGACCTTCCCCGAGCGCGACGGCGCCACCGCCCGGATGCAGTACCACGTCACCGGAGGCCCGGGCGGCGATGTCAGGTACTACTGGGTGCTGGAGAACGGCAAGTTGCTCGAGGCGGCTGTCGGTGACGACGCCGACGCCGACTTCACCCTCACGCTGTCCTGGGACGACAGCGTCAAGATGCAGAAGGGCGAGCTCGATCCCAACGCCGCCTTCATGCAGGGGCGCATGAAGGTCACCGGCAACATGGGCAAGCTGATGAGCCTGCTGCCACTGACTCAGAGTCCGGAGTACAAGGCCATCCAGGAGGAGATCCGGGGCGTCACCGAGTATTGAGCTCACGGGAACGGTTCGCACCGGTGCGGGCCAGTTCGGCGGCGGCCAGAGCTTGAACAGATCGACCCACCTTGCCTGGCGGCGGCGGAGTTGCGAACATACGTTCGTGAGCGGCGACGAGGCCTCGATCCTGCACGCCGACCTGGACGCGTTCTACGCCTCGGTCGAGCAACGAGACGATCCTCGGCTGCGGGGCCGACCGGTGATTGTCGGCGCGGGGGTCGTCCTGGCGGCGAGCTACGAGGCCAAGGCCTACGGCGTGCGGACGGCGATGGGTGGTGCTCAAGCCCGCCGGATCTGCCCGCCGGCCATCGTGGTCGGGCCCCGGATGTCGGCCTACTCGGAGGCCAGCAAGGCGGTGTTCGAGGTGTTCGGGCACACGACCCCGCTGGTCGAGGGGCTGTCGATCGACGAGGCGTTCCTCGACGTCGGCGGGCTCAGGCGGGTGTCGGGCACGCCGACGGAGATCGCCGTGCGGTTGCGGAGCGAGGTCCTCGAGCAGGTGGGTCTGCCCATCAGCGTGGGCGTGGCCCGCACCAAGTTCCTCGCCAAGGTGGCCAGCGCAGTGGCCAAGCCCGACGGGCTGTTGGTGGTGCCGCCCGACGCCGAGCTGGCCTTTCTCCATCCGCTCCCGATCGAGCGACTCTGGGGTGTCGGGGCGGTCACCGCCGCCAAGCTCCACGAGCGGGGCATCACCACCGTCGGCGAAGTGGCCCAAGTGGCCGAGGCCGCGCTCGTCTCGATGCTCGGCCCGGCCTCGGGCCGCCACCTCCACGCCCTTGCCCACAACGTCGATGCTCGTCGGGTTCGCGTCGGCCGCCGCCGGGGCTCCATCGGATCGCAGCGCGCCCTCGGCCGCTCACCGAAGTCGTCCGACGACATCGACGCCACCGCCGTTGCCTTGGTCGATCGCGTCAGCCGCCGGATGCGAGCGGCGGGGCGGGTGGGGCGCACCGTCGTGCTCCGGTTGCGGTTCGCCGACTTCTCCCGGGCGACCCGGTCACACACCTTGGCCCAGGCCACCGCCCAGACCCGGACGATTCTTGCCATCGTGCGGGGACTGGTGGTGACGGCCACGCCGATGATCGAGGGCCGGGGCCTCACGCTCCTCGGCATCGCCGTCGCCAACCTCGACGACGACGGAGCGACCCAACTGGTCCTGCCCTTCGATCACCTCGACGACGCCGCCCTCGACCACGCCCTCGACGAGGTGCACGACCGGTTCGGGTCGGGCGCCGTCACCAGGACCGTGCTGCTCGGGCGCCACGAGGGATTCTCGCCGCCGATGCTCCCGGACCTCCCGGACCTCCCGGACTGACCGACTGACGGACTGACCGGACTGACCGCCTGACGGACTGACCGGACTGACCGCCTGACTGGCCGGAAACTCAGCCGATCTCGTCGCCGGTGGGCCGGAACCCGTCGGTCTTGGCGAACGCATCGGGCACCGGGTACTGGCCGAGGACGAAGTTGAGGATGGCAGCGTGCTGCATCTCCACCGGTTGGATCGATGCGGCGATCTTGAGGGCGTTGTTGTTCTCGATGGTCCCGATGTGGTTGAGGTAGGTGGCGGCGGCCACGTTCTCGAGCATGAGCGCGAGCTTGGCCAGGCCAGTGACATCGGTGACCTCGGCAAACGCGGGATCGACGACACCGTTCTTGACGGTGAGGTCGACCCCGGCGATCGGCCTCTTTCCTGCATTGGTGAGCACGCTGTTCCAGGCCGCCGCGTGGTCGGCGTGTTGGGCCTTGGCCGTGGCGGCAAAGGTGGCGACGGCGGGCGGGACGTTGCCCAACTTGCCGGCCGTGGCGGCATCGAGGGCGGCCTGATAGGTGCCCACGGCGAGGTTCTCGAGCGAAGCGGCAGAAGCGGCGATGGCGAAGTCGCCGGAGAGGGCGCCCTTGGGAACGCCCGGGGGATCGGTGGGAGTGGGGTTGCCGAGTCCGTTGGGATCGTCGCGGCCCTGCCCCGCACTGCTACAGGCAGCGAAGGCCAGCGCCCCGATCGCCGCGCCCCCGCCCAGAAGGAACCGGCGGCGGCTCGTGCTGGTATGGCCAAGAGCGACGGCCTCGGTTCGCAGCCCCTGGGCCCACTCCTCGGCGGCGGCGTGCATGGCCGGAAGCGTGGCGTGGTGCATCTCGTCGAGATCGGAGGTGAGCTGGGCCAGTTCTGCATCGCTGATGGCCAGAACGTCGCGACGCCCTTTCCTCACTTGAGTGCTCCCTCGCCCGGAGCCCGAGCCATGTCGGTCTTCTGGAAGGACTCGGGAAAGCCCGCCTTGCCGGCGACGTCGGGCAGGTTGACCACATTGGCGGCATCGAGATTGATGAGGGGCGCCTTGTCCGCCTTCAGCAGCGCCTGCACCGCCAGCAGGATGGCCACGTGCTGCGCCTCGACGCCCATGATGCTCGCGGTGACCCGCTTGGCGTTGGCGTCGCCGAGGGCGGCGAGGTTGTTCTGGTAGGTCTGGGTTGCGCCCGTTTCCAGGGTGATCGCCAGGTCGACGACCTTGCCTGCGTCGGTCAGGGTCGGCTTGGCCTTCGTCACCACGTCGAGCAGGACCGGGTCGGGGCTGGCCTGGGTCTTGCCGCCGAGCTTGGTGACGGCGTCGTTGAAGGCCTTGCCGTGGTCCTCATGCTGCCCCCTGGTGGTGGTGACGAAGGCCTTGACCGTGGGGTTGGCGCTGTCACCGCCGATGAAGGGGAGCGTGAGGGCCGTGTCGTAGGTGGCAACGGCCAGGTTCTCCAGGGCGGCCGACGTCTGGAGCATCTGCACGTCGAGGGCCTGGTCGGCGAAGGCCGGGGTCTCGAGCAGCCGAAGGAGGGCGCCGCCGAAGCCGTAGGTGGCCAGCGCCCCCCCGGCGAGCAGGCTCGTGCGCATGAGCCGGCGACGCTCGTCTCCGAACCCACGGGTCTCGGCGGGGTCGAACCC
>JBBRXY010000084.1:0-14396 GCA_038238185.1 Acidimicrobiales bacterium
ACGTCGCCCGGGCCCCGGGCGTCGAGGCGGAGGGTGACGGGCTCGTCGGACTCCACCCGCAGGACGAGATCCTTCAGGTTGAGCATGATGTCGGTGACGTCCTCCTTCACCCCGGCGATGGTGGTGAACTCGTGGAGGACGTCGTCGAAGCGGATCGACGTGACCGCGGCCCCCGGGATCGACGACAGCAGGGTGCGGCGGAGGGAGTTGCCCAGGGTGTGGCCAAATCCGGGCTCCAGGGGCGAGATGGTGAACAGCTGGCGGTCGCCCTCCTGTTCCCCGAGGGCTTCGACGGACGGACGCTGAATGATGAGCATTTTTCGCTTTCCTACTTCGAGTAAAGCTCGACGATGAGGGACTCCCGGACCGGGACGTCGATGTGCTCCCGGAGGGGCAGGTCGCGCACGGTGGCGGTGAAGCCCTCTCCGGAGACCTCGATCCAGGGCGGCTTCACCCGGTCGAGCGTGTCGAGGTTGTGGCGCAGGACGATCATGCTGCGGGACTTCTCGCGGATCTCCACGACGTCGCCCTTGCGGACCTGGTAGCTGGGGATGGTGACCCGGCGGCCGTTGACGTTCACGTGGCCGTGACGGACGAACTGGCGGGACTGGTTGCGGCTCGAGCCCCAACCGGCACGGAACGCCACGTTGTCGAGGCGCTGCTCGAGCATGCGCAGCAGGTTCTCGCCGGTGATGCCGTCCTGGCGGTTGGCTTCCTTGTACATGTTGCGGAACTGCTTCTCGAGCACGCCGTAGATGCGACGCGCCTTCTGCTTCTCGCGCAGCTGGAGCAGGTACTCCGACTCGCGGATGCGACCCCGGCCGTGCTCGCCCGGCGGATAGGGACGACGCTCGATCGGGCACTTCATGGAGTCGCACTTGGGGCCCTTGAGGAACAGCTTCATCCGCTCACGCCGGCAGAGGCGGCAGACGGGACCGGTGTAGCGGGCCATCAGACACGCCTCCGCTTCGGGGGTCGACAGCCGTTGTGGGGGATGGGCGTGAGGTCTTTGATACCGGCCACCTCGATGCCCGCCGCGGTCAGCGACCGGATGGCGGTCTCGCGCCCCGAACCCGGGCCCTTCACGACTACCTCGACCCGACGCACGCCGTGCTCCATGGCCCGCCGGGCACACGTCTCGGCCGCCAGCTGGGCGGCGAAGGGCGTCGACTTGCGCGATCCCTTGAAGCCGACGTTGCCGGCAGACGCCCACGCCAGCACGTTTCCCTCGGGGTCGGAGATGGAGACGATGGTGTTGTTGAAGGAGCTCTTGATATGAGCGACGCCGAAGGCCACGTTCTTCCGCTCCTTCTTGCGCGGCCGACGACCGCCGGGCTTGGGCTTAGGCACGGGCGGCCATCATCGCTGGTTCGAGCACCATCACTACTTCCTCACCTTTTTCTTTCCGGCAACGGTCTTCTTGGGGCCCTTGCGGGTCCGGGCGTTCGTGTGGGTTCGCTGCCCACGGACGGGCAGGCCGCGACGGTGGCGGATGCCCTGGTAGCAGCTGATCTCGATCTTGCGCTTGATGTCCTGGGCCGTGTTCCGACGCAGGTCACCTTCGACCTTGAGGTTGTCGTCGATCCAGGTGCGGAGCTGGGCCACCTCGTCGTCGGTGAGGTCACGGACGCGGGTGTCGCGGTTGATGCCGGTCTGGGCACAGATGGTGCCGGCCGTGGTGCGGCCGACGCCGATGATGTAGGTGAGCGAGATCTCCAGCCGCTTCTCGCGGGGGATGTCGACTCCGGCGATACGTGCCATGGGCTGGCTATCCCTGCCGCTGCTTGTGGCGCGGGTTAGAACAGATGACCATGACGGTGCCTTCCCGACGGATCACCTTGCACTTCTCACAGATCTTCTTCACGCTGGGTCGTACCTTCATGTCTCCACGATCTACTTGTAGCGGTAGGTGATCCGACCCCGGCTGAGGTCGTAGGGAGTGAGCTCCACCTGCACCCGATCACCTGGGAGGATCCGGATGTAGTGCATTCGCATCTTGCCCGAGATGTGGGCAAGCACCTTGTGGCCGTTCTCCAACTCGACGCGGAACATGGCGTTGGGCAACGGCTCCACAACCGTGCCTTCCAGCACGATCGCATCCTCTTTGGGCTTGGGCAGGTGAACCTCCGAGAGACGTGCACGAGCCCCAGGCGCGCGGCCGAAACCGTCGAGCTGCCCGGGGACAGAGGTTCATGCTACCAGCACCGCAAGACTGCTCCGACAGGCGGGCCTTCGGTCCGGGGTCAGCAGGCCACGGCGAAGCGGAGAGCCCGACAGACCTCGACCAGCTTGGTATCGGAGAGCGCCCCGATGCGTCGGATCAGTCGTGCTCGGGGGACCAGTTGCAGATTGTCGAAGTTGGCGACCGAGGGGTGCAACAGACCGTCGTCGGCCGTCAGCACGACCTCGCTGGGGATCTCTCGGACCGTTGATGTCACCGGAGCGGCGACGACCGAATGCAGATGGCGAATGACGGTACTGCGGGTCGTCACGACGATCGGACGGATCTTGTCGCCTGGCAGGTCCGCCAGCCAGACCTCCCCTCGGCGAGGAACGGGCCCGCTCACCCGGGTTCCGCTACGCCGTAGAGGCGGGCCCAGTCGACGTCGTCGGCCACCTCGCTCGGGTCCCGGTCGACCTCGGCCCAGGCATCTTCGTCCGGTTCGGGTGGGTGACGGACGTAGCCGTCGGCATGCCGCCGTTCGAGCTCACCGACGATGAGCCGATCGAGGGCGACCTCGATGAGCTCGGACAGTGTCGCGGTGCCCAGAAGATCTCGCGCCTGTGCAACCTTCGTGGGATCGAGACTGACCGATGCCTTGGTCTTCGACATACCATTCATCCTACCAAGAGAAGGATGAGTGGTACGCATTGGCGCCCGACCGGAACGGACTCAGTCGGAGACAGTCAGCACTTCCGGGCCGTCGTCGGTAACGGCGATGGAGTGCTCGAAGTGGGCGGAGATGCGCCCGTCGGCGGTGAGCACGGTCCAACCGTCTTCGAACAGGGTCGTGCGGGCCGTGCCCAGGTTCACCATGGGCTCGACGGCCAGGACGTGGCCGACCTTCAGCTTGAGTCCCTTGCCGGGGAGCCCGTAGTTGGGCACCTGGGGCTCCTCGTGCATGGCTGTGCCGATCCCGTGGCCCACGTACTCCCGGACCACGTTGAAGCCCTCGCCCTCGGCCACTGTCTGGACGGCGTGGCCGATGTCGGAGAGACGGGCACCCTTGCGGACGAACTCGATGCCGGCGGCCAGGCTCTCCCGGGTTGCCTTGATGAGGCGTTCCGCCTCCCCGCTGACCGACCCGATCGGGATTGTCCGGGCCGCATCACCGTGGTAGCCCTCGATGATGGCCCCGCAGTCGATCGACAGTATGTCGCCCTCCTCGAGCACGTAGGCACCGGGGATGCCGTGGACGATGACGTTGTTCGGTGACGTGCAGATCACCGCCGGAAAGCCGTGATAGTTCAAGAAGTTGGACGTGGCGTTGCGACGATCGAGCACGCCCCGGGCCACCAGATCGAGTTGGGCGGTGGTCATTCCCGGCTTGGCGGCCTTCTCGCACTCGTCGAGCATCTCGGCCACGACCCGGCCGGCCCGCCGCATCTTCGCTATCTCGGCTTTGGTCTTGAGCATTCTGCTTCCTCGGTGTCGTGAACTACGCCGTGTGAGCTAAACGACCGTCGATGGCCCGCAGCACCCGGGCGGTGACGGTGTCGGGCGAGCCGACGCCGTCGACCGGAGCGAGCTTGTCCTGCGCCATGTACCAGCCCAGGAGTGGTTCGGTCTCCTTCTCGTACAGCGCCAGGCGCCGGCTGATGGCCGTCGCCGTGTCGTCCTCCCTGAGGATCACCTTGCCGCCACAGCGCTCGCAGATCCAGTCACCGGCTTCGTTCCCGGCCGCCTCCCCGGCTTCGTCGGGCCGCTCGGTGCTGTAGTTCGTGCCGCAGTCAACACAGACCCGCCGGCCGGCCAGGCGTTGCAGCACCATCACCGTGGGTACCTGGAGTTCCACGACCAGATCGACGGCCCCGGGGAGGAGCATGCGGTCGAGCGCCTCGGCCTGGGCCAGGTTGCGGGGAAAGCCGTCGAGCACGAACCCGTCGGCGTCGGGCTCCCCGAGGCGTTCGGCGACGACCTCCACCACGACCTTGTCGGGCACCAGGTCGCCAGCATCCATGAACACCTTGGCCCGTTGGCCCGCCTCGGTGTTCTCCTTTACGGCGGCCCTGAAGATGTCGCCGGTGGAGACTCGGGGCACGTGGTAATGGTGGGCCAGCCGCTCCGCCTGCGTCCCCTTCCCGGCTCCCTGCTTGCCGAGGATGACGAGTCGGCGACTCGCGCCCACCTCAGCCCGCGTCACTCCGACTCAAGCGAGGAATCCTTCGTAGTTGCGCATCATGAGCTGGCTGTCGATCTGCTTCATCGTCTCGAGGGCGACACCGACGGCGATGAGGATGGTGGTGCCACCGAAGGGGAAGCTGGTGATGCCGTACACGGCCAGGGCGATCTGAGGCACGAGGGCAATGGCGGCAAGGAAGATCGACCCGGGAAGGGTGATGCGGTTCAGGATCGTGGCCAGGTAGCGCTCGGTGGGCGGCCCGGGACGGATCCCGGGGATGAAGCCACCCTGTTTGCGGATGATGTCGGCCTGTTGGGCCGGGTTGAAGGTGATCGCCGTGTAGAAGTACGTGAAGAAGATGATCAGGAGGCCGTAGACGGAGATGTAGACGAAGTTGTCCGGGCGGAGCAGGTAGTTGTTGGTGAAGTCGACGGCGCCCTTCCACGGCAGCACGTTGGAGAGCAGCACCGGGAAGTACAGCACCGAGCTGGCAAAGATGATCGGGATGACGCCGGCCTGGTTCACCTTCAGGGGGATGTAGGTGCTCTGGCCGCCGTACATTCGTCGCCCCACCACCCGTTTGGCGAACTGCACGGGGATGCGCCGCTGGCCCTGCTCGACGAACACGATCGACACGATCATGCCGATGCCCATGAGCAGGACGAGGATGAAGATCGGGTTCCCACCTTCGGATCGCACAGCGCCGAGCTGGAACGGCATCCGGCTCACCACGTTGGCGAAGATCAACACCGACATCCCGTTGCCGATGCCCCTCTGGGTCACCAGCTCACCCATCCACATCACCACTGCGGTGCCCGCGGTGATGGTGAGCACGATCAGGGCCACGTGGGCGACATCGAAGTGCCGCACCAGCGGCGTGGCCTGGGCCGATTGCGAGCCCTGCAACAGGCCGTTGTTGAACTGGTAGGTGATGCCGGTGGCCTGCAGGATGGCCAGGCCAACGGTCATGTAGCGGGTCCACTGGGTGATCTTCTTCTGGCCGACCGCCCCCTGCTTCTGCCACTGCTCGATCTTGGGGATCACCACCGCCAGCAGCTGCATGATGATCGAGCTGGTGATGTAGGGCATGATCCCGAGGGCGAAGATCGCCATCTGGGTCAGGGCCCCTCCCGAGAACAGGTTGAGGAACCCGAGGACCCCGCCCTTCTCGGCATTCTTCTGGAGCTCCTGGACGGCGGCGAAGTCGATGCCCGGAACGGTGATGTTCGAGCCCAGCCGGTAGAGGGCGATGATGAAGAGCGTGAACAGGATCTTGTTCCGGAGGTCCGGAACCTTGAACATGTTCTTCAGACTCGAAAGCATCGGGTTCCCCTGCTGTGTCGGACGTGGGCTAGCTGATCGGGCTAGCGGTTGGTGAGGGCGTTACCGGCAGCCGGCGGGCGTCCGTGCCCGAACGGCGGCGGCAGGACCTCAACGCTACCGCCTGCAGCGGTGATGGCTTCTTCAGCCGAGCGGGAGAAAGCGTGAGCGGCGACCCGGATGGGCCGGTGCAGCTCGCCCCGTCCCAGCACCTTGACCAAGCCGCGCTTGTGGACCATGCCGCGCTCGCGCAGGGTGTCGGGGGTGACCTCGTCACCTTCGAAGGACTGGAGGGCGTCGAGGTTCACCACCACGTACTCCACCCGGAAGGGGTTATTGAAGCCCTTGAGCTTGGGAACCCGGCGCGACAGCGGCATCTGGCCTCCCTCGAAGCCGACGCGCACCGAGCCGCGAGCGTTCTGACCCTTGGTGCCGCGACCGGCGGTCTTGCCGCCCTTGCCGGCGATGCCTCGCCCGACTCGACGGCGGGGCCGGGTAGAGCCTGGTGCGGGGCGGAGATCGTGCACCTTCATCGACCGGCCTCCTTCGTCTGGTTGGTCTTGGCCTTGCCGTTCACCGGGCGAGGCCGGGGCGTCGGGTCCTCGTTGACGTCGGTCACCGTCACCAGGTGGGGAACCCTGGCGATCATGCCCCGGATCTCGGGTCGGTCGGGCAGGACGTTGGTCCGGCCGATACCACCGAGGCCGAGGGCCCGCAACGTTCCCCGATGGGCGGGGCGCGTCCCGATCCCCGACTTCACCTGGACGACCTTGAGGGACATCACCTCACCTCGGTGGGGACATGGGTGCCGCGCTGGGTCTCGTTGTAGGCCCGGAGCAGCCCGGCAGGCGTGACCTCTTCGGGTGACTTGCCCCGCATGCGGGCCACCTCGTCGGGACGCTTGAGCCCGCGTAGGCCAGCGACGGTGGCGTGGGCCACGTTGATGGCGTTGGACGAACCCAGCGACTTGGCCAGGATGTCGTGCACGCCGGCCGATTCGAGGATGGCCCGAGCCGCCCCGCCGGCGATGACGCCGGTACCCGGAGCCGCCGGCTTGAGCAGCACCCGGCCGGCGCCCCGTTCGCCCAGGATGGGATGGGTGATCGTCGAACCGGCCAGGGGGACGTCGAACAGGTTCTTCTTGGCCTCCTCGATCCCCTTCTGGATGGCGGCGGGCACCTCCTTGGCCTTGCCGTAGCCCAGACCTACCTTGCCGCCGCCGTCGCCCACGACGACCAGGGCGGTAAAGGAGAACCGCCGGCCACCCTTGACGACCTTGGCCACCCGGTTGATGGTGATCACCCGCTCGGCGTACTGGCTCTCAGCCATAGTTGGTCACAGCTCCAATCCTGCTTCTCGGGCCGCATCGGCCACAGCGGCCACGCGACCGTGGTAGCGGTTGCCACCTCGGTCGAACACGACCTTTTCGATGCCGGCGGCGCGTGCCCGCTCGGCGACCAGACGGCCGACCCTGGTGGCCGCTTCCCGGTTGCCGGTGGCATCGCCTCTGAGATCGGCCTCGACCGTGCTCGCCGCTGCGAGCGTGCGGCCGACGACGTCGTCGATGACCTGGGCGGTGACATGACGGTTCGACCGGAACACGGCCAGACGCGGCCGTTCGGCCGTGCCACGGACCCGCTTGCGGACCCGGCGATGCCGGCGCTGGCGCGCCTCCGCCTTCTGCTTCGAAGAGAACGTCATACGATCCTCACTTGGCTGCTTTACCGGCCTTGCGGCGGACGACCTCGCCGGCATACCGGACGCCCTTGCCCTTGTAGGGCTCGGGCTTGCGGATGCGACGGATGTTGGCGGCCACCTGACCGACGGCCTGCTTGTCGATGCCGTGGACCGAGATGCGGGTGGGGGCGGGGACATCGAACGTGATGCCGTCCGGCGCCTCGACCACGACCGAGTGGCTGAAGCCGAGGGACAGCTCGATGCGGCCCGGGCTCTGCGCCGCGGCCCGGTAGCCGACCCCGACGATCTCCAGGTCGCGCTGGTAGCCCTGGGTCACCCCGACCACCATGTTGTTCACCAATGACCGGGTCAGCCCGTGCATGGCCCGGTGTTGGCGGGCGTCGTCGGGACGCTCCACCGAGATGACGCCGTCGGCCTGACGCACGACCATGTCGGGCGGTAGGACCTGCTCGAGGGTGCCTCGAGGCCCTTTCACGGTGATCCGGCCGGCGTCGACCTTGACGTCGACCCCGTCGGGAACGGGAATAGGTGCTCGTCCGATTCGTGACATCAGCTAAATCCTCACCACACGTAACACAGGACCTCACCACCGACCCGGCGCTTGCGCGCCTCGCGGTCGGTCATGAGCCCTTGGCTGGTGGACAGGACGGCTACGCCCAGGCCCCCGAGAACTCGGGGAAGGCGGTCGGCCTTGATGTACACCCGGAGACCGGGCTTGGAGACACGCCGCAAGCCGGAGATGGTCGGGATCCGATCGGGGGTGTACTTCATGATGATCTCAAGCGTGCGTCCCGGGCGGGCCGGGTCGTCGCTGATCCGGAAGTCGGCGATGTAGCCCTCCTGGCGCAGGATCGCGGCCAGGGCCTCCTTCAGCTTGGACGAGGGCATGCGCACCTGCTCTTGGGCGGCGACGGAACCGTTCCGGATCCGGGTCAGCATGTCGGCGATGGGGTCGGTCATGGTCATCGGTGCCTCACCAGCTCGCCTTCGTCACGCCGGGAACCTCGCCGGCGTGCACCATCTCGCGCAGACAGATACGGCACAGGCCGAAAGCCCGGAACACCGCCCGCGCTCGACCACACCGCCGGCACCGGGTGTACGCCTGCACCCGGAACTTGGGCTTGCGCTGCTGCTTTTGGACTAATGCCTTCTTTGCCAACAGGTTCTCCTAGTCCGCTACTGCTGTCCGGGGCGCCGGAAGGGGAAACCGAAGGCGTCAAGCAGTGCCCGGCCTCCCGCGTCGTCGCCGGCGGTGGTAACGATCGTGATGGCCATGCCCCGGACGGTGTCGATCTTGTCGTAATCGATCTCCGGGAAGATGAGCTGCTCGTCGACGCCGAAGGTGTAGTTGCCCCTGCCGTCGAAAGCGTTGGGTGGCATCCCCCGAAAGTCTCGGACACGGGGGATGGCGATGCTGATGAGGCGGTCGAGGAACTCCCACATGCGGTCGCCCCGCAGGGTGACCTTGGCGCCGATGGGGTTGCCTTCACGCAGCTTGAACGCAGCGATCGAGCGCCTGGCCTTGGTGACCAGGGGCTTCTGGCCGCAGATGAGCGTGAGGTCGGTGACGGCCCCGTCGAGCAACGACGCCTGTTGGGTGGCCCGGCCCACACCCATGTTGACCACGATCTTCTCCAGCCGGGGCACCTGCATGACATTGCCCAACTCCAGGCGCTCCTGGAGGGCGGCCCGGATCTCGGCGTCGTAGCGGACCTTGAGCCGGGGACGCTCCCGCGAAGGGGTCTCGGTCGTCGTGGTCACACGTCACCTCCGCACTTGCGGCAGATCCGGATCTTGGCGTCGCCGTCGAAGCGGTAGCCGATACGGGTGGGCCGAGAGCAGTGGGGGCAGACCAGCGCCACCTTGGCGGCGGGGACGGGCATGTCCTTGTCGATGATGCCGGCCTGCATGGTGGCCCGCGCCGCCCGCTGGCTCTTCTTGGACACATTGACGCCGTCGACGATCACCATGTCGCGCTGGGGAATGGCGCGCATGACCTCGCCCACCTCGCCCCGGTCCTTGCCGGACAACACCTTGACGCGGTCGCCCTTCTTGAGCTTCATCTAGAGCACCTCGGGGGCAAGAGAGACGATCCTCATGAACTTCTTGTCGCGCAGCTCGCGCCCGACGGGTCCGAAGATGCGGGTGCCCCGGGGCTGGAGCTGGTCGTTGATGAGCACGGCCGCGTTCTCGTCGAACCGGATGTAGGAGCCGTCGACGCGGCGCTTCTCCTTCTTGGTGCGCACGACCACGCACTTCACCACGTCACCCCGCTTGACCGCTGCGCCCGGGATGGCGTCTTTGACGGTGGCCACGAAGATGTCGCCGATCGACGCGTAGCGACGCTTCGAGCCGCCCAGCACCTTGATGCAGAGCACCTCCTTGGCGCCCGAGTTGTCGGCCACCCGCAGTCGCGATTCCTGCTGGATCATCGAGCACGCTCGAGAACCTCGACGACGCGCCAGCGCTTCGTCTTGGAGAGGGGCCGGGTCTCGGCCACGCGCACGCGGTCGCCAACCCTGATGTCGTTGCCCTCGTCGTGGGCGTGCACCTTCTTGGTGCGCTGCACGGTCTTGGCGTAGCGGCGGTGGCGGACGCGTTCGACCACCGCGACCACCGCCGTCTTCTCCATGGCCACGGAGACGACCAGTCCCTCACGTACCTTGCGACGGTTGTCGCGCTCGGTGGCACTGGCATCCCGCTCGGAGGGCCGCTCGGGCCCAGTCTCGTCAACCATCATTCGACTCCTCGTCCGCCGCTTGTGCGCCGGCTTCCTGGGCCTTGCTCGCCTCGGCGCCCACACCGGCGACGACGTCGTGTCCTGCCTGCTGGGCGGCCGCACCACGGCGACTGGCCAAGACCCGGGCCCGCCGCTTCTTCTTCTCGACCGATTCGGCCTCCGGGGCCGTTTCGACGACCACTTCCGAGCCCTCAGCGGCCTCGGCGGCGGCGATCTCGCGCTCACGCAGCAAGGTGTTCACCCGAGCGATCTCCCGGCGGAGCTCGGGCAGGCGTGAGTAGTTGTCGAGCTGGCCGGTGACGTTCTGGAAGCGCAGGTTGAACAACTCCTGGCTGGCCTCGGCCAGACGGTTCTCCAGCTCTTCGTCATGCAGCTCCCGCAATTCCGCGGCCTGGGTCACGTGACCACCTCGTCGGAACGGACGACGACCTTGGCCTTGATGGGCAGCTTCTGGATAGCCCGCTCCATGGCCTCGCGGGCCAGCGCCTCGTCGACACCGGCCAGCTCGAACAGGATGCGGCCGGGCTTGACCACGGCCACCCAGTGCTCGGGGTTGCCCTTGCCTGATCCCATCCGGGTCTCCGCCGGCTTCGCCGTCACCGGCTTGTGCGGGAAGATGTTGATCCAGACCTTGCCACCACGCTTGATGTGACGGGTCATGGCGATACGGGCGGCTTCGATCTGGCGCGCCGTGATCCACCCCGGCTCCATGGCCTGGATCCCGAAGTCGCCGTAGGAGATCTGTCCCCCGCCCTTGGTGGTGCCGGTGCGACGACCTCGGTGCTGTTTGCGGTGCTTGACCCGCTTGGGCATCAACATCGGCTACTCGTCCCCACTGCGGAAGTGCGGCGTCTCGTGCTGCTCGCGCAGGCGGCGCTCGATCTCTTCTTCCTCGGCCAACAGGCGCTCGAGGTCGGGGTCGGCCTCCTTGATGACCGGGGCCGGCCCGGCGGCGCCGTCTTCGCCCGGGGTCGCCGGTGCGCCCTCTTCGCCTTCGGGGCGGCGTTTGCCACCACCGGCGGAGATGATGCGCCGGGGTCGGGGACTGCCCGACGTCTCACCCACGGCCATGGCCGCCTCACGGGAGATCTTGTCCTCGGTGGAAGTCTTGTAGGGCAGGATGTCGCCCTTGTAGATCCAGGTCTTCACGCCGATGCGCCCGAACGTGGTGCGCGCCTCGCGGAAGCCGTAGTCGATGTCGGAGCGCAGGGTGTGCAAAGGAACCCGGCCCTCGCGGTACCACTCGCTGCGGGCCATTTCGGAGCCGCCCAGGCGACCCGAGCACTGCACCCGGATGCCGAGCGCCCCGGCCTTCTGAGCGGTCTGCACGGCACGCTTCATGGCCCGGCGGAAGCTGACCCGGCCGGCAAGCTGGTCGGCCACGCCCTGGGCGATGAGGGCGGCGTCGAGCTCGGGCTGCTTGATCTCCTGGATGTTGAGCTGAATCTTGGGGTTCTTGGTCATCTTGGCCAGGTCGGACCGCAACCGGTCGGCCTCGGCGCCGCGGCGACCGATGACGATGCCCGGCCGGGCAGTGTGGACGTCGACGCGAAGGCGGTCGCGGGTGCGTTCGACCTCGGTGCGGCTGATGGCCGCGTGGGGCAGCTGGCGCATCAGGTAATCGCGGATCTTCCAGTCCTCGATGAGGTAGTCGGTGTACTCGCGACGACGGGTGCTGAACCACCGCGACTTCCAATCGGTGGTGACCCCGAGGCGGAACCCGTACGGGTTGACCTTCTGACCCATGCCTACTCCTTGCCCTCTGGCCGCTCGCCGCGGGCCGTCTCGTCGTGTGTGGCGGGGTCGTCCTGCGTAGTGATCTCCTCGGGCGCTGCCGACGTCGACTCCTCGACCTCGGCCTTGGGGGCCT
Source organism: Acidimicrobiales bacterium (assembly GCA_038238185.1). Classification (GTDB taxonomy): domain Bacteria; phylum Actinomycetota; class Acidimicrobiia; order Acidimicrobiales; family AC-14; genus DATAQC01. The sequence continues at coordinate 11,972 of JBBRXY010000084.1, forward strand.
CGGCGGTCGTGGGGCTCTCAGCCGTCTCGGCGCTCGTGGCCTGTCGCCGGGTGGGACGGCCGCCACCGTCGGATCCCGTGCGCCGGCGCCGGCGTTCGGCGACCGCAGCCGGACGTTCTGTCCGCCGTCGGGCCAGAGACGACTCGGGCAGGCGGCTGACGATGACCGTGATGTGGCAGGTGCGCTTACGGATCTTGGTGGCCCGGCCGCGGGCCCGGGGGCGCCAGCGCTTCAGGGTCGGCCCCTCGTCGGCGAAGCACGCCGAGACGAATAGCTCGTCGGAAACCACCTGCTGGTTGTGCTCGGCATTGGCGACCGCCGAGGCCAACACCTTGGACACGAGGGTGGCGGCATCGCGCTCGCAGAACCGCAGGATGTCCTGGGCCCGCTCCACGTCGTGGCCGCGAACGAGATCGAGGACGGCCCGCACCTTGTAGGGCGACACCCGCACGTAGCGGGCGACCGACCGGGCGGTTGCGTTCGTGGGCTCCACGGCGCGCGCCCGGCCCTGCATGCGGGTGCGCAGGACGGGATGCTCGTTGAGCTTGGGACCGGGCATGCCTAGCGCCTTCCCGCCCGCTCCTGGCCGGCGTGGTACCGGAAGGTGCGGGTGAGAGCGAACTCGCCGAGCTTGTGACCCACCATCGACTCGGTGATGTACACGGGCACGTGCTTGCGACCGTCGTGGACGGCGACGGTGTGGCCGACCATGTCGGGGATGATCGTGGAGCGGCGGGACCAGGTCTTGATAACCCGCTTCTCCGACTTGGCGTTGAGGGCGTCGACCTTCTTCAAGAGGTGCTCGTCGACGAAAGGACCCTTCTTGAGGCTTCGAGCCATGTGTTCCTACCTCCGAGCGCCGCGCGACCGGCGGCGGCGGATGATGAGTTTCTGGGACGGCTTGGTGGTGTCGCGGGTGCGGCCTTCGGTCTTTCCCCAGGGCGATACCGGGTGGCGACCACCCGACGACTTGCCCTCGCCGCCGCCGAGGGGGTGGTCGACGGGGTTCATGGCGACACCCCGGGTCTGGGGGCGGACACCCTTCCAGCGGTTACGGCCTGCCTTGCCGATGGAGATGAGCTCAGCCTCGGCGTTGCCGACCTCACCCACGGTGGCCCGGCAGTCGATCGGCACACGGCGCATCTCGGTGCTGGGCAGGCGCAGGGTGGCGAAACTGCCTTCCCTGGCCACGAGTTGGATGCTGGTTCCGGCACCCCGGCCCAACCGTCCACCGGCACCGGGCTTCAACTCGACGTTGTGCACGGTGGTGCCGACGGGGATGTAGCGGAGGGCCAGGGCGTTGCCGGGACGGATGTCGGCCTTGCGCCCGCTCTCGAGCATGTCGCCGACCTTCACCTTGGCCGGGGCCAGGATGTAGCTCTTCTCGCCGTCGAGGTAGTGCAGGAGGGCGATCCGGCAGTTGCGGTTCGGGTCGCGCTCGATGGCTGCGACCCGGGCGGGCACGCCGTCCTTGTTCCGCTTGAAGTCGATGACGCGATAGCGGCGCTTGTGGCCCCCACCGCGATGGCGAGCGGTGATCCGGCCGTTGGAGTTGCGCCCTCCGGTGCTCGGAAGGGGTTCCAGCAGGGCGCGCTCAGGCGCCTTGTCGGTGAGCTCGGCGTAGTCGGAGACGGTCTGGAACCGCCGGCCGGCGCTTGTGGGGTTTCGCTTGCGAAGGGGCATGAGAGTCCTTAGGTCTCGAACAGGTCGATGCGGGCACCGGGAGCGAGGGTGACGATGGCTCGCTTGGTGTCGGCTCGGGTCCCGAACGTGGACTGGCGGCGATTGCGCTTGCGCTTGCCCTTGCGGTTGAGGGTGTTCACCTTCACCACCTGGACATTGAAAATTTCCTGGACGGCCTGGCGGATCTCGATCTTGGAGGCCTCGGGCGAGACCACGAAGGTGTAGACGCCGGTGTCGAGCAGGGCGTAGGACTTCTCGCTGACCACCGGGCGCAGGATGATGTCGCGGGGGTTCTTCACGCCTGGTCCCCGTCAGGAGCAGTGGCGGGCGCTTCGGTGGCGGGCGCCGGCGTTGCGGGTGCCGGAGCGGTTGACACCGGAGCTGCGGGAAGCGTGGCCCGGCTGAACACGACCCAGTCGTTGCACAGGATGTCGTAGGCGTTGAGCTCGGATGCCTTCAGCAGCTGCACCTGGGGGAGGTTGCGGAACGACTTCGCCGCGTACTCCTCGTCGGGACCCAGGACCAGGAGAACCTTGCCCGTGAGACCCAGAGCGCCGAGGGCGGCCTTCGCCTCGCGGGTGCTCGGGGCACCGAACTCCCAGGCATCGACGACCATCACCCGGTTCTCGGCGGCCCGGTCCGACAGGGCCGAGCGAAGCGCCAGCTGGACCATCTTCTTGGGCGTGCGCTGGCGGTAGCTCCTGGGCTTGGGACCGAGGGCGACGCCGCCGCCGCGCCAGTG